>DATJBI010000148.1:0-15714 GCA_035515435.1 Anaerolineales bacterium
ATATATTCCACAAGAAGAGACTACCGCCCCCGCCGCGCCCACGATCCCGCACAGTCGAGAAGCCGAAGAAGCCGTTGTAGGGGCGGTGCTCATTAACCCTGAAGCGTATTACGACGTTGCCCAATTTTTGCAGGCCGATGATTTTTACATTCATCGCCACAAGTGGATTTGGGAAGCGTTCACCAGCCTGCACGAGCAGCGCATCCCGATCGACCTGTTGACATTGACCGAAGAGTTGGATCGCAAAGGTCAGCTCGCAGAGATCGGCGGGCCGGCCTATCTGACCGCGCTGGTCAACCAGGTTCCCTCCTCGCTCAACGCCGAATCGTATGGGCGGATCGTGGAAGGTCATGCCATTCGCCGCAAGATGATCAACGCTGCGAACTCGATTGCCTCACTGGCGTACAACGAAAGCTCAACCGTGGACAACGTAATGGATGAAGCGGAAAAAGCCGTGTTCAATGTCAGCGAGCGCCGCCTCAAACACGACGTCGAGCCGATCTCCGTTGCGCTCAGCGAATACTACGACCGGATCGATGATCTGGCCAAGCGCGATGAAGAGATCTTCGGCGTGCCGACCGGTTTCATTGATCTGGATAAAATGCTCGGGGGGCTGCAGCAGTCAGACTTGTTGATCATTGCCGGTCGTCCCGGCCAGGGCAAAACAGGATTCTTGCTTTCGGCCGCCAAGAATGCCGCCCTGACGCACAAAAAGCATGTCGCCATCTTCTCGCTCGAAATGTCGAACGAACAGGTCGTCCAGCGCTTGATCGCCCAGGAAACGGGCATTGATTCGCAGCGTCTGCGGACGGGGAAGCTGCAGGAAAACGAGTGGCCGCTGTTCACCCATGCCGTTGAAGTGATGTCGGATACGCAGATCTTCCTCGATGACACGCCTGCCATCACCCCGCTTCAAATCCGGACGAAGTGCCGGCGCCTGCACCTCGAACATCATCTCGATCTGATCGTGGTGGACTATCTCCAGCTGATGGGCGGCGATACCCGCACCGATAATCGTGTGCAGGAAGTCTCCTATATCTCGCGTAATCTCAAAGTGCTGGCACGCGAATTGAATGTGCCGGTGCTCGCCGCGGCCCAGTTAAGCCGCGCCGTGGAACAGCGCTCGGATAAACGACCCGTGCTTTCGGACTTACGCGAATCCGGTTCGCTCGAACAGGACGCCGACATCGTCATGTTCATTTATCGCCCCGACCAATACGAGAAGGACACGGTCAAACAAAACGTGGCTGAGATCATTGTCGCAAAGCACCGCAACGGGCCGGTCGGCAGCGTAGAATTGGTTTTCCGCAGTGCGCTGGCCAAGTTCGAGAACGCCGCCACGAGGATGTTCAATCCAAATGAATAGCGCACCCCGCGGGCGCCAGGTCCGCCAGGGTCGGCTTGGGACCCCCGCCTGTCCCGGCGCCGAAGTGTCATGAAGAAATTCAAGGGTTTCACTGACTCCGAAACATTCACTCCACTGCCCGACTCGTTCTTCAACCAGCTGTTGAACGAGATCACCGAGGCGGATGAGTTAAAGGTCACGTTGTATGCCCTCTGGCGGTTCGAACATATGGACGGACCATTCCGCGCATTGTGCGAAACCGATTTTGATGCCAAGGACCTGGGTCTGGCGGCGGGCGAGGTCGCGGCGGCGTTGGAAAAGGCTGTCCAGCGCGGGTGTCTGATCAGGTCGCAGCATGAAGCGGACAGGTTCTATTTCTTGAATTCCGGGCGCGGCCGCGCCGCGGCAGAGGCATTTGCCCAGGGCAACTGGCGGGCGTCCGCCCAGACAGGATCCGCGCCGATGGAACGGCCCAATGTGTTCAAGTTGTATGAAGAGAACATCGGCCCGCTCACGCCGCTGATCGCCGATGCGTTGAAGGATGCGGAAGAGACCTATCCGCCTGGATGGACCGCAGATGCGATCGAACTGGCCGTGAAGAATAACAAACGCAGCTGGAAATATTGCGAAGCAATTTTAAAACGCTGGAAGGAAGAGGGCCGTGCCGAAAAGCAAAATAGACGAGACAATCAAGCATCTCACCAGCGCGACGTCGAAGGCAAGATCAAGAAGTTCGTCGGAGAGTGAGGCCGCGCACGACCTGCCGGGCGACCCAAATTGTCCGCATTGCCACGGCATGGGCTATCTGCGGGCGGATGTCCCCCTCGGTCATCCCGATTTTGGGAAGCTGGAAATCTGCGTGTGCCGCCGTGCCAAAGTGACGGACGCCGTACGGGACCGGTTATTCGCACTCAGCCATCTCGATGAACTCAGGGACCTGACCTTTGAGACATTCAAGCCGCGCGGACGAAAAGGTCTCGCGGAAATGCCGGCCAATTCCCTGGAGATGGCTTTCAACCAGGCGCGGCATTACGCGCAGAACCTCAACGGCTGGCTGCTGCTGCAGGGGGGGTATGGCTGCGGAAAAACACATCTGGCCGCAGCCGTCGCGAACTATGCGGTCGGCCTGGGCGTGCCAACCCTATTCTTAACGGTTCCCGATCTGCTCGACACCCTGCGTTTTGCATACAACGACGAGGATACAAGTTTTGAGCAGCGCTTCGAAGAAATCCGCAACGCCAGACTCCTGGTGCTCGACGATTTCGGAACCCAGAACGCAACCGGCTGGGCGCAGGAAAAACTGTTTCAGATCATTAATTACCGCTACATCAATAAATTATCCACCGTGGTGACGACCAATCTGGCCCTGGATGAAATCGAAGCGCGCATCCGTTCTCGCCTGGCCGACCCGGAGCTGGTCACACAGACGAAAATTGTCGCGCCCGATTATCGCCGCCCGATGGACGACGCCGGCCATCCCGAACTCTCGTCGCTCGACCTGCATGCCAATCGAACGTTTGCAAACTTCTCGCTGCGCAAAGACGAAGACCTGCCCCCGCCCGCGCTGAAATCTCTGAGAGACGCCTTTGAAATTGCACAGGGGTTTGCCCAGAAGCCGCGCGGCTGGCTGGTATTGACGGGAGATTATGCCTGCGGCAAGACGCACCTGGCCGCGGCGATTGCAAACCTTCGCGCACAGCTCGGCGACCCGCCCTTGTTCGTTATGGTGCCCGACCTGCTCGATCATCTGCGCGCCACGTTCAGTCCGAACAGCCAGACCACTTTCGATCGCCGCTTCGACGAAATCCGCACCGCACCGCTGCTGGTGCTCGACGATCTCGGGACACAATCCATGACACCCTGGGTGCGCGAGAAACTCTACCAGTTGTTCAATTATCGTTATAACGCCGAACTGGCAACGGTCATCACCATCGCCGCCGACGCGCTCGAAGAACTGGACGCGCGCATCCGTTCACGCCTGGATGATGAAAATATGTGCCGGAAGATCGGCATTCTTGCTCCGGCTTATCACGGCAGGTCCGGCACACGCAGGACGAGATCCAGATAGAAGCGCTCGAGGTCGCACATAATTTTTGCATTCCCAATTTCGCCCCCGCATGATAGATTCTTCCAGTCAGCCTTTATTGGGCTGACTTTCTTTATCAATGTCAATCCAATGATGGAGGATAATTCATGAGCTTTGTCCAGACAGTGTTCCTCGGCGCGATCGCCGGATTTACCATTTACCTCGGCCTGCCGCTGGGGCGAATCCAGAGCCTATCGCTGGGAAAGCGCACCTTTCTGTCCATGACCTCGGCGGGCATCCTGCTATTCATCCTGTTCGATGTTCTTTCGAACCTGTCCGAGCCGATTAAATCGGCGATCACCGAGCACAAGGATTTCCCCGTGTTCTTTTTTCTGCTCAGCATCTTTGTGTTCGGATTCGGCTTGGGGCTGCTCGGGCTGATCGCCTTCGATCAACGCTTCATGCGGGCCCGACCCGGCGCGAATGGGCCAATCGACCCGACTCGGCTGGCCCTGATGATCGCCGGGGGCATCGGATTGCACAATTTTTCAGAAGGGCTTGCAATCGGCCAGGCCGCCGGGCGCGGCGATATCGCCTTTGCCGCCCTGCTCATCATCGGCTTTGGATTGCATAACGCCACAGAAGGCTTCGGGATTGTCGGCCCGCTGGTGGGTGGCGATCGCCCTTCGTGGGGCTTCATCGCCCTGGCGGGTTTGATCGGCGGCGGTCCAACCTTCCTGGGCACCGTCGTCGGATATTTCCTCCTTTCGGATGCGATGTTCGTTCTATTCCTGTCGCTGGCGGCGGGCGCCCTGGTTTACATCATCGGCGAACTGTTCAATTTGAACCGCCGGCCCGAAATGAAATTCCCGGCCGGCTGGGGACTCTGGATCGGTTTCCTGATCGGCTATCTCACCGATCTGATCCTGACCCTTGCCGGAATTTAATCACACATTCATTCTCTCGACTTTGAACGGCGTGCCAGCAACTGGCACTTCATCAAACTCCCGCGCCGCGCGATGGCCCGAGAACACCGCCTGCGCGATAATATTTGGCGCTTCGGCATCCCCGATCAGACGCAACGATCCAGGCCCGGCTTCCGCCAGGGCAGACTTGAGTTGATAATAAAGACCATCGTTCGAGATCCGATCCGTCACCAGCACCACGGAGTCGTTTTCCAATTCAGTGGTCTGGCCGGTGAGGGTCGAAGATATCTTAACCGAATGACTTCCGATCGAAACCAGGACATGCTGGACCTGGATCTTCACGTCCAGCTTCATGAGCCTCCTTTGGACGCGTTCCTGTTCCAGCGTGTATTGCGACCAATATGAAACCAGCGGGGCAGGTGTGACCAGCACAACCTGCGCCCCCTGGGCTGCCAGCAGTTCCGCCAGCACGCCGCCCATGTAATAATGATCGTCATCGTAGAGGATGACCTTGCCCGATGGCAGTTTCCCCTCCAGCAGATCGTCCGGTGTGAGTACATTCGTCAGATCGTGGCCGTTGATCGATCTCGACAATGTCCGCCCCACCCCATCCCGCCGCCAGGTTGCGCCCGTTGCGACGAGGATGTTCTGCGCACCGCTTTCGACGATCTCCTCCGCCGTCATCGGGCTGGACGGATAGACAGACACATTTTTCATCTTCTTGATCTGGGTCAACCGCCAATCCATCACGCGCCGCCATTCACTGAGTCCGGGCAGTCCCGCTTCGCGCAGAACGCGTCCGCCAGGTTCCTGGCGGGCCTCCAGCAGAGTCACACCGTAGCCGCGCTGACCCAGCGCACGCGCGGCCTCCAGACCCGCGGGCCCGGCGCCGATCACCATGATTTCTTTCGTGCTTTTCCTCGGCGCAATGAGCTCCGGATGCCAGCCGCGCCGCCACTCCTCGCCCATCGTCGGATTCTGGGTGCAGCGCAGGGGCACAAAACGCGTGTCGCCCGTAACGCAGATATTGCACCCGATGCATTCCCGGATATCTTCGAGGCGGCCTTCTCGGATCTTGGTCGGCAGGAACGGGTCGGCGATTGAAGGGCGCGCCGCCCCGATCAGATCGAGCACGCCCCGTCGTATCGCCGAGACCATTGAATCGGGCGAGGTATAGCGGCCCACCCCGACCACGGGCTTGGTGGTCAATTTCTTGACAAACGAAATGTATCTCTCCTGAAAGCCTTCTTTTTCAAAACGAGAAGGTGCTGAATCATTGCCCCAATTGCTGAGGTTCACATCCCACAGATCAGGCAGTTCCGCCAGCAGCGCGACCACGTCGTGACCCTCCCCCTGCGAGGTGATCCCATCGTCGCCCATCAGCTCATCCACTGCAAAACGCACGGCAACGGCGCACGTGCCGCCGACCGCTTCTTTGGTCTCTTGGATCAGCTCGCGCAGCAGGCGCGTTCGATTTTCCAGGCTTCCGCCATATTCATCCGTTCGATCGTTGTAACGGCGCAAAATGAACTGGGCGGCCGCGCTCATGCCATGACCCGCATAACAGTAAATGATGTCGAAGCCGGCGCGCCGGGCGCGCAGCGCGGCCTGGCGATGCCAGTCCCTCATGTTGCGTATATCTTCCTTGTCCATGCGGCGCGTCTGCACCGGATCGTAACCGGACCCGCCGATCGTCCCCATCGAACGCGGCGCCAGCGGGGGCACGCGTGAATATAAATTCGACGCGTCGAGTCCGTTGTAGGCAAGTTCAATGCCGGCCAATGAGCCGTGCCGGTGAACGGACTCGGCCATCAAAGCCAGTGCGGGAATATCCTCATCACTCCACAATCGTCCTTCAAAATATGGCGCAAGATCACTGCTGTGATGGATCTCCACTTCCTCGGTGCAGACCACACCCCAGCCGCCTTCCGCTTTAATGCCGCGCAGCGCGGCGAGCCCGCGCGGCATGCGGTGGCCGAAACCGTTGCAATGCGGCACCTGGTAAAAGCGGTTGGGTGCGGTCACGGGTCCGATGCGGACCGGTTCGAACAAGATATCAAACGGATTGGTCATGATCGTTCTCCTCTGGGCGACAAGAATACCATCCCTCGACTCAAGGCGTCAAATGATCCCCGCAGGCCGTCCCGGCGGCAAAATCCGGGGCCGGCGCGCCATGGCCGCCGATGATTATTTCAGAAGTCCCGGAATTTTCCTTAACATTTCGTCCCGCACCTGACGAAAAGCGGCCAGCCGTTCCTCAGCGGTTCCCTCGGCCCCGGCCGGATCGCGAAATCCCGCGTGGACCCGTTTCCCCCTTCCCAGCCAAACGGGACATTCCTCGTTGGCGTCGTCGCAGACCGTGACCACCAGGTCGAATTCTTGATTGCGAAATCGTTCCAGGCCTTTTGACTCGCCGCGATGCTCGATCCCGATCTCATGCAGCACTTGAAGCGCCAGCGGGTGAATGAAACCCGCCGGCCGCGTCCCGGCCGAAAATGCCCGCCACTCCTGCGAGTAACGGGCATTGACAATCGCTTCAGCCAGCTGCGAACGGCAGGAATTGCCCGTGCACAGGAACAGCACGCTTTTATTCATGTTTGTGGGGATGCCAGAATTCATTGTCGGTGTCGTTGATCTCGCTCAACTCGCCGGTAACGATAAAGACGGTCCGCTCACAGATATTTGTGACGCGGTCGGCGAAGCGCTCGAGGTTGTGCGCCACCCACAACAGCCAGTTGGCGCGTTCGATCGTGGTGGGGTCGGCGATCACGAAGGTCATCAACTCGCGATAGATCTGGAGATAGAGTCCATCGACGATATCATCTTCCACCGGGATCTTGCGCGCCATTTCAATATCCTCATTGACGAACGCGGTCAGGGAGCGGTGAAGCATGTCCACGCCTTTTTCAGCCATGCGCGGAATGTCGATCAGCGGTTTGAGCAGCGCCTCGTCGCCCATGCGGATATTAATGTTGGCAATGCCCTTGGCATAATCGCCCATGCGCTCCAGCTCGGAAATCACCTCCAGGTTCGAGGCCAGCACCCGCAGATCATGAGCCATCGGCTGCTGGGTGGCAATCAGGATCATCAGCCGGCTTTCGATCTCGAACCGCTTTTTGTTAATGGCCCGGTCGCCCTCCAAGATCTTCTGGGAGTCTTTCAAATCGCGCTTCTTGAGCGCCTCCACCGATTTCAGGAGGGACTCTTCAACCATACTGCCAAGGATCAGCACATCATCCTTAACCTGCTTGATCTCAGTTTCAAACGTTTTGCGCAACACGGATTCCTCCACGCAGCTAGAAGATAATTATATCCTCATCCAAATCGGCCGGTCACATAGTCCTCGGTGCGCTTATCCTTTGGATTGGTGAAGATCACATTCGTCTCATCGAACTCAATCATCCGCCCCGCCCGTTCCTGGTCAATCATCATCATGGCCGTGTAATCGGAGACGCGCGCGGCTTGCTGCATGTTATGCGTCACGATGATGATCGTGTAATCCTTGACGAGGTCGTGCATCAGCTCCTCGATCCGCAGGGTCGAGATCGGGTCGAGCGCGGAGGCAGGCTCATCCATCAGAATGACTTCGGGTTCCACGGCCAGCGCACGGGCAATACACAAACGCTGCTGCTGTCCGCCCGAGAGCGAAAGCCCGCTTTGGTGAAGTTTATCCTTCACTTCATCCCACAGCGCGGACTGCCGCAGGGATTTTTCCACGATTTCATTCAAATCGTTCCTGCGCCGGATGCCATACAGGCGCGGACCGAACGCCACGTTATCATAGATGCTTTTCGGAAAAGGATTCGGGCGTTGAAAAACCATCCCGACCCGCCGGCGGACATCCACCACATCCACCCCGGCGGTATTGATGTTCTCGCCATCCAGCAGGATCTCGCCGTCCATCCGCGCGCCGGCAGTCAGATCATTCATGCGGTTGAACGAACGCAACAACGTGGATTTTCCGCAACCGGACGGACCGATGATCGCCGTGATCTTGTTGGACAGAACCGTGACGCTGATCTCGGCCAGGGCGCGGAACTTCCTGTAAAAGACAGAGAGATTTCTTATTTCCATCTTCCGGGCCGCTTCAACGCTCGGCGCCACAGTTTTTGTAACAGCGATATTGGTTTCCATGTCCTTATCCTTGGAGTGCGCGTTTGCGTGACTCGACCCACAGGCGCGCGATGATTTCAATCAGCAGAACAAAGATCATCAGCACGAGTGCCACACCCCAGGATTGGTCGATCCGTTCCGGATATGGCTGTTGGGCGTATTTCCACAATGTGAGCGGCAGCGAGTCGACGGGCTGGTTGATGATGCGCCCGATGATCGCGAACAGACTTTGATGAGATTGGATCCCGCCCCGGACGATCGTTCCAACATCATACTGTTCATTCCCCAGAGCGGTAAACAGCAAAGGAGCCGTTTCGCCGATCGACCGGGCAATGGCCAGCAGAAAGCCGGTGATAATGCCGTTGAGCGCGGCCGGGAACATGACGGTCAAGGATGTTTTCCATTCGGGCGCCCCCAGCCCCAGCGAACCCTCACGCAGGGTATGCGGAACCAGTTTGAGCATTTCCTCGGTCGTACGAATGATCGTCGGCAGCATCAAGATCGCCAGAGCCAGACCTCCGGCCAATGCGGAATAGTGTTTGGTGGGGACCACGAGCAGAACGTAGATAAAAAGGCCCATCACAATGGAGGGAACACCCGCCAGCACGTCCGTACCAAAACGCAATGCCACGCCCAGGGCAGTATTTGGATTGCGCGCCACATAGAAAGCCGCCAGCACGCCCGGCGGTATGGCAAACAGGCAGGCCAAGATCATGATGACAAGCGTGCCTTCGATGGAAAACAGAACACCGCCTCCCGCCATGCCGAGCGGCCGCGACAACTGGGTGAAAAAATCCAGATTGATTGTGCGGCCGCCGCGATAGATCACGTACCCCACGATCCAGAACAAGGGCACGAGCGCCAGCACCGTCAAGAAACCAGTGACCGTCAGCATGAAGGCGTTGGTGATCCGGCGGCGGCGCGCATGCGCAGTTTCGTTCCTCGCAATCAATTCCCTAAACCGGGTTGTGGTCATGCGCGCGCCTCCTGCGGAGTCCGCCGTGCCACCTGCCAGACAAGAAAGCGCGCGATCAAATTAAGGATCAAGGTAATCACAAATAGGGTGAGGCCGATCTCAATCATCGCATCGGAGTGAAGCTGCGAAACGGCCTCTTTGAACTGATTCGCAAGCAAGCTGGCCATGGTGGAGCCGGGTTTAAGCAGCGAATTGGTCGCTTCCAGTGAGTTCCCGATGACCATCGTCACCGCCATTGTCTCGCCCAGGGCACGTCCGAGCCCCAGAATGATCGCGCCCAGGATGCCTGAGAGGCCGTAAGGCAGCAAGACCTGCCAGATCATTTCCCAACGGGTTGATCCCATTCCCATCGCAGCTTCTCGCTGGGTATCGGGAATTGCGAGCAACACATCGCGGCTGATCGCCGTGATGGTCGGGACGATCATGATGGTCAAAACCATGGCAGCTCCCAGGCGCGAGGAGCCGCTCAATGGGATCGGCCCGGTGAAGAAAACACGGAGCAATGGTATTTGTCCCAGTGCCGCAAACAGCCCCTGACCGACCGGAACAACCACCTTGGGAAGGAAGACAAAGATCCCCCACAAACCGTAAACCACGCTTGGAATGGCCGCCAGCAATTCGATCATCCAGCCCAGCGGCAGGCGCAGTGATTCCGGGCACAATTCGGCCAGAAAAACGGCGATCCCCAAACTCACAGGCACTGCGAAAATGATCGCAAACAAGGAGGTGATCAACGTGCCATAAATAAAGGCCCAGGACTGGTAGACACCCGCTAACGGATCCCAGGTGGCATTGGAGGTGGGCAGGATGAAGGCCCAGCCAAGTTTGGCGCGCGCATCGGCAGATTGCTGCCACAGCATCCAACCGATGGCCACGACGATGGCCAGGACGAGAAAGGATGCGACGATGATCAACCCTGACCACAGGATATCCCCATGATGGGTTGAGCGCTGAAATCGTGCCAGCCAATGGTTTCTTCCGGGAACAGAAATCTTTTTCATATCAATGATTCGGAGGTGTTGACCAGACCGACCATTTCGCTCATTGGGTTCCGCACACGACGAGAAAATTTCCCGCTCTGCCATGAATAAAGCCAAGCGAGGGCCTCCCATTTATAACATAGAGAGGCCCTCCCCGGATCGATGGAAGCGGATCGGTCTAGTGGACCATAACCGGTTGGCCGCTGCAAGTCACCTGGCCAAGCTTGGCAAGCGCAAGTTGTTGAACGGCAGCCGGCAGCGGAACGTATCCGAGAGCCTTGGCTCGGCTGGTGGCAACCGGGTTTGTCAGGATCCAGTTGATATACTCGACCAGCTTGGAGGCCTTGACGCAATCCGTCATGCTGGTCTGGTGGATGATGATATAGGTGTAACCCGCGATCGGCCAGGAGGCATCCCCCGAGCCATTGACGATGGTATTCGTCAACTGGGGCGTGAACGAATTGGCGAAATCATTCATCGCGGAGGCAGTGCTGTCGGGTGTAGCAGTCACCGTCTTGCCCGCCTTGTTGACCATCTGGGCGAAGGGCAGTTTGTTCGAAACGGCGTAGGCGTATTCCACGTAACCGATCGATTCAGGCGTATTTTGGACCGCGGCGGTCACGCCCTGATTGCCATTGCCGCCGACGCCGTTCCCGGCCTTGTCCGCGGGCCAATTGATCGTCGTGCCGGAACCGGCAGTCCAGGCCGAACTGAATGAAGTCAGCGCAGCGGTAAAGATTGCGGTGGTGCCGGAGCCATCCGAGCGATGTGCTACGGTAATTTGTTTGGCAGGCAGCTTGGAAGCGATCTGAGGGTTGAGCGCCGCAATAGCCGGATCGTTCCACTTGGTGATAGTGGCATTATAGATACCGACCAACGTACTGCCATCCAGGATAAGCGGGGGGTCTTTGGTCGGATCGAGTTCGGGAATGTTATAGGTCATCACGGTCGCACCGGCCAGGAACGGATACATCTGCAGATCTTTTCCGGCCGTCACCTGATCCGGGTTGAGCACCGCATCCGAACCGGCGAAGTCCACCGTGCCATCCGTGATGGCCTTGATCCCGGCGCCTGAACCCGTCGGCTGATAGTTGATCACCACGGCAGGATCGACGAGCGGAAACGCAAATGCATATTCACTTTCGGCAGGCGCCTGGAACGTGCTGCCGGAACCGTTGAGTGTAACGGAACCCGGAGCAAGCGGCGTCGGCGTGGCAGTGGAGGCCGGCATGGCAGCCGAGGCCGGAGCCTGGGTGGCCGGCATCGCTTCGGTCGCAGTCGGTGCGGCACTTGTGCCACACCCCGCCAGCAGGAAGCTGAATGCAATTGCAACGAACACAAACGCGCGAAGGAATCTGGACATTTCTTTCTTCTCCTTTTGGATTTTTATGCAGCCAAATCATAACAAGGGGCGTTTAATGTCCATGGAAGAACTGGTTAACATCTGGTTAAGAACGAATTCCACTGCCCGATAAAAAAACTGCCCGCCAGTTCCGTGGGCGGGCAGCCTCCCCCGGGGGGAGACAATCATGAGGAGCAGAACAGGATGCTCAGGTCTTTCTATCCGTCACGGACATTTCGAAAAAAGGGATCGCGATATTTTCATCCCAGGGCCAGGTATTCAGATCGGTCAGCACACGATACGCGGTCAGGTCAAGGTGAAGAGGCGTGACGGAGACATACCCCTCCGCCAGCGCACCGATATCGGTGCCGCGTTCCGCGACGCCGGTCGGCGCGTCGCCCCCGATCCAGTAATAGGGACGGCCGCGCGGATCAATGCGTTCATCAAGACGGCTGTGATACACGCGCAATCCCTGGCGCGTCAAACGAAAACCGCGGATCTCTTCATCTCGTAGAAACGGCACGTTGAGGTTCAGCAGGATCTCGGGAGGCAACCCGTTTTCCAGCGCGTGACGCACGACGTGTCCTGCGGCACGTGCCGCGGGTCCAAAATCAATCTCGCCGATCTGCCCCTCGGGAATCTCCAATGAAACGGCAATGCCGGGGATGCCTGCGATCACGCCCTCCATCGCAGCGGTCACCGTTCCAGAATACGTGACATCATGTCCGAGGTTCGCCCCCACGTTAATGCCCGAAACCACCAGGTCGATCGGTTCCTTGAAATAACCCAGCGTGGCGAGCGCCACGCAATCGGAGGGAGCGCCATCGCTGGCAGAGGCGGCGGTTCCGTCGGCCAGATGGTATTCCTTGACGCGCAAAGCGCGATCCAGCGTTTTCACGTGTCCGCCCCCGGACCAATTGCGATCTGGTGCGAGGATGCTCACTTTGCCAAGCTTGCGCATTTCCTGTGCCAGTGCCAGCAATCCCGGCGCAAGCACTCCATCATCGTTCGTTACGAGAATATGTTTTTCCATTCACTTTCCTGATTATCCAAGTATTGATCCCGCTTCTGAGCGGCATCCACGCCAAAAACAACCAGCGTGAGGATGAGCGTAATGATCAGAAACATCAGTTCCATGTCCATGGTGCTCCTTTGTTCCTCCTAAATACTATCCCTTTTGCTTTAAAAGCAGTCTAAGGACAAGTTAACATCTGGTAAATATCCC
Source organism: Anaerolineales bacterium (assembly GCA_035515435.1). GTDB lineage: Bacteria > Chloroflexota > Anaerolineae > Anaerolineales > Villigracilaceae > Fen-1038. The sequence goes on from DATJBI010000148.1 coordinate 12,934, forward strand.
TGCCCTGAGGGGCCCTCAAAAACACAGGAACCCGGGGAGAGGCCGGGTTCCTGTGCAAAGGAGGAGAAAGAGATGTTCGAAATCATCAGTGTGCCACATCACGCCGATGAAGGAGGAAGTCTCGCCGCTTCTGTCCTGCGTCGATGATAAAGACGATCAGCATGGCAATTACGGTGACGGCTAGAAATAGTTCCACACGCTTAGGATAGCACAAATCGTTCAGATTGCGCTTTAGAGCGGACTAACAAAACCACAACAATTATGAAAACTTCAGGGCTGTGGAAGCCCTGCCTTGCTTTGCGGAATCGTAAAGAAAAATGTGCTGCCCTGGCCTTCCAGGCTGTCCACCCAAATTCTTCCCTGATGCGTTTCAACAATGTGACGCGCGATGGACAGTCCCAGGCCCGTACCACCTCCAGCGCGCGACCGGTCCACTCGATAGAAGCGCTCAAAGATGCGTGAGACCTCGTCCGATGGGATTCCGATCCCAGTATCTTGGACGCCGAATCGGACCGCGCCCCCGTCGGTTTGCGCCAGAAGGACCACATTCCCGCCCGGGCGCGTGAACTTGACCGCGTTATGGATTAGATTGACCAGTACCTGTTCCAGCCGCAGCTGATCCGCCTGGACATCGGGCACATCCTCGGGGCATTCCACCCGCAGCGTCAACCCGGCGCGTTCGGCCTGCAATTTCATGCGGTCAACAGCGGACACCAACAATTGCTTCGGAGAGATCGGTGCCAGGTTCAATTGCACCTGTCCCGACTCGATGCGCGACAGATCGAGCAGTTCCTGCGTCATCTGGGTCAGTACATCGACCTCCGTGACCATCCGGCTGAGAAAGCGCGGCCCCGCTTCCGGGTCCGAGATCGCGCCGTTGTATAAAGTCTCGGTCAAGGCTTTGAGGGAAGCCAGGGGAGTTCGCAGTTCATGCGAGATGTTGGAGATGAAGTCGCGGCGCACCGTTTCGAGCCGGCGGACCCTCGTCAGGTCCTGTACCAGCAAAAGGCTTCCGCCCGCATGGGTGTCAGGAATGACCACCAGCTGAAGGAACTGGCGGCGGGCGGGGATCTCCACCGATTCGCTTTGCAGCTCTTTGGTTTGCTGGCAGCGCTGCCACGCTTCGACAAGCTGGTGATGACGGACGACTTCCACAATGCTCCGGTTGACTGCATCGGCCGTTTCAAATAATCTTTTGGAGGCCGGATTGGCGAATTGAATCCGGCCCTGGGCATCTACGATCAACACGCCATCGGTCATCTGGTCGAGCACCGCCGCAAGACGGTCGCGCTCGGAGTTCAAAGCGGCAAGTTGCAGGTTGAAGGTTGAAACCAGGGAGTTTACGGCGTCCGATAGTTCTTCCATGCCTTTCACGGCCATGCCCGGCGCCGACAAGGGGTTTTGGCGGATTGCGCGGAGGTATTCGTTGAGTTGATGCCGCAGAGCAAGATAGCGCCAGGCAAACCCAATCGCAGTGAGCAGAAAGGCCGCAACGAGGAAATAGGAAATGCTGTTCATAAAGAAGCGTAAGGTGCAAATTGCGCTTTGCTGATCTGCGTTTTTTTCTAGCCCTCGAACCGATATCCGCCGCCGCGCACGGTCACGATTCGGATCGGATTCGCCGCGTCCCCCTCGATCTTTTGCCGCAGCCAGCGCACATGCACATCCACCGTACGGCTGTCGCCGATGAAGTCCCAGCCCCAGACGCGTTCCAGGATGAATTCACGCGAAAGCATCTGGCTTTTATGCTCGGCAAGAAAGAGAAGCAGTTCGTATTCCTTGGGCTTGAGCTGCAGGGGCCGGCCGTCCAAAATCACTTCGCGGCGCGTGAGATCGATGACCAGATTGTCAAATGTCAAGGTTTCGTGCGGCGGAGCGGAGTCGCCCCTTTTCTTTTCCATTTCTTCACGCAACATCCGCGTGCGCCGCAGCTGGGCCTTGACGCGCGCCAGCAGCTCGCGCATGGAAAAAGGTTTGGTGAGGTAATCATCCGCGCCCACCTCGAGACCGACGACGCGGTCAATTTCATCATCGCGGGCGGTGAGCATCAAGATGGCCGTGGTCAACTCCTTGCGAAGAACGCGCGCGACTTCGAAGCCGTCCATCCTGGGCAGCATGATGTCGAGGATGATGAGATCCGGTCTTAGACGGCGGGCTGCTTCAATGGCAGAGAGACCGTCGCCCACCGTCTCCACGGCATAGCCATCCTTTTTCAGGTTATAGGCAAGGGTTTCCTGCAGCGCCGGTTCATCTTCCACGACGAGAACGGATTCAGGCATATGCAGAGACTATATCATAACAAGCTGCAATTGTTTGTTAAGGGGATATTAAGACAAGAACTGAGGCTTGTCGGGCATTTGTTGTTTGCCATATTTCCGCTTCCACCTCAAATGCTGTCCGGTGATGGAAAATCTCCAGGCCTGGCGCCCGCCGCACGGGCGGGAGGCGCAAGTTCCTTTTGGAAGTCCAGCAGGACGCGGCGATCGAGGTCATCGGCAACAGATGGACCGCAGGGGAAGCGCGTTCTCATTCCCCCACCTTTGACCGATCCTGGATCAGGCCGAGAAATACCTCCACAATGCGCGGGTCATAGAGCGTGCCCGCATTTTTCTTCAGATACGCGATCGCCTTGGGGTCTGTCCAGGCCCGGCGGTAGACCCGGTCCGACCGGAGCGCATCCCACGCATCCACCACGGCGAAGATGCGGGCCAGCAGGGGAATCTGCTCGCCCTTCAGTCCCTCCGGGTACCCCGTTCCATCCCAATGCTCGTGATGGCTGTA
>DATJBI010000149.1:0-13168 GCA_035515435.1 Anaerolineales bacterium
GGCGGATCTCAGCCACGGGCGCTTCGCCGACCAATTCCGCAACCTGGCGGATGCGGTCAACGTTTGGGAACAATTCCTTGTGTTCATCACGCAAGGGTTGGGTCAGGGTGTTCATAGTTGGTCTCCTTTTGAGCGTGCATATTTACACCACGAATGTACTCCTTCTTCGTTAAAACTCCATGAGGCAGGTCCATTGACTGCACCCCTTTTTGCCGGTGCCGCCAGAGATAAGTGATCAGCCTGGTCCGCTTCGCAATGGATCCGCTGATCGGCGGAAATGTCACGATCTTGGAACAAGCCATTGATTTTGAAAATCGGCTCGGGGGGCAGCTGCACGAAAAATGGCAGACAGCTCAGGACCTTCGAACGATACTCGGGCGAGCGGACCGCAGGGCCCATCGCATCAAAGCGCACAGGCGATTTAAGATGAGCCATGGTACGGCCTTTCCCTGGAAATCGGTCTTCCCTGGAAACTCTTCAACAATTTACAACCTTGTCTTTTGGTGAGGCGGACAATTCATCAGATGTAATCATATTTCAGATTATTTATGGTTTGAAAGAATGACCAACCATTCCTTCAATTTGGGACCGAGACGACGGAGTTCCCGTTTGTGTGCAGCCGAAAGGTTTTCGAGAATTTCTGAGCCGCGTTCTGTTAAATGTACATAGACCTGTCGCCGGTCCTTCGCCGAACCTTCGCGTACAACGAATCCATCCGCAGTCATCCGGTTTACCAGCTCCACCGCGCTGTGATGCCGGATCTGTAAACGTTCGGCCAATTCACCGACACTTACTTTTCCGTGGGACGAAAATCCCTTGATTGCCAGCAAGGCTTGATGCTGTTTTGGGGTGATCCCAAGCGAGCGGGCAGCTTCCTCACTGAAATGCAGAAATTGCCGCAATGCATAACGAAAAGAGGCCAGAGCTTCGTATTCAGATTGTTTGATGGAAGCCATTTGTTCTCCAGGTTTCTTCAGACACTTGCGGCGGAAAGCGAGCCGGCACTTGTATTATATCGCATTACGACATATAATCCGCCCGTCTTTTATGAGGTGAAAACATGTATAGAGAAAATCTGCATCACAAGTGGCCGCCATCTCCCAATTCGTCGGGCGACTTCCGGCTGTCGTTAATCTCGTTGCTGGCAGCTGCCATCGGAGGGATGGCGGGTTTCGTTGCCTATCTATTGTTGACCTTGATCGCAATCATCACCAATCTTGTCTATTTTCAAAAATTTGGCATGACCCTGCCAAGCCTGAAGGACAACCCCCTGGGCATTTGGGTGGTGCTCGTCCCGGCGCTGGGCGGTTTGATCGTCGGCGTAATGGCGAAATATGGAACGCCGAAGATCAAGGGACACGGGATCCCCGAAGCCATGGAAGCCGTCCTGACCAACAAGAGCCGGATCGCGCCGCGCGTGGCGATCCTCAAGCCGATCTCCGCAGCCATTGCGATCGGGACGGGCGGTCCCTTCGGTGCGGAAGGACCGATCATCCAGACGGGCGGCGCATTCGGCTCTCTGGTGGGGCAGCTGCTCAATACGACCGCCGCCGAGCGGAAGGTTTTGCTGGCCTGCGGTGCGGCAGCCGGCATGGCCGCCACGTTCAGCACGCCGATCGCCGCGGTCATCCTGGCCATTGAATTGCTGCTTTTTGAATTCAAGGCCCGCTCATTTATCCCGCTGGTCATTGCCTGTACACTTGCAACGGTCGTTCGGCTGCAGCTGCTGGGCGGGGGGCCCATGTTTGTGGTTCAGGCTATTGATTTCGGCATTCCGCGTGCCCTGCCCTATTACCTGCTGCTGGGCATCTTATGCGGGCTCGCCGCCGTTCTGATCAGCAACGCGCTGTACTGGTTCGAAGATTTGTTTGAGCACCTTTCGGTCGATCCGGTTTTTCTGCCGGCGATCGGAGCACTGGCCCTGGGGATCATCGGATTCTTCGTACCGCGCGTGCTTGGCGTCGGTTATGACACGATCACGGATATTTTGAATGCGCGCCTGACCCTATCCGTGCTATTGCTTGTGATGTTCTTTAAAAGCCTTGCCTTGGTGATCTCGCTTGGTTCCGGGACTTCCGGCGGTCTGCTGGCTCCGATGTTCATGGCGGGTGCTGCAATGGGCGGCGCATTTGCCATGATCGTCGACCAAATCATGCCCGGCGCCAACCTTTCGCCCGCGGCCTTTGCCCTGGTCGGCATGGCCGCGGTATTTGGATCGGCTGCGCGTGCGACCTTCACACTGATCATCTTTGCATTTGAAATTACACGGGATTACAATGCCATTCTGCCCCTGATGCTGGTCTGCATAATCGCCTACAGCGTCACCCTCCCGTTGATGCGCAACACGATCATGACGGAAAAACTGGCGCGGCGCGGCTTGCGGATCCCTCAGGATTATGAAACCGACGTTCTCCAGCATATGGATGTCCGCGACGTGATGGATCAGGGCCCGCGCACGGTCTCCAGCACCACCAAGGTCAGCGAGCTGGCGGACCGCATTGCACGCGGCGATCAGCAGTGGACTCGTTATCAGGGTTTCCCAATTGTGGATGAGAACCAGTTTCTGGTGGGAATTGTCACCTGGGGTGACATCGCACAGGCGATCGCCGGCAATGTTGCGCACAAGATCACCGTGCTCGAAGCGGGCCAGCGTGATCCCATCGTGACCTATCCGGACGAATCGGTACACGACGCTTTGCTTAAGATCCTGAACAACCACATCGGCCGCCTGCCCGTGGTGGATCGAAGCGATCCGCGCAGGCTCGTGGGCTATCTTGGACGTTCGGCAATTATGGAAGCCCGTTTATACCGGTTAAACGATGAACGGGTGCGCGAACCAGGCTGGTTGGCAACGGCCATTCCATCGAATGGCAGAAAGCCGAAGGATCCAAATCAATCCAACGAAAAGGGAATGGAAAGTCCCTGAGATCAGAAGGATGCGGATGAGCCGCCGCGGCGCACCCTGCTTTGTGCGGAGGTCTCGCCCGCATCCTGCCACCGCGGCGGACACCACGCCGCAGAAGAACAGATAACCATCCCGTAAAATGGGTTCTCCCGCACTTTTTCTGAAGATCAAGGCGGGGGGCCAGGGACTCGTTGGCGCAGCAGATCAAAGTTAGCGCGGCCATCCAGCTGATGCTCGATCATTTTCAAGCCCTGCACCTGGGCATCCGCGCAGGGTGGCGCCCGGGGCTTTCGGACATACATGCTAGGTCGTCTGCCCGATCACGTTTGGCAACAAGAGCAAATGGCGGAAGTGCTGGAACTCACCGCCTGGAGCAAAACCTTGCCTGAGCGGGTTCCCAAGATCCGGGTGAGGCTGAAGCCTTGGAGTGGATATCGTTCCGCGAGTCGCATCCCTCTTGCAAATCACGTTTCCGCGTTTCCTGCATTTCCCGCATAAAGTGCGGGAGAACCAATAGTATGTGCCGGGGGTTAGGTTCGTCCTGACCGTGGAATTGCAGACATCAGCCGGGCTTGTGGCGATGCGCCCTGCGCAGCTCCCCGCGTTCACTCCCGGAGATCCGTTTTTCGATATTCCGGCCGCTGACGTGTACCCCCCGCCCCGGCCGTTTCTGATGAGCTTCCTTCCGCGTGGACGCGGTCAGGGTGGAGGCGGCAGTGCGCCGCCCCCTGGTTGAGCGATGCTACTCCATGAGCTTGTCGAAGTCCTCCACGCTCACTGCCGGCACCGTCCGAAAGGAGATCCCCAGCAATTTGCTCAAGGCTACCGAGGTCTTCATCGCCTGGTCTGTATCGGGCAGATCCACAATGAGGACCACATCGATGTCGCCCAGCAGGGAATAGCCCGCTTTGAGTTCTCCGCCGTTCCGTTTGATCAAGGCAATCGTCTTCTCAGTGCGCTTGGCGCTGATAGCCTTAACGGCTTCCAACGAATACTTCCCGAACATGAAATAAGTTGCCATTTTAACCTTTCCTTTCCTTGCTCATAGGATCGAGATATACGCCTGGGAATCCCTGCACGCAGAGCGGACAAGTGCCATGCCCCTACTGCCCTGATGCTCCGCCCAGGCAACGGGTTCACGATATTTTATCCAATCCCGGCACCTGACTTTGATCAAACTGCGCTTCTCGGGTGTCACGACGTCCTGCTCTTTTTTCATCCGCCGCTTCAAACAGCCCGGCGGCCGAAACCCTTGACCCAATACCTGTCGTATCCATTGTATGCCTGCAAAACCCAATTAATGTGTTGAGGATTTCCCCAATTATATCTCTCCTTTTCCCCGCGATTTCTGCGCGCTCCCGCCTGAGGCAGTTTGTCTCTCCCGACCTTTGGTTCACTCAAGCTCCTGCCGCTCCGTCTGATCGGCAAGAACAGGCGGGTATTGAACGGCGATCGTCCAACCAGCGGCGAACAAAGCCAGCGCAGCCGCCTCCGCCCCAAATGGGATACTGGAGAGCTGCTGGTCGGGGCAAACCGCCCCAGCTTCAAAATAACCGATCCGGGCAAGAGCGCGGCGATTCCGTAGCGGCACACCGAACAGAATCTGATACTTGCTTGTTTCGGCCCGTACCGGCAGATCCTGTATGGTCCCTTATTTTCGTGTTTGCCAGACCCTCTGAACGCGCCCAGGCAGAAATATACGGTCGGAAATTCCTTCACGTGTTGCCGAAAGAATTTTTTTGCGCGGTCCTCATGTATGGGCCCTGCATCTGCCGATGGCTGTGTCCTTCTCCTTCTTTTGATCCAGCCCGCGGTCAGGGGTTGTTACGCGCCCCCATTGAATCACCGGCAGCTCTCCAAAGGCCCTCCAGTCTCCAACGATCACAGCCACATGAGGCTCGATGTTCATGAAGGCCGTCCTCAGGACCTTTTGCACCCACGGTATCGCCAACACAGCAAAAACCAAGTTCAGCTCCCGTTCCCTGGCGTACCAACTCGAGGCTCGGAAGCTTTTCGTGATCTTCTCAAGGGTCTTTTCTGTGGAGCGATGGCCGCTTTCGACTTCCAGCCAGAAGAGCGTCTCGCGCTCATCGACGCTGCCCCAGGCCAGTGCATCCGGGGATGATCGGATATCGGCCAGATTCACCTCGGTCCAGCCTGCCCAGATCTCGCCGTTCAAGCCCAGGTCTTTTTTGAGCCAGGCTGGCCATAACCGCGCAGTCACTCTGTGACGCCTGGCCTCCCCGTGGTCCGCTGCCAGGCGCGCTGTGAACTGAAAACCGGCCGGTACTCCCCAACTTCTGAGGGCGATCGTCAGTCCTCGTTTTTTCAAGCCCCAATACGGATAGACGTCTGAATATGGTGGAACTCCTGAACCACCTCGATGAAGAGGCAGGTTCTTCCCCGTTGCCGGGCTGGGAACGGCAGGAGCCCCCGGCCCCCGGCTCCGCGCCGAATTCGCTGCCGCCGAACGGGGGAATGCATGATCGACAAGGTTCCGTCGCCTGAGCGAGTCCAACGCGTCGCGTGCCCTTCGCAGGCCCAGTCCGGACAGGGATGCCACCTCGGAGGTCAGGCCTTGTGTCACCCGTGCCAACACCCGCAGGCAGGCCAACTCGTCCTCGCCTACGGAGCTTTGTGGGTCAGGCGCAAAAGGCGGAGCTGGCAGCCCATGTTGGCTCACGCCGGGCCTGAAATTAAAGTCGGCAAGGGTCAAACGGGAACCGCCCCTCGTGACTGCACAGGGCATGGGCGACCTGTCCAGTCCCCGCCGGATCTCAAAAGGATACCAGAGAGCGGGGGAATCCACCTGAACCCAGATCGAGGCCAGGCTGTGGACCTTTGAAATGAGGCGGGCGTATCTTGAGATCAGATCACAATAGGCGCCGGGCGGAAGACGGTCCTGACTCGAAATTCGGAAGATGAAGGTGTATGTGAACAGGCCCGCTCCGACCTCCACATTGCGCCAATCCGGGACGAGAAGCCTGCCGACTTGGTATGCCATGATCGTTTTGCTCCCTGGGCAATGATGGTTTCGCCCTCGGAACCGTGCCTCCCGTACCTTTTATCCTCCGCATCCCCATGGGGTGATCGAGTCTGGGGAAAAGAAATTCCTCGGATCCACCCAGTAGTAATTGCCGCTGTCTGGGTCCTTATAGAGAACCGCATAATGCACGTGCGGTCCGGTGCTGTTACCGGTGCTGTCCGAGTAGGCCAGCAGATCGCCTGATTGCACGATCTGCCCGGCCTGAACTTGAAAGGAATTATCCTCCAGGTGTGCGAACCACACCTGATAGTTCCCATTTTCAACAACCACCAGGTTCCCATAGGGGCCATCCCTGCCGGCAAAAGCGACCTGGCCGGGCATCGTCGAATAGACGGGCGTTCCGGTCTCGACCGGAAAATCCTGACCGGTATGACTTTTATAATGGGAGTCCTCGAACGTGCAGCCCAACGGCGGTTTGTCGTACCAGGTGCTCCACAACTTTACTTCGCCTTTGAACGGCAGGCCGTCCGGCAATCCGGCACCGGCATCCACATACCCGGTCCAGGGTACCAGGCGGCTGCCCGGATAGGGCAGGATGTGCCTGCTGAGGTTCGGCCAGCCTGCCCCGATGCCGAGGTTCGGCCCGCCGAGCTGGGGAAACGTGATCAAGCCGGTCCCGCCTCCGCTTCCTGCGCCACCACCTGCTCCGCCGCTTCCCCCGCTGCCAGTTCCGGGAGAGCCTCCACTTCCATTGTTCGATGAGTTGCCGGCGGGGGCAGACGCCGTGATTATGCCTGGGTTTGGATAGGCATCTGTCGCAGTATTCTGGGGAATATCGAGCATCCATTGCAGGATGGGGCCTCGTGCCCAGGCCGGAAGGGGGGGACTGGTGAATCCCGCGGCGATCATCCCGACCACAAACACGTAGGCTCCCACGAAGGCGAAGTTGCACAGGAAGGTGAGCAGCATGATCCAGGTGACGCACGCGAAGTAGGATTTGGAACTTATCACGGCTCAGAGGACGAAATCACGCCGGCCGGATCGCGTTGGGCAAAGTGCCTTCATCGCCGCGGCTACAACACCCTGCCCATGCGATCCACGCGGATCTGGCCGGCTTCCCCGGTCTGCATTCCCATGGAAGCCTCCATCGAAAGCCCATCGCGGACCATGCGCATGGAGAAATAGTATGAAAGCCCGGAGCCGATCATGATCGGCAGCAGCAATAGCGGACTGGAGGCGTACATCCGTCCGGCATCGGGCGTGGTGATCCCGATGACCACTAACACACACGGCGGAAAAATGGCGAGGAAGCGGGCCTGCCATTCCACCCCTTTGGCGGCCGCGCGGGCCCGGGACAGGACTTCGATCACCGCGGTCAGCGTAAAACGCAGGGTGCTGATCAAAGGGGCGACCGGCTTGTGAGTCGACTCGGAGGCTTTAAGGCAGGTCGCGATGATATCGACTGCGGGGTTGTCCCACTCCAGCGACCACGCCTCGATCGATTGAGGGATCTCCGAGGCCGGGCCCGACCGCATCTTGTTATACAGATCACTCAGTACGATCCGGCCGTCATGGCCAATTCCCTCCGCGGCACTCCTGATGGATTCCTCCAAAGCGCCGCCTCGCGCCAGCAGAACCTCCAGGATCCCCAGGGCCCGCAGGAGATCCTTGGCCAGGTTCAAACGGAATTCCTGGCGGCGCTCAGAGAGCATTCCAAGGTAAAGCAGCGCCCCGGCCGCGGCAAACAGAAAGGCGGTCAGGGGACCCAGGAGCAGACCGGCAACGAACCCTCCTCCGACCCAGACCAGAAATCCGAAGGCGATCTGGTGCCAGGTCAGACCGGTCCCGCTTTGGCGCGCCAGTTTTTCAGGATCGATCCCTGCCTTCTTGTTCGCGATCCCCATCTGCTTCGCGATCTGGGCCTCCGATAGTGTTCTCCTCCAGCCGAGCACAAGTGGAATGGCCGAAAGTGAAAGAGCGCCCGCGAGCGCCAGGATCATTTCCATTTCACCTCATCTCCCATCCGATATCTTCTGCAGAATCTTCGCGATCTGCAAATCCCCATGGCCGTTCAACCATACGGTGAAGTAGATCCCGATCACAGCCAGCCAGACGGTCATTAGGAAGTAGATATTGAGATCGTCCCAGGCCAGGCTGAGGGTCGGGGCGGCCGAGGTCTCGCCTACACCGGATCCATCACCGCGGGCAGGGCGGAGGGGCCCTCTGCCCCAAAAGCTGTAGTTCCTGGGCTGGGTCCGATATTTCAGGAAGTAATACAGCTGCTGCTCCAGGGTCCTGCGATCCGGGCCGACGCGGATCAATGCAACGATCAGCGCCAGGGCCATGATCGCGAGCGCCAGCGTAACCTTCAACCAGAAAGGCCACGACGGAACGAGGGTAAGCAGTGCGAGGAAGCCGCCTCCACCCAGGATGTAGAGATCGCGATCGTTGAACATCCTGCTAGAAGGGCGCCGCCGGAGCTGAGTTTTGCAGCAGGCAGCTTAGCTGCGGCAGGAGCAGGAAGGCCATCAGGACCACGATAATGACCGTCACCATGCCGATGATCGCTCCGCTCGCCATGCCGCTGCCGCCGATCGAGGCACCGGCAGTCCCTTTGAGGGCAAAGTACAAGCCGCCCAGGCTTGCGATCACGATCAACACAGCCGTGCCGAAACCCCAGGCGTCGCGTGCCAGCGGCAGGAGTTTCGCGAGCACCGGCGCGAATATGCCGGCGCTGGTTGAACCCCCGCAGCTTCCGCCGCCGGCGGCATTCAACAGGTCCGTCACAGGATTGGGCATCGCGTGGTGCAGGAGGCGCCCGTACAGAGCCAGGCTTGCGCGTAGATAAATAGTGTTCATGGTCGGATCCTCAAAGGATGAAGCATCAACAACGGGCCGGGCATTCCCGAGGCCTATCGATCCGTCTAACAGGCTCCGAGGAACGCAGCGGCCACAGGAACAGCAATGCTGATCAGGAGCATCCCAATAATGGACTCTGCCGCTTCGCTGATCGCGTAGGACATACCCGTCTGGGCTCCGCTCATGGCAGAGAATATGGAAATGAGTGTTGCTTTTGCGATGCGAAGGGAGGTGATGGCCGCCATGGCATAAGCCGCTGCCTGGCCGAGCTCGGCCGCGGGGCCGCAGCCTCCGCCCCCGAGGGCGGATGAAGAGACGGCGCGAACAATTGCAGGAACTGCGAGGTACGCGTATAAGACGACGACGATCATGCCGAGCATGGAACTGGCCGCCCTGGCAGTGATCATCGGTGCGCCCAATGCGGCGCTGCCACTGAGCCTGACCAGTTGCGCCAGCATCCCCAGAACCGCCGCGGCAACCATCACGCCCATCACCGCCCCCCACGCGCCGCGCAGGATATTCACAAGAATCTCAGAGGCATGCATCATCGCCGCGCATTCCCATCTCCACCCTTATAGCAAAGTCGATCAAGGGGGGCTGTCTGTTTCTCCGCTACGGAGCAACTCAGGCAGGGGAGGCGGGCCTTCCGTTATTTCAGTCGTCTGTCGAATGAAGGCCAACCTCTCAAGAAGCGGCAGGGTAAAGGAGGGGAATAACCCGTTCAGCTTGTTGTGATCCTGTCGGACGGCTGGATGGCACAGCGCGGCCGGGCCTTTAGGCTTGCACTTCCAGACCGCAGCCCGGGAACTTTTGGGAAAAAACCGTGTATTCACCCCTCAGGCCGCGCGGGATTTAAGTCTATAATGGGGAATACGGACGAGCGTGTCTTACACCAACAAGGTGATCTGGAGGAAGCCATGCGTCTCAAGGACAAAGTCGTATTGATCTCTGGTGTGGGCCCCGGAATGGGCCGCGCCATCGCTCTCTTGTTCGCACAAGAAGGAGCAAGCCTCGCACTGGTCGCCCGAAAATCGGGTGGGATTGAAGCTCTGGCCCGGGAAATCCGGGAAGGGAGGGGCGATCGGGCCCTGGCGGTGCAGGCGGACGCAAGTGTGCAGGCGCAAATGGAAGATGCAGTGGCCCGAGCCATTGGCTCGTTCGGCCGCCTGGATGTCTTTCTCTCACTGCCCGGAGGCGGTTTCAGGCATACAAAGGATCTTCCGGAGATGGAAGAGGAAGCATTCCAGGGCATGTTTCGGAACCATATCATGAGCTTGTTTTACGGTACGCGCGCCGTCATTCCTCATTTGAAGCAGGCCGGAGGCGGGGCGATCATTACAATCGGTGCGGCATATAAAACGCTCCGGGACGGAAGCATCGGATATGGTGCGGTCAAGGAGGGAGTGATCGGCTTCACGCGCAATCTGGCGCGCGAACTTCACCCCTACAACATTAGAGCCAATTGCCTCTGTCCGGGGTTGATCCGTCAGCCGCTCGCCGCCGGTCCCGTTGGGCTGCCGCAAATGGCGCTGGCACGCAAGGGCCAACCAGAAGACATTGCATTTGCGGCACTCTATCTGGCCTCCGATGAATCGCGCTGGGTGACCGGCCAGACGCTTGTCGTAGATGGCGGGGATGAGGTCCTGGCAGGTCAACCGCGAGCATCCTAAATGGAACGGAGGAGCAGAATGCTCTGCGGGAACCCTGTCGGCGGACTGATCAGGCCGACGTCCCCACCCGCCGCCATGCAAGTCCAATGAAAGGAGTTTATTCCCATGCCTAAACTCAAGCAGGTTCCTGTGATGGCCACCGAGGTTCGCATGCTGAAATCAAGAGCCACAGGCAAGACCTACCGGCTCTCGATTGCGCTGCCTCTGGCCTACAACAATCACGAGCGCGTGAAAATTGTGCCCCTTGATGAATCACGGGACGCTTGGCCAGTCGTCTATGTGCTCGATCCCTATTGGCTTTTTGACATGGCGACAGGCATGGTTCGCTATAATGCATGGTCGCACCGCACGACAGATGCGCTGATCGTCGGAATCGGCTATCCGGAAGGAAGATCCATACAGGCAACCTGGCAACAAAGCCTTGCCGCGCGCACGCATGATCTCACCCCGAGACAAAGCGATAGAAGCGAAATGTACAATAGTGAATGGCTGAAGGTCCGCGTGAAAACTGGTGGGGGGCCGGAATTCTTGAGATTCCTCGAGCGAGAGTTGATCCCGCTGATCGATCAGGAATATCCCGCGGATGCGGCAAAGAGGATTCTAGCAGGGCACTCCCACGGCGGCGGATTCGCTCTATTTGCGATGCTCCAGGAGCCCGAACTGTTCCGCACGTATATTGCCTCAAGTCCTTCGCTCGATTATGCGGACAATTTCCTGTTCACGCTTGAAAGCGAGTACGCCGAAAAGCACAAGGCGCTTCACGCACAAGTCTACCTTTCAGCCGGCGAGTTGGAACAGGTGGTTTCTGATGAAGACGAAACGCTCACAAATATGTACCGCTTCGCGGCTGTGCTGGAGAGCCGGAAGTACAAGGGTTTTTCCCTGGTGAAGAATGTGTTTCCTGACTGCAACCATGCTGAGGCCGTCACGCCCGCTCTTCATGCCGCGTTGCGTATGGCGCTGAGAGCATAGCGGACCGAAACTGCCATAGATAGCGCGATGACGAGCAACGCATGTTGCCCCGAACAGAACCTCGAACCGCCTGCCGGGAACAAGGTGTTTCAACACCTTTTGTAGGGATGCCTTCCGCCCAGGCGACCGCAATCTCAAACGCTCCTGCAATGCCCTGAAGCCATGAAAGACTACTACGCCATCCTGGAAGTACCACCCACCGCCACCCAAGAGGAAATCAGGGAGCAGTACTTTTTCCTGATCCAGGCCTGGCATCCGGACAAGTTTCGCAGTCCCGCGCAAAAAGCCAAAGCCGAGGAGAAATCCAAAGAGGTGAACATCGCCTACGGCGTCCTCAAGGATCCGGCCAAACGCGCCGAATATGACCGCAAGCTTTCAGGACAACCCTCACGAGTCAGACACTCAGAGAGACCGCGACCCCCTGAGGAACATCCAAGGCGCAAACCGGCCGAAGAAGCGCAGCAGCGTCCCAGTTACGAACGGCCACAAGCAGAACGGGCGGAAGGCGAACGTCGTCGCACGGATCATGAAGCCGATGCATCCGCCCAGGAGGAATGGATCCGTGTCTTCTTTGAACAGGCCCGCCGGAGACAATCAAGGCAGCCGCCGGCAAAAGCGATCAAAAGCCATGAGACCCCCATTCGGGTCTTGATCGTGGGGGATCTGGCGGATGCCCGGATGCATATTCGCAAACTTCTCAGCAGCGAACCGGATATCCAGGTTGCTGGCGAAGCCTTGGACGGTGTGGAGGCCGTCGCGAAATTCGGCGCATTGAAGCCCGATGTGACGGCCGTCTGCATTGAGATGCCCAGCATAGGTGGTATCACAGCCACCGAAGCGATCCGCCGGAAACATCCCCTTGCCAAAGTCATCATGATCAGTGCCCAGGATTCCACCAGCTACATCCGGCGGGCCATGCTGGCAGGTGCCTGCGACTATCTGACCAAACCCCCGCGAGCCGAGGAGTTGAAGTCCGCCATCCGACTGGCGGCAGGGCGGGAAATATCCGCCTCCGGGAAGGCGGCTGCAAAATGAATGCTGGGTACTCCTGCCCTGAGGCTTGAAACAAATATCACAAGAGCATGAGCGCCACACAAATTGGCGATTGAACCCAGGCAGGCTTCGTCGTATAATGCCCGCTTCATAATGCATATCAAGCGGACGAGGACCTCCAAAGGCCTGGCTGTCGGTTCAAGTCTGCACGAGGAGCATTTTTACTGCTTTAAGTCACAGTTCTGTTTCCAAGGAGATGGAAGCCATGAAGAACGGAAAAGCGATTGCCCTGCTCTGCTTTGTTGTGGCCGCGATCATATTTGTAGTTGGGGTCCTTCACCTGGCAGGAAGAGACCTCCTCTGGGGTGGAGTCGATGTGGCGGCCGCTCTGGTTTTTGTTATCCTTGGCATTAGAAGCATGGGCCGGAAGGCGTCCTAAACTGCACGCCCGCGCGGAGGCGGCTTCTCAAATGGACATGGGCCTCAAACCGCCCGCTTGACAACTGCTCTCAAAGGAGAGTCTATGAGCAAGTCGAACAACCCCATCAAAGGATTAGGCGAAGTCTCCATCCGCGTCCGGGACCTGGACGCGATGCGGAAATTTTACGAAGAGGTGGTTGGACTGGAAGCGCTCGCCCAGGAAGAGAATTACGTATTCTTTCGGATCGCCGACACCTGCGGCGGTCAAGCGCAGAACCTGGCGCTCTTCGACATGAACGACCTGGGTTTCCTGGAGAACAAGATCAGCGAAATAAGCCCCGAACGATCATCGCTGCACCATAT
>DATJBI010000150.1:0-20354 GCA_035515435.1 Anaerolineales bacterium
GATTTCTCGAGCCCGGAGCGCTCGCAGATCCAGGTTTTGCCGCGTTACCGGCCAGTTCCGTTGGCCCCAGGCATCTATTTCTGGCGGGTTCGCACGCAGGACAGTGCCGGCAACTGGAGTGATTGGTCCACGGTGTTCACCATCACGATTCTGCCTTGATATGGAAGGGTATGTCGGCTGGAGGAAGCTGCAAGCTGTCCGGATCCTAAAATCGTGCTCGGGCGGCCATGTCTGACAAATTTAATACCTGAAAGGCTTCGCTTTTGACTTATCAGAAGTGGAAGGAATTATGTGATGTATGTCAATTGTGTATCTTTGCTTGTCTCAATAGAATATATTAGACCCTGAAGCGGGTGGTGCAGCCGGGATAGTGCTGACAGTTGGAGCGATTGATCCGGTGTGGGTGCCCGTGGGGCTCTTCCTTGATACTGGCCGGGATTTATAAAGTATTCCTTTCCTTTATTGATACGATCACGAAAGAAGGTGTCTTTTCGACAGATTAATCCAACCACGCTCCATGACACATGATCCAATCAAAAGGAGAATGCAACTATGAACAGGTCTTTTCAATTCAGTACGTTCTTCATCACCGTCCTGCTGGTGCTGGCCCTGAGCGCCATTGCGACGGTCCCCGTTTTGGCGGATGGGGGCACACCGCCGGCAGGTTCAGCCACGGAGGGACGAACGTCCAATGGAGGATCCTCCTCGAATTCGCTTTCACAGGTTCCAAGCGGGACGAAAGTGGTGATCGTGAATTCCACCGGCGATAAAGTCTCCCTGGGGAGTCAGGAGGCACAGGATGTTCTCAATAGCGGCGATCCGGTTTGGTGTCCGGCTGCGCTCTCGACCCCGACACCCGGAACAGGCGGTTGTACAGGTCCGGGTGTCACCAGTTTCAATAGTCTGTTGACAACTCTGTCCGGCAACCAGTCCGTGTACGCCAAAAATGGGACGATCTGGATCGAAGCCTCGTACGTGAGCAGTTCGAATGACAGCGGGAGCACGTCATTCACGCTGGATGGTTCAGGATCCACAGGCTATAACTTCTCAATACTGAGGAACTTCACCCTGACCATTCAAGGCGGCTGGATCGGCACGAGTGGGAACAAGACGATCACGGGGCTGTCAGAATTTGATGTGCCGATCAGCATCATCAACTGGAACAACAATGTAACCGTGAACGACATATTGGTTCAAAACACGACCAGCGACGGGCTGACCATTAGGACGACCAAGAATATCGCGCTGAAAGATGTTCATTCCAACGGCAATGGCGGTGATGGCGCTTATTTGGATAATTGTTTGTGGAATGGCACCAATTGTGTCGGCGTTGGCACGGTGACAGTTACTTCCAGCTACTTTGATGGTGACGGCAACGACGGCTTGGATGTATATAGCAAGGGCGCCATTACCCTCAATAACGTCACAGCCGGGGATACCCTGGGCAATAACCAGTACGGTGCGTGGCTGGACAACTGCAACTATGGCGATCCCTTTGATAACACCGTGGGATGCCTCATCCTCACCTCGTCGGCCGTGACACTGACGGGAAATAACCAATTCAACTACAATGGGCAGGATGGATTGGATGTGTACACCACCGGCGCGATCACAGCGAGCAACCTGACGGCAAATGATAATGGTCAGATCGGTGCCAGACTGGATAATTGCCAATCCTATGAATTTGATACCGCCGACGACTATTGGACGTGCTCGGCAGCCTCTGCCCACACGGCTACCCTGACCGGCTTCAACACCTTCAATGGGAATGGTTATGACGGCCTGGACATTTATAGCAACGGTGTGCTCACAACCAATAACCTGACGGCACAGGACAATTGGGGTGACGGAGCCTACTTGGACAATGATTGGGCCATGACCCCGCTGGCTCTTACGATCGCCGGAAATAACGACTTCGAAAATAACTACTACGATGGTTTGGACGCCAACTCCTATGGCGTCCTGACAGCCAATGATATCACTGCCAACGGGAACGGCACCTCGGGCGTTACCACTGATGAGTACACCGGCGGCGTTGGGGCTTACTTCTGGGGTTATAAAGGAGTGACTTTAACCGGCGCCAGCACGTTCAATGGAAACTATTCAATAATGACGTATGATGATGGCGATCCCAATGATTATTGGACGTGGGAGGCTGGGGGACTGACAATCAGCAGCTCCGGCCCGATCAAAGTCAGCAACGTGAGTGCCGATGGCGATCAAGCCGGTGCGGGGGTTTGGCTGGACAATTGTGAGACAGATGGCAGCGGCAACTGTTATAACAATGCGCAAACCGTAACCGTGACCAACCTCAACGCCACCAACAATGCGATGGACGGTCTGGATGCCTACAGCTTTGGCAACATCACAACCACCGATCTAAACGCCAGCGGCAACGGCGGATCTGGCATCTACCTGGAGAACGATTACGCCGGTTATTTCAGCGGGCTTAATTCCAAGGGCACGGTCACGTTGACCGGCACCACTATCGCCAACGATAACTATGGTGACGGCCTGGATGTTTATAGCTATGGCGCGATCAAGGCCGGCAACATCCACGCGATCAATAACAGCGGAGATGGCGCCCATCTGGAAAACAAGAGCGCGCTTTCCGCACAGGCGGTCACGCTGACGGGCAACAACAATTTCTCCTACAACGACGGGAGCGGGCTGAAAGTCTACTCGAACGGTGCGATCACGCTCAGCACCTTGAACGCCAACTTCAATGAAGTGAACGGCGCGGATCTTGAGAACAACAATCCCGGTTTCACTTCCGCGGTGACCCTGAGCGGCAACGATTCCTTCAACGATAATTCCAGCGCGAGCGGTCTGTATTTGCTCAGCAAGGGTGTGATCAGCGTCAACACCCTGTCCCTCGTTGCGAATGGCAATGGGATCGATGGAGCCTATCTGGACAACAGCGGTGCGGCTACTGCCAAGACCGTCACCTTGAATGGGACCAGCGTCTTCGACGGCAACTATGCCCAATACTTTGACGGCGTAAATACTTATCCAGGGGCAGGCCTAAATATTGTCAGCAAAGGCAGCATCAAGGTCAATAACGTGACGGCGGACGACAACACGGACGGCGCCGGCGCCCTGCTGGACACTACCGCCGGTTCGGCTTCCGCAACGGTCACCTTGACCGGATTCGGCATTTTCAACAACAATGCGGGCGACGGCTTGGATGTGAACAGCCACGGCGCGGTCACGCTGGCAAAAGTGACTGCCGATGGGAATCAGGGAGCCAGCGGCAGTCTTTATACCGGCGCTGGCGTATATGTGAGCGCAAACGGGAAAGTCACGTTGAGCTGCGGCAACCTTTCCAATAACGCGGAATATGGGATCGCCGTGGACACCTCTCCGCTCCTGACGCTGCTCGGGCCGGTGTTCGTGGATAACGGCACCCAGGATATCTACACGGGCCTCGGCGTTGGATTGATGCAGGCTCGCACCTGCAGCCTGCCGTAACAAGAGAGTTTTTCAGCGGGCGATCTGCTTAATGTTCAAGGAGGGACGGAATGCGTCCCTCCTTGATTCTTTTGTTGGAGCGGACCTGGACGGTCCGCTTCGATTTTGGATAAGCCATAGGTCAGTCTGGTGAGCTGGCGAGCCGGATAGCCTGGGGAAGAATCGTGGCGGCAGAAGCCTGGGACCACTCGCGGCGCTTGCCCGGCGGATCCTGCGTCCGGACGCGCCAGAAAAGGGCCCCGTTCGAAGGCTGTTTCAGAGCAGGGATCGCGGCAGATCTTCAGACCGGCCGCCCTGTCGTTGGGCAGTGATCCTCCATGCAATAGGCAGCTGAGGCCGTGTGTTATACTCCCAGCGTAAAAGTGGATATTAATATCGATTTACGCAATTAATATGCCCCCAAGAGTCCCCAACCACCCTACAATTGGCTTTCTATCCACCTGGTCGGTCTATGAGGGGACGGCAATTGACAGTTATACCTACGCCCTCTTGCAGGGAATCTGTTCCGCGGCCAGTGAACGCAATTGCAATCTCCTGATCGGATGCGGGATCTCCTTTCCGGGCAGCCCGCGCGGCAGCCGGACCGTCTGGGCGGCGCCGGGACCGGGAGTGGATTTTGTCCCGATCGGACCATGGAACACGGACGGCCTCCTGATCATTCCGGACGATTTTTCAGATACCCAGTTCGAGTACGTGCAGGATCTCATCCATTCCGGATTCCCCCTGATCCTGACCACCTCCGAAAGGCCGGGGCCGTTCGTGGCGGTCGATAACGCCGGAGGCATCCGGGCGGCCTTCGAACATCTCTTCGAACACGGACATCGCCGCATTGCCTTTATTGCCGGGAAACTCGGGCGCGGCGGCGACAGCGCTGAACGCCTGCGGGCTTATCACACTGCACTTCGTGATCGGGGGATCGAAGCCGATGATCGATTGATCGCCTTCGGCGAACACCGGCGCGAAGACGGCCGTACGGCAATGCGGCAGATCCTCGAGACAGGTGCCGGATTTACAGCCCTGATCGCGAGCAATGATCTCTCGGCCCTGGGCGCGATGGACGTGCTGCGCGCCTCCGGCCGCCGGATCCCGGAAGATGCGGCCGTCATTGGATTTGATGATATCCCCGAGGCGCGCTCCCAACTCCCGCCGCTGACCACCGTCCGCCATCCGACCTACACGCTCGGATACCAGGCTGTGCTTTCCCTGCTGGATAAGATCGGGGGGAAACATACGGTCGACTTCAGCGCGCGGGTCCCCACCCAGCTGATCGTCCGTCAATCATGCGGCTGCCGCATTGAGAGCACGCCGGTCGGCGCGGATGCTTCCCAGCCTTCGGCCATCCGGATGGATCAGCAAAGCCTGGCCCAACTCATGGCGGAGATGACCTTCATAGAGATCCGGCACAGCCCGCGCGCAGAGATCGAATCCCTCTGCGCAGACCTGCTGGGGGGCTACATGGCAAGCCTATCCGGGCGCGCCCTCGAACCGTTCGACGCCTCGCTGAAGCGTTTGATCGAGTGGCTCAATATCCATAAGGAGGATCCTTCTTCCTGGCAGGCTGCTTTTTCCGCCCTGCACCGCGCCCTGCCCAATTTCCCGACCTCGTTGACCGCAGAGGCGATCGAATTCGCCGGCAAGCTGATCGATCGCGCCCGGCTGGAAATCGTCGATCTTGCCCAACGCCAGGCGGCATTGACCTTGTTGCAGCACAGGGAGGTGTCCAACCGCCTGGGTTTGATGACATCCGAGCTGCTGGCTTCCTTCGATCTATCCGAAAGCGGCCGGATCCTGGCACAACACCTGCCCCAGCTGGGCATCGGGCATGCCCTGGTCGCCCTTTATTCTTCGCAGGAAGATGACATGTTCTCGCACAGCAGGGTCCTGATGGGCATCGGCCTGGCCGGGAACGCCGTGGACCTGCAGTTTCCCACACGCGACTTTCCCCCGGCGGGGTTCTATCCGCCTGAGCTTGCGATCCAGCTTGCGATCCTGCCGCTGATCATCGATGAACATACAACCGGTTTTGCGGCCTTCGATGCGGCCAATCTGGAACCTTGTGCTGCGATCGTCCACAATCTCGCCTCGGCCCTCCGCACCAGCCGGCTCTATCATGATGCTTTGGATGGACGCCAAATGGCCGAGGAAGCCAACCGCCTGAAGAGCCGTTTCCTGTCCATGGTCAGCCATGAATTACGGACGCCTCTCAGCCTGATCGTCGGCCTGAGCGACATGGCCCTGCGTGAAGAGCCCTCGCCCCCCGGTCCCGTTATGCGCGATATCCAGCAGATCTCCACCAGCGCCCAGCATCTGGCGCGCTTGATCAGCGATGTGCTGGATATGGCAAGCAGCGAAGCGGGGCAGCTTCGTATTTTGCGTGAGCCCCTGGACCTGGTTGAGGTACTGCAGGTCACCGCCAGGATCGGCGAACAGATGGCGCACGAGAAGGGGCTGGAGTGGTCCTCGGACCTCTCCGCCCCGAGTCCCTGGGTGCTTGGCGACCGCACGCGGCTGCGGCAGGTGGTCCTCAACCTGATCAGCAATGCGGTCAAATTCACTCCGCAGGGCCGCGTCTGCCTGACCCTCTCCGTCTCCGCCCAGGAGGCGACCATCGCGGTCAGTGACACCGGGATCGGTGTCTCCCCCTCCGAACAGGAAAGCATCTTCCAGGAGTTTCACCGTTCGGAACGGACCATCCAGTCTGGATACGGCGGTCTGGGGCTGGGTTTGACGATCTCAAAACAACTGGTGGAACAGCATGGCGGAACGATCGGGATGCGTTCGCCAGGCGATCTGGGCGGCGGTTCAACCTTCTTCCTTACCATTCCGATCATGTCAAGGGCAGCGGCCGTGGGGGAACTCGCTTCGTCCGCCACCCGGCGGGGCCATTCGGTGCTGATGCTCAGCGAAGCAGCAGACGAGGCCGAACAGCTCTGCTCGCACCTCCTGGAGTGCGGCTTTGATGTGGAGGTCTGTCACATCGATCAACAGGTCGAATGGCTCTCGTCCATCCTGGCCTCGCCCCCGGAAGCCCTGATCCTGGGAGAGGGTCTGGCGGCCCGGGAAGGCTGGGCGATCATCGGGATGCTCAAACAACAACCTTCCACAGAGCACATCCCGGTGCTGGCCTACTCGCTGGACAAGGAGCATAACCAGGGGCAGGTTCTGGAATTGAATTATCTTCACAAGCCGCTGCGCGCCGATCAGTTGGTGGAGGAACTGGACCGTTATTTTAAAAAGGAAGCCGGCGGGCGAACGGTGCTGGTGGTGGATGACGACCCGGACATCCTCCAGATGCACAGCCGCCTGGTGGAGCAGGCAGGCTGCCGCGCCGTGACCGCACACAACGGCCGGGAAGCCCTGGAAATGCTGCAGGTCAGCCATCCGGACCTGATCTTATTGGATCTTATGATGCCGGAGATGGATGGTTTTGCCGTGCTGGACCACCTGCAATCCGTGGAGGAAACACGCCGCATCCCCGTCATCATCTTGACGGCCCGCTCCCTGTCGGATGCGGATCTGGAGCGTTGCAACCGGGGCGTGGCGGCCATCTTGAACAAGGGATTGTTCAATGCCGCCGAAACGCTGAGCCACATCGAGAAGGCTCTCGAACGCCAATACACGCTGGGAGGTGCCACCAGGCAGCTCGTCCGAAATGCCATGGCCTGCATCCATAAGCGCTATGCCGAAGCGCTGAGCCGCGAAGATATTGCCCGCGAGGTGGGCATCAGCCCCGACTATTTGACCGATTGTTTTCGCCAGGAATTGGGGATCACCCCGGTCACCTATCTTCGCCGTTATAGAATTCGCCAGTCACGCAAATTGCTCGAAACCACCAGCCACTCCATGATGCAGATCGCGCTGGAGGTTGGATTTGCAGACGGTGCTCATTTTGCCAGGCTCTTCCAACGCGAGGTTGGATTGACGCCGCGTGCCTACCGGCGGAAAACACAGCGCTGAATAACGGCCCGGCCCGTCGGGGTGTTGATCTGCGGGCCGCGCCAGCTCGGATCGTTCGAATTCTGGCGGGATCTTCCCGCTCTTTCCAAAAGTGCGAAAAACGAATTCTGAAAAGAACGGCATTCCTCGCCCGCGGGGATGAAAATCCCGGAAATCGTCAAAATCACAGCGGTTGGGGGCAAGTCAGGCTTCGGCTGCCGCCTTACAATGAAGCTGGCTTGCCCTGAAATTTTCAGCTGGCAAATTCATGTTCCAAACAAAAAGGAGAAGCAGAAAATGAAAAGAAGCATTGTTCTTGCAGCAGTGATGGCCATGTTGCTGTTGGCGGCCTGCGGCACGGCCGCGACCGCCCCCACGGCCGCTCCGGCCCAGCCGACCGCCGTGCCGGCGACCCAGGCGCCCGCCGCGACCGCGGCGCCCACCCAACCCAGCGCTCCCGTGCAGATCACGTTCTGGTCGTGGGTGCCCCACCTTCAGGACCAGGTGGATGAATGGAATCAGGCACATCCCGACATCCAGGTCAATTACCAAAATGCCGGTGCGGGCAACGCGGAGTACACCAAACTGAATACCGCCTTGCAGGCAAACAGCGGCATCCCGGATGCGGTCCAGATCGAATATCAGTTCGTCCCGAGCTACATTGCCCAGGGTGCCCTGCTGGACCTGAGCAGCTATGGCGCGAACGATGTCAAAGCCAGTTTCGTCCCGTGGACCTGGTCGCAGGTTTCCCAGGGGAACGGCGTTTATGCCATCCCTCAGGATGCCGGCCCCATGGTGATGTTCTGCAACGACGCGGTCCTTTCCCAATACAATATCACCGTGCCCACCACCTGGGATGAGTTCGCCAAGAGCGCAGCCGCGCTGCACCAGGCCGCTCCCAAGGTGTACCTCTCCAACTTTACGGCCGATCAGGGGTGGTTCTTCGGAATGTTATGGCAGTCGGGCGCGCAGCCCTTCCAGGTCAACGGCGAGAATATCACGATCAACTTCACCTCGGCCGAGGCGACCCGCGTGGCGACCCTCTGGGGCGATATGATCAAGGCCGGCGTGCTGAGCCCGCTGGATACGTATACCGATGACTGGAACACGGCCATCGGCAACGGCAGTATTGCATGCTGGCAGGCCGGCGCCTGGGGGACCTACATCTCATCCTACGGACCCACTTTCTCCGGGAAGTGGCAGGTCTATCTCATGCCGCAATGGACAGCCGGCGGTGCCACGAACGGCAACTACGGTGGCTCAACCGATGCGGTCATGAAGGCCAGCACCCATCCCAAAGAGGCCGCCGAGTTCCTGGAATGGCTTAACACGGATCCAAAACCGACGTTGGAACTGACCAATCCGGACAAGGCCGGGCTTTTCCCGGTGACCCTGGCGACCCTCAACAATACCCAGTGGTCAGCGGTTCCCTACGATTACTGGAGCGGGCAGGCCATTCATCAGGTGATGGCGCAGGCCGCACAGCAGGTGAACCCCAACTTCGGCTGGAGTCCCTTCACCAGCTTTGTCTACTCGACCTATGCCGACGACCTGACCCAGGTCCGGGCCGGGAAGATGACCTTTGAGCAGCTCATGCAGGATCTGCAATCAAAATCAGTGGACTATGCCAAGCAGCAGGGCTTTACCGTAGCCACACCATAAGTTGGGATCCGGCTGACTTTCTCGATCCATCGTGGGCGCGTGAACATGGGATAGAATTGCCAGGAACGAGCCCTGCCTCACCTGCTCATTGACACGGGTACCGGGATAACTTGAAAGGTTGTCCCGGTACTTTCTCGGGAAATATGCGTGCAAATCAGGAGTCCCCTATGTCCGCTCTCAACCCCCCGGCGCCAAATTCAACCAAGAACGAAAGAGGGGGATCCACGCCGCGCTTTTCCCGCCAGCGCTTTTGGCGAAATGCGATTCCCTATCTCTTCCTCTCGCCGTTCCTGGCAGGCTACATTGCCTTCATGGTCTATCCCCTGTTGTATTCATTTGATTTGAGCCTTTATCGAAAGCAGATCATCGGAGGGATCCGGTTCGTCGGACTGGCCAATTATCTGAACGTCTTCCAGGACGGGAATTTCTGGGAGGGCATCCGCAACGTCCTGGTGTTCGGCCTGATCCAGATCCCCGTCATGCTGGGGCTGGCCCTCATCTTCGCGCTGATCCTGGATGGGGGAATCGTCCGGATACAGACCGTTTTTCGACTTGGCTACTTTTTGCCGTTCGCGGTCCCCAGTGTGGTGGCTGCCCTGATGTGGGGATATTTCTACGGACAGAGCTTTGGGCCGATCGCCCAGATCGCAAACGCCTTGAAACTCCAGCCGCCGGTGTTCCTGACCCCCGGCGGCATCATCCCCGCCATCGCCAATATCTCCACCTGGCAGTTCACGGGATACAACATGCTGATCATCTATGCCGCGCTCAAGTCCATCCCGTCCGAGCTCTATGAGGCGGCCCGGGTGGACGGTGCGAACGACTGGCAGATCGCCTGGCACATCCGCATTCCACTGGTCTGGCCGGCGATCGTCCTGACCATGATCTTCTCGATCATCGGCACGCTTCAACTCTTCAACGAGCCGAATGTCCTGGCCGTGGTGGCGCCCACGGTCGTGAACCTTCACTTCACGCCCAATGTCTATTTGTACAACCTTGCCTTCCGGAACGCCCAGTTCAATTACTCCGCCGCGATGGCCTTCACCCTGGCCCTGGTGGCAGGGATCCTGGCCTCGCTGGTTCTCCTGATCACGCGCAGGGAGGTGCAATAATGAGAACGCAAAGGCAGCTGCCGCTTTCCATGAAGCCGGGCCGGAGCTTGAGGGGCGCTCCCACTTATCTCTTCATGTTCCTGTTCCTTGGCTATTTCCTGATGCCGCTGATCTGGTTGTTGATCTCCAGCACCAAGACCAATGCCGGATTGTTCTCGACGTTCGGATTCTGGTTCGGCAGCAAGCTTAATCTCTGGCAGAACCTGAAAGATCTTTTCGCCTATGACGACGGGCATTTTGCCCTGTGGATGAGGAACACGGCCGTTTACGCGGTCATTGCCTCGCTGGGCTCCTCCTTCATCTCCGCCATGGCAGGCTATGCCTTTGCCCAATTCCGATTCCCGGGGCGCAATTTCCTGTTCGGCATTGTGCTGGGCTCCATCTTTGTGCCGGCCACGGTCTTTGCGGTGCCGCTGTTCCTGATGATGAGCAAAAGCGGACTTTCGAACTCGCTGCTGGCGGTGATCCTGCCCACCCTGGTCAACCCGTTTGGCGTATACCTGATGCGGATTTATGCGGAGCAGGCGGTGCCTCCGGACCTGCTCGATGCGGCCCGCGTGGACGGGGCGGGCGAATTTCGCATCTTTGTCACGATCGCCTTCCGCCTGCTCATGCCGGGCTACGTCACGGTGCTGCTCTTCGCCTTTGTGGGCGCGTGGAACAACTACTTCCTGCCGCTGCTGCTCTTGAGCAGATCCGATCTTTATCTGCTCACGGTCGGCCTGGCCTACTGGAACTCATTGGCCTCGCAGCCGGGCGTGGCACAGGTCCTGTACATCCTGGTCGTTACCGGCTCGGTCGTGGCCATTCTGCCTGTCATGATCGTGTTCCTGTTCCTGCAGCAGTATTGGCAGGGCGGGTTGAGCCTGGGAAGCGTCAAGGCCTAGGAGATGCAGCGGACGTGGCAACCTTCGAACGGCTCAAGATCGTGATGATCGGCAGCGACGAGATGCTGAAGTACCTGGTGGACCGATACGCGCAGCACGGCGGATACGAGGTGATCACCCTTCAAAGTGCGCTGCCCTACCAGCAGATCTGCGATCTCCACCCCCTGGCCGTCCTCTTCCCATCCATCCAGGGCCTGGAACGGTCACAGACCCTGGTCGCGGAACTTGTGAATTGCGAGATCCCGATCATCGTGTGCTCGTCGGTCGCCGATACGGCGCGGGCGCGGGAATTGGGGGCGGACCAGTGCCTGGCTCACCCCCTGACCTATGAGGACTTCTCGCTGGCCATGGCAGCCACAGAAACAAGGGGAGCAACGGGCGGCAGGGTATGAGCGCATTCTATGTGACCGTTGTTCACCGGCCGGAAATGGTCCCGGAATACATCCAGAAGGACCTGGAACAGGGGAAGAAAGAAGACCTGACCCGCAGTTCGGTCCTGCAGGAATCGCTGCAGATCTTCCGGCTCCAGCAGCAGATCGCGCACGAGAACGGTCTGCGCACCACCATTCAAATGACCTATGCCAGTCTCTTCAATCAGGAAGCAGTGGCCATTTCCAAGGAACATCAGGCGCGCTACGGAGACGAGATCGGATCCACATTTCTGGGGCTGCAATGCCAGGAGTTTCGGGAGCGCTTCAAGTCGAGAGAACTCGCGATCTGGCTTTTCTCCATGGAGGACAAGCAGAAGATCGTGGATGAGGTCTTCGGCAGGTTCCGGCAGGTGTTTGGTTTCTATCCCACCTCGACCGGTTCCTATTACATGGATGCCGAGCTGGTAAATTACATCAAAGAGAAATACCCCATGGTCAAGGCCGGCGTGGCAAGCTGCTGGGAGGAGGGCCCGAAGGCCTACTGGAATGCCAATAATTCGTGGTACACCCTCTTTGACGGCGGGCCCTGGAATCCGTGGATCCCCTCCAAACGCAACATCCATTGCCCGGCCTCGAGCGAGGAGGACGATATCGGGATCGTGGCGGTGCCCCATATCTCCAGGGATCTGATGGCCGTGTTCGACGGCCCCGGCTCCTATTATGGCACGCACCCGCAGAACATCCTGCGCGGCATGGTATACGAGGGCCGGGAGATCCCCTATTTCAATAACATCGTGGACCAGTACCGGGCCATGTCCCGATATAACCGGGGCTTTGCCTACAACATCATGATCGTGGGCCCGGGCTGGATGAGCAAGAGCGGCCGCTGGGAGGCAGATCACAGCTTCCTGCTCAAGAGCTACCGGGACGGCATGGCCTACTATCGGCAGCTCAAAGAGGAAGGAAAAGCCCAGGATACCACGCTCAGTGAATTTGCCGATATCTTCCGCAAGAACCGGCCTTACACCCGTCCCGAGTGTACGCTCTGGAAGGACATTTTGTACGGCTCCCGGCGGCAGCATTTCTGGTATGTTGATCCGTGGATGCGCTTCTGCCTCGATATGAACCAGGGCGGCGCCATGATCGATCTGCGGCCCTACGCGGCCAAGCTCGTCCGGCCGTGCGGGGTGGGAACCAGACACCTCCAGGATGCGTCTTACCCCTTCCTGATCCAGTCGCTCTACCGCGCAGGCTATTTCACCCATTATGCCGGTGAAGGAGCCGTCAAGAGCTGCAAGTTCAGCCATCAGGGCGAAGAGGTGGACCTGTGCGCCTGCCGCACATCGGCCTCCTTCTCCGAGGAGGGTGACACCCGGATCGTCACGCTGGAACCTGTGGAAATCGAGTTTTCGACATTTTGCATTCACGTGCAGTCCATCTTCCGCATCACGGAGAATACCGGGGAGATCGAGATCATCAGGAAGATCATCGATACGACTGACCCGCGTGCCGAAGTCACAATTGACGAATATATTACAGCCTGTTATGGGACGACCGAATACCCGGAGGACCTGACCGGCCTGAGATTGAACCTCCGCGGCGCATCCGGGACGGAAAGCATCGAATATGCCTATCGCTGCCGGCAGGCCGAGATGGCCGGCATCACCGAGGCGGAGGCCGTTGTGCCGCAGGTCGATACCAGGCTCGCAATGCGCACCGACGCGGCGGGGGCGAGCGGGTATTTTCGGGAAGGCTTTGCTTTTTCTCCCATGTTCACGCTCGGGATGAAGAGGACCTCCCAGGGACGGGCTGAGCTGCGCACCTGGCTCAAAGTAGCCAAGGCAGGTTAAATGAATGCATTTTCAGGGCTGAGGGCGAAACTGGCGGCCGCCTGCCTTGAAGAAGACGGCCGCAGCGGGGCGGCGCTCAAGATCCAAGGAGACTTACGCATATGGCACAAGGCCGAAAGGGCAAGTTGAACTACCGCTGTCCGCGCTGCTTGATGCGCGAGATCGATATGGATATGCTGTATGACCGGGATAAAGATGAGTATTATTGTTTGCGCTGTTCATTTACCGGCAATGAGCAGGAGGTTCTCCGCCTGAACGCACAATTCCGGGATAAATACCGGGACCGCATGAAGAGGATCACCAATTTCTAGCCTCGATCAGCTTCCGCCAGTCCATCCCACGGAAGGGCGGCTCCTTTTCACTTTTTCACCTCAAGGAAATGACAACGCAGCGGAGGCAAACCATGTTCCCACATTTTTTCTACGGCGGCGATTACAACCCAGAACAATGGAGCCGGGACGTCTGGCTGGAAGATGCCAGACTGATGCAGGAGGCGGGTGTGAACCTGGTCTCCCTGGGCATCTTTGCCTGGGCCAGGATCGAACCGAGCCAGGGGAAGTACGATTTTTCCTGGCTGGATGAAGTAATGGCATTATTGTACGAGCATGATGTCCGGGTGGATCTGGCCACGCCCACGGCCTCGCCCCCGCCCTGGCTCGTCCACCTGCACCCCGAGATGTTGCCCGTGAATGTGGACGGCGTTAAATTGTGGCACGGTTCGCGGCGGCATTACTGTCCTCACAGCACGGCCTACCGGGAAAGCGCGAGACACCTGGTCACGCAGCTGGCGGAACATGTCCGCCGCAATCCGGCCCTCGCAATGTGGCATGTGGACAATGAGTACGCCTGCCACGTCACCGAATGCTTTTGCGAGGCCTCCGGCGCGGCGTTCCGTCAATGGCTCCAGAGACGATACGGTTCATTGGAGGCCTTCAACGAGGCGTGGGGCACCTCATTTTGGAGTCAGCACTATGGTGATTGGGAGGAGGTCATGCCCCCGCTGCGGACCCCCGCCAGCGTCAATCCGATGCAGCGGCTGGATTGGCAGCGCTTCTGCTCCGATTCCTGGCTCGAATGCTTCGCGGACCAACGGGCCATCCTGCGGAAGATCACGCCGGATATTCCCCTGACAACCAATTTTATGAGGTTCCATCGACCGCTGGACTACTGGAAGTGGGCGGCGCAGGAGGATGTTGTTTCGTTCGACAGCTATCCCGATACGTCCGACCCGGGCTGGATGGTGGAATCGGCAATGGGCTTCGATCTGATGCGGTCGTTGAAAGGGGGGCAAGGGTGGATCCTGATGGAACAGGCTCCGACCCACGTCAACTGGCGGGAACAAAATACGACCAAGCGTCCCGGCGTGATGCGGCTGGGCAGCTACCAGGCCATGGCGCGCGGGGCGGACGGGATCATGTTCTTTCAATGGCGTGCCTCCAGGGCCGGTTCGGAAAAATTCCACAGCGCCGTGATCCCCCACGCCGGCATCAACTCCCGCGTCTGGCGCGAAGCGAAAGAACTCGGCGGGGAATTGAAGCGCTTCGACGCGCTGATCTCCAGCCGCGTCCAGGCCCAGGCGGCGATCGTCTTTGACTGGGAGAACTGGTGGGCGCTTGAAAGCGGCGACAAACCCCTGAACGATCTCAAACTCCTGCCGGGCATCATGAAGTTCTACAGCGAACTGTTTCGACGGAACATCACGATCGATTTTGTCCATCCGGACGCCGACCTCTCGCGTTACCGCCTGGTCATCGCGCCGCATTTATACCTGGTAAACGGAGGGAGCGCTCAAAATATGGAGCGGTATGTTGAGAATGGCGGTACGCTGCTCATGAATTTCTTCAGCGGTATCGTGGACGGCAGCGAACACGTCTGGCTGGGCGGCTACCCGGCGCCCTTCCGCAGGATGCTCGGGCTGTGGATCGAGGAGTTCGCGCCCTATGCTCAAGCACAAACGAACCTGATCGCCACCCGGGATGGCATGCGGTTTGTCTGCGATCGCTGGAGCGACATCATTCATCTGGAGGGCGCGGAAAGCGTTGCAGCGTATTGCGAGGATTATTTTGCCCTCGGCCCCGCCATCACGCGCCACCGTTTCGGAAAAGGATCGAGTTACTACTGCGGCACTTCGCTGGGCCAGGATGGATTGGCATGGCTGCTCGCGCTCATCCTTAAGGATATCGGATCTCAGGCTGCGAGCCAGCTGCCCCCCGGCATCGAAATGACGCGCCGCACCGATGGTGTCCATACCTGGCTCTTCCTGCTCAACCATTCCGATCGGGATGTGCAAATGGATCTACCGGCAGAGGGAACGGACCTGGTCACGGGCACTTCCCTGGGAGGCTCGCTGCAGCTGAAGCCGCGCGGGGTCGCGATCATCCAGGAGTCGAAGGCCTGAGGCCAGCGTTCCACCGAGGACGGAGGGAGTCTGGAATTGGCTGCATCCTGATCCGTTTGTTTCCGCGGGGACCGGTGCCGTCTTTCGCGTGACGCCAGAGCCGAGGGTAGAAATGTGCCCCGTGAGGCCTGTATGCGCTCGGGCTGGATCATGCCCGGAACCCGTTATAATCAGCATCGATCTCCTCCAAGTCATGGCGGTCCACGATCAATGATCCGCCCAATCGCCGCCCAAACGCCAAGGGGCGCGGCCGCGGCAGCCGCTTTCTCAATCCGGGATGCCGAGGATCCCAAAACAAGAACCACACGCAAATGGAGAATTTATGACTACTAACTTTGACCGCGCAGCCTCAATACCCAATCCAGCGCTTAAACCCTTTGGCGCATTGATCGGTGAATGGAAGACGCTCGGGAAACATCCGCTCTTCCCGGACGCCACCGCACACGGCCGCGCCTCCTTCGAGTGGCTGGAAGGAGGGGCTTTCCTCATCATGCATTCGGAGATCGATGAGCCGGGCATTCTCACCGGGATCGCCATTATCGGCAGCGACGAATCACTCGAGCAGTGTTTCATGCTGTACTTCGACGAACGCGGCGTTTCCAGGAAGCTGGAGGTGACTCTGCACGACAATATTTGGAAATGGTGGAGAAACGCGCCGGGCTTTTCACAACGCTTCACCGGCACAATAGTGGACGGCGGCAATACCATCATCGGAAAGGGCGAACTGTCCAGGGATGGCTCCACCTGGGAAAAGGATCTCGATCTAACGTATACGCGGGTAAAGGAGGGGGCAATGAAGGATTCGCCGCGAGGGGGTGTTGGCCGCGCATGAACTGCTGATCAGATCGGGGCCTGACAAGGCGTGGGTGATGTTACATATGGAGATATTTCATCAATTCGTAGACCAGCATCGCCGGCCAGAAGATGCCTTTGAAGAATCCCAGCACGCCGAGCCAGAATGTGGCAGCATGGCTGAAGTAATAGACCCACGAGCCGATCAGGCCCAACCCATAGACAGCCCCCGAGGCGCCGTTCCGATAAACCACCTTCCGCCCCCGATCATCCTTCCTGGTTGTGTTCGTATCAGCAGTCATTCGATTTTCCTCTTGTAGTGATCGTGTTTTGGTTCACCGCAAATATATACGCAGGTCCTCCATCCAGGTCGCACGCCGGGCCATCGCACGGGGATGATTGCAACGGTGACAATATGATGAAGGATCCTGGCACCATCGGGTGCCGGGCGATAGAATAAAAGTCAGAAAAGTCTATAAGGAGAAATAACATGCCTCGGGATGAAACTTGTAATTGTGAGGATGGTGCCTGCGGGTGCGGCGATGGCTGCAGCTGCGGATGTGAAGGCCGCGGCGGGGGACACGGGTTTCAACGCCGCTACCAGACCAAGGGTGAACAGGTCGAAGAATTGGAGACTTATCTGGCAGACCTCAAACTTGAGGTGCAGGCGGTCGAAGAACACCTTGCGGATCTGCGGAAATGACCGAGCCCGCCGCGGGAATTGCCGCTCGCGGCGCGGCTACTGGACGATCACCGAAATTCTGAAGATGATCGAGGGCATCTCACAGGGCGGAACGGAGTTCCGGCACAGGGGGTTGCCCACGGCCGTCAGCAGGGCATGTCCCGCATGGCCGGCCTCATAAATTCCCTGCGCTCCACGGATCACCATCACCCCTTTCAGGTTGCTCAACACGTTACGATCGTCGATATCCACAGTCCACTCGAAAGTCGCGATCCCAAGGTTCAGCAGAAAACTATCGCCAGGATGCAGGAGGAAAGTCCTGCCGTTATCTGCCAGGGTGATCCCGTCCGTTGGGATATTCTGTGAGCCCGATCCGTCCTCCGTGGCATCCGGGGGAGGCGTCAGGAGAATGGCCGGACAGTTGCAGATCCCGGGCGGAACGCTCATGCCTCCACGCTGAGGTTGGGCCGGGGTCATGATGCCGGTGGGACAGGCACATCCGACCACGCTGGTGCCGGAAATGATCACTGAAGTAACAGGGGGTTCGCTTGTCGCAATGATCGAAGTGGGAATTGGGGCCGGCCGTGGAAGCGCGGTTGGGTTGGGCGCGCACCCCGTGAGGCATAAGAGGCAGAATATGACCAACGCAAGCTTCATGTCAGATCTCCTTTGGGCGGTCTCTTCCCAATAAGGACGCAGCTTGTCCCGACAAAGTTTCCCTCGGGGGAATGGTTATCCGGTTGTTTTCAGGTGAGAATTTCAGTGGGGCAGACTTTTCCCGGAGTTACGCCCCTGCAGGACGACATCCGAGGAGCAAGACTGGCACCCCATTGCGAAGGAGGGCAGGCAGGGTCCCCCTCAGCGTTTTGCATCAGATGCGGGATCAACACGCCCGCTCCAGCATTTCAGCACGACCGGGCGCTCAAGAGCTCGGAGCCTAACCGTTCCAGGGCCGCGGGCCCGCAGCCTGGTGACGGCGCGGCTACTGTTTTTCGTACTCCTTCCAGAAGTTTCGCGTGAGTTCGTCCAACCGGGCCGCCAGGGGCTCCTCGTTCCGCCTGGTGATCACGACGTCCCTGGCCCGCATCCATTCTGCCAGCAGGTGGAACAACTCATGCACCACCGTATCCGGTCTCAGCGGTCTTTTCTGGCTGTCGATCATGTGAAGTTCCCCGAACAGGCCGCGCCGCGGGTTTTCATATTTCTCGAGGAAATATCCCCAGCGCCCCCCGCCGTTGCGCTCGAAAGTCTCCGGAGCCACGTCATACAGGAAGACTTCGAACCACTGTTTCCTGCGGTTGAAAAATACGGTGAACTGCTTCATGGACTGCCTTTGTTGACCCACCCGGCCCAGCCAGTCATTGAGCCAGGATCGAGGGCCGTGGAGATGATTATTTTACCTTCGAACCAGGGGGGTGTGGGAGCAAGTCTGCCTTTGCCGGGAGGACAATTGTGGAAAGGCAGGTACCTCCGGGGCACCAGGACCACCCCCATCAACAGGTTTTCCACCATGGTTTGAGAGTTATCCCCCCCATTCACTGAGTTATCCACAGGGCTCAGACCGTAAATTCGATCCACGCAAACTGGATCCGGAGGCTGTTAAAGGAAGCAAGTTCCAGATCCTGCGGGCCAAGATCGGACGATCCGCGTTTCCCCACAGGAAAATGCTTATCAGGGTTGACTTAAAGCGTAATAATTTGTATCATGTATACAAGATACAAGAGCCCCGTATGGATAGCCGTTTAAAGAAGATCGTTCAGCCCTCCCTGCGTGACCAGATCGTTGAAGCCATCCGCGACGCAATCGTTCAGGGCAAGTTCAAACCCGGTGAAAAGATCCCGGAGCTGGATCTCGCGAACCAGTTGGGCGTGAGTCGCACCCCCATTCGCGAGGCGATTCGGATCCTTGAGCAGCAGGGCCTCCTGGAGACCCGTCCCAAGAGCGGGACCTTTGTGACGCCTATCAACTGGGACGAGGTTCAAGACAGCCTGTATGTCCGAATGGCGATGGAGGAATTTGCCGTTCGGGAGGCGCTGGGCCGGTTGACCATCAAGGAATGGAATACTCTTTGCAACAACCTGGAACTGATCTACAACGGCATGCGGGAGGCGATTGTCAGGAACGATCCGATTTCCGCCAACAAGCTGGATATCGAACTGCATACGCTCCTGATCGACGCCGCCCGCAATAGTTATTTATCGCGCATTTGGCGCAGCACGGGTTTGAATTTCCTGGTCTGGTCTCCGGAGCGGGAATTGTATCCGTTCAACGACGAAAAATGGGCGGTCTTTGAAAAGCGCCACCGCGATCTGCTGGATGCAATGCACAAGCATGATCCGGAACAATGTGCAGAAGCGGTTCGAAATCACATTTCATTGAAGATGATGGATCTGGCCCAATGGTTCGCAAACGAGCCGGGTCCCGATGGAGGCACATCATGAATCAGGCCAACGCCCGGAGCCGCCTATGTGGATGCTATGTCACCATCCCCACCTTGTTTCAAGACAGTGATCTCTCCGTAGACCTGGAGGCGATCCGGCGGCACGTGCGCTTCGTGATCGAGGGAGGCATCACGACCGGGAACGGCGTCCTGCTGGCAGGCGGTGCGGCCGGCGATTTCTCCACGATGACCTTCGACGAGCGGCTGCAGGTGGCCGCCGCGGTCTATGAGGAAGCCCGGGGCCGTGTGCCGGTGGTGCTCGGCGCGCAGTCGACCAGCACCCTGGAACTGGTCCGCCTGGCGAAGGCCGCAGAGAAGATCGGCATCGAATTCATCCAGGTTTCCCCGCCCTATTATTTTGCCCACACCGAGGATGATTTTTACGAATATGTGCTGGCCGCCGCGGGAGCCGCCGACATCGGGCTGATCATCTACAATACCTTCTGGACCAGTTACAGCGTATCGACCGGCCTGGTGGAAAAGCTCAGAAAGGTTCCGAATGTCATCGGTTTGAAATGGTCCATGCCCGACATGGGCAATATGGAATTCGAACAGGTCATCTCCCGCTTTTCCCCTCACTTCTCCATCATCGACAATCAGATGCGTTTTGTCACCAGCCACATGCTCGGCGCGCGGGGCATCGAGGTGCATGTCTGCAATTATTGGCCGCAGTGGGGTGTGCGGATGTGGAAATTGCTGGAAGGCTGCCAGTATATCGAGGCTCAGCGCGAGCTGGTCAAGGTGGCCATGCCT
>DATJBI010000151.1:0-21140 GCA_035515435.1 Anaerolineales bacterium
CGCCTAATTATCATAATGAATGGGTTCCACACCCCGCCTGGCAGGATCTTCCGGCTTTCGCTGGCGGGCATAATAGAACGTCTGGCGCAGTTGCGGTGTCAGCCAACCCGAATCACGGTAGCCGATTCTCGTCCCGTGAAATTGCATGAGGCGAAGCCAAAATATCGAAGCGATGTTCTTCCACAGGAGGCCTGCACGCGCTGCGTGATACAAGTCGCTGCAGATATTCGTTGTGGTCAAACGAGCGAAATCATACAGGTTGAAATGCGCTTCGGGATGGATTCGTTTGAACGCCATTGCCTCGCGGCGGTAACGGTTGAACACGGCGCGCGGCGTCTCGTTATGCACATGCACGATCTCGGCCTCGGCCACATACGCAACCCGATATCCCTGCCCCTTCGCCCACTTCGCCCAGGCCAGATCCTCCAGCCCCGTCAACGTTTCATCGTATGGATTTTTCTCCCACAGGCTTTTTCGGATGGCGGCATTGGCGTTGTTGCAGAACGCGGTCGCCTGATCTAGATCGCTCGCATCAGGATACCATTGATGAAAAACCTGTCCCTCCGAAAATCTGGCAAATTCTGGTGCACGCTGTTTGCCGTAGGTCAACGCAACCCGCTCATCTTCAAAGGGATGCAGCAGAGTCTCCAGCCAATCAGGATAAACGGGATAGACATGCGCGCTGGCAATGACGATCAAATCCCCCCTGGCGGCGCGGACTCCAAAGTTCAGTGACCGTCCGAACGTAAACTCGTCGGACGCGATTTTCACGATCCGTGCCCCGAACGACTCAGCGATCGAGACGGTCGAGTCGCTTGAACCCGAATCAACCAGGATGATTTCCACATCCTTGATCGTCTGGTGCTGAATCCCCTTCAGCAGGCGACCGACGTGTCTTTCTTCGTTATAGGCGCGTATGACCACGGAACAGGTCATGCCTGACCCCCGCGGGGCGCCGGATAAGGGGCGGGGGAAAAATTACCAATTATTATTCTGCTCATATCCCAACCGTATCAACAAATCACCCGCCACCTCGTTGAAGATCCTTTTGTGTTCGGGCGTGAACAGCTTCTTCCATTCCCCGGTTTTCCCCGAGCGGAAGGTTGGGGATTTGCCGGGATCGATGGATGACTCCAGCGAGGCGAGGATCGTTTGGCGGGAAGCTGGCAGCGGGACGCGGGCCAGGAAATGATCCGTTATTTGATCCAAGGTTGCGGAGCGGTCATTGACCAGATCTTCAAAGTGAATCTTCATCACAGCCGGGTGATCGAGCCAGCCAAGATAGGGAGCGAAGCGCTCGGCGATATTCGGAAACTCAATATCGAGCTCAGGGCGTCCAAGAATACTGACTTTGAGTCGCGAGTCGAAGTCAGGAAGCGATGCGTAATAATCGTGATGAACGTGACGCGCCTCCATGTCGGTCACATAAAAAACATGCGAAACAACCACGTCGCGCGGATCGCGGAAGATAAAATAGGGAACGAAGCGAGGCTTGATTAAACGAGCGACCGCTTCTGGTCGGGCGAAGAGATGCGCCGAGGCGATGTCGCGCGCTTGAAGAGAATCCAGCCAGTCGATCGCCCTTTCGGGGGCGCGCTTGATTCCGCTTTCCCCTTCGTATTCGGCATAGAACGAATGCAGTCGAAGCGAGAAGGGCGCGACCCGCGAGAAGCCAAGCAGGATCTGGTCCAGCAGATGCGTGCCGCTTTTGGGAAAGGAAATGCCGAGCAGGATGGGCCAGCCGCCTTCGGGCGCGGGCAAGGATGCAAAGCGAACACGTTGAAGGAGTTTTTCGGTCTGGTAGAGCAGCGAACGAGCAGATGATTTCAAATTCATGTGAATATTTAACCACAGAATCGCAAAGCCCGTTTCCGTGAGATACTTCCCCTGCGAAACCGTGTGATTCCCCTCGACAAAGGATTCGAATGAAAATGACGATCTTCAATACTCCCATCCTGAGCCCGCTCCTGCACCTGCTTGCAAAAGCAGGTTTGCGCCTGACAGGCTGGAAAGTGGAGGGACAATTCCCCAGCCTTCCCAAGTTCGTGGTGATCGGCGCCCCGCACACATCCAACTGGGACTTCTTGATGTTCCTGGCGGTGATCCTTCAGCAGAGGGCCGACGTGCGCTTCATGGGCAAGTCGGAGCTGTTCAACAAGCCATTCGGATGGTTCTTCTACTGGTGTGGCGGCATTCCGGTGGACCGATCGAAAGCGCAGGGGCTGGTGGAACAAATGGTCCAGGCCTGCGACAAATCCGACTGTTTTGTTCTGACAATTGCACCCGAAGGCACGCGCAACAAAGTCCGCGAGTGGAAACGCGGTTTTTATCACATAGCCAAAAACTCCAGGATTCCGGTCGCGATGGCCGTGGTTGACGGTATGAGAAAAGTGGTCGGCCTTGGAAAGATCTATCATCCGACCGATGATATCGAAGCCGATCTGAAGGCCATTCAGGAATTCTTCACGGGGATGGTAGGGATTAATCCGATCGGGACGAGTGAGCTGTAGCGGGTCGGCCTGTCGCTGATTTTGGGGAAGACCGGGCCTGGAGCGGCAGGCACCGGGCCGGTTTCAGGGGGCCGCCCAACGGGAGGTCGTTCCGGAGCATGGTCAGGGATGGGACCGGCATGAAAGATGGCAGGGTCGGGGAGCCCTCGGGGTGTCCGGATGCAGCCGGATTGCCCCCACAAAAACAGCCACAACAACAACTTACTTTGAAGAGAGGCGATCCAGACGCCTGTCGACAAACCTGCTTGCTTATGGCGATTAATGGAAACACCTACTCTTCTAAAAGGAAATCTCCGCCCTTCAGCACGCCGGCGACAATCACCTTCAGCGCAGCCGACCCCGCCAAATCATCCAACGCAAAAGATTTCAACCTGGCCTGCGTGGTGCGGACGGACGGCTCAAGAAATTCTCCAAACGGCAGGGACGTTCGGAACAACTGATAATACAGGAACCTGCGCGCATTGCGTTGGAACTCAGGCGGCACGTCAATCTTTTCAGCCGCAAGAAACTCCTCCATCTTGATTCGTTGCTGCTCGGGCGTCTGCGGGAAGAACACGGTCGGGTATTGGGTGAAGCGCGCCTTGCCCGCGCACAGCACGGGCTTGCCCATCAGCGAAGCCTCCAGCCCGATCGTTGAGTTATAGACCATCACGAACTTCGAACGTTGGATCAACTCATACGAACTCAACCTCGCCTGCGGCGCGATGAACACGACGTTCGCAAGTTCGTCCACGCCGTTCGATTCGACCCAACCTTGGACAGTCTCGCGGCTTTCCTTGCGGAGGCGCGCCTCATCGGGGTGGGCCCGGATCACGAACAGCGTTTCGCGGTGCGACGTGATGAGTTCCAGCAGGACATCGAGCCATGCGAACATATCGCTGAAAACTGCATTGGCATGCGGCTGGCTGGTATCAAAAATAACGTTGGTAAACACCGGCACGATCTGCTTGAAGCGTGCGGCCTCCTTCAAAAAGGACTCGTCCAGCCCTTTCATATCCGCCCAAAACTTGATGCCCGCCATCGTAAAGTCGCCTTGAAAACGCTTCGCCAGGTACGCGTCGAGTTTTGCGTTTTGGGCATCGTTCAATTCAAATTCATCGGGAATATGGATCGGATAGGCAGTCGCTTCGCCGTCGGTGAAGAACGCCGACGCAGGTTGTAATCCGACCTCATGCGTGATCACGCGAATGCCGCGCTTCTGCGCCACCCAGCGCGCGGTCGCTTCCGGGAAGAACTGTCCATTGAACACGATCACTACGCGCGGATCGGTTTCATCGAGAAACTTTGAAAACTGGCGCGCCACATTCCACGCCGAGGCTGCATATTCGCGCAGCAGATAACGTGTTGATTCATCGTTCTTTAGATTATGGACCCTCAGGATCCATCTCAGCCCGGGCAGACACAACGCTCCGAGCGGGATCTCTTCCCAGACAAGGCGCAGGAGCTCTTCGACCGAAAGGCCCGCCATCGCTTCGTCGAGTTTTTCATCGCGCTCAAAGTTGAACCACTGAAGGTGGGAATCGGGGGTCGGGGATTGGATGTCGGATACAGCCGTGTAAAGGGTTTTTGATTGGTAAATGCAGGATTTGCACGGCATCGCTTTTTGCGGGTGATCCCGATTCGTTCCCAGCACGCAATGACTCATACCCGCATTGCATCCAAAGTAAACCACCGGGATTCCCTGCAGGCGCAGCCCCCAGGATGCCAACAGGTGAAATCCGCTATTCCACGAAAGGTCATCGATCCCCGTGGAGGCCTTGAAGAATACCGCAGGTTGCCCCCTGGGCTGGGGGGCGCGCTTGGCCACCCGCCTTGCCGTCCGGGCAATTTTGAGATTATTGAGTCTGCGGACAAATCCGCGTTTGATGCGTTGCGTATATATTTCGCGAATGGTTGTCATTACCAATCATTATTCTTTTCGTAACCGAGCCTGACCAGCAAATCTCCCGCCACCTCGTTAAATAACTTCTTGTGCTCCGGCGTAAAATATTCCTTCCAGCCCCCCGTCTTTCCCGAACGGAAGGTGCGGCTCTTCTTCGGCTGGATGGCTTCCACCAAGATGGATATTGCTTCCTGGCGCGGCGTTGGAATCGCATAGCCGGTCCTCTCCACTTCAGCGAGCATGGCGTCCAGAGTCGCATCACGCCGGTTAATCAAATCTTCGAAGCGCAGGCACATCACATTTTTCTGTGCGAGCCATCGGAACACGCCTTCATATCTTTGCTTCACACTGACCATGTACAGGCCGTTCTGGTCCATGCCGGTGATCGCAACCTTCAGCCGCGCGCCCAGATCTGGCAGGGACCTGTAATAGGCGTGCATCCCATGTTCTTCATACATATCGGTCGCGAAGAAGACTTGCGAGACCAGCAGATCGCGCGGGTCGCGATAAATGAAATAGGTGACGCGCCCGCTCGAAGTCAGGAAAGAGACGTTCGCCTCGGTCGCTTCCAAATAACCCCAGCCGATCACGCCGCTGGGCAGGCGCTTCAAGTCCGACAGGGTTTCACCGGGAGCACGCCGTCTGCCATCCTTCGTGATGGTACGGACCGGGTCCGCCGCGACATAGCGATACGGCATGATCCGGGTAAAACCGTCGAGAATCTGCAGCAGCAAATGCGATCCGCTCTTCGGCTTGGAATTGCCAAAAAGCGGCGGCGCCTCGCTGAAAGAAAATCGTTTCCAGCGAATGATCGCCTGTCCTGTTTTTGCGGCGGGACGGATGGCGCGGCGGAGCGGTGGCAGCAGTCCCATAATTCATGGGCGGGGAAACTGCCGCCCGTCCCTATTCATCGTTCACCCGGCGCAGTCTTTTCATCGAGGCCATTTCGCTGTCGTACACTTTTTTTACGCCATCCCCGACCGAAGCCTCCGCGACGCGGATATATTTGACCAGCCGCTCAAAGCCGCCCGGCTCCACCGAGGCGGCCTGGTCACTTCCCCACATGGCGCGGTCCAGCGTGATGTGACGTTCCACCGCGCACGCGCCCAGCGCGACCGCAATTGCGGAAGGGACCAATCCCACCTCGTGACCGGAGTAACCGATCGGAGTGTTCGGAAATTCACAACGAAGCGTTTCGATCATTTTGAGATTCAATTCTTCCGGTTCGCAAGGATACGTGCTGGTGCAGTGCATGATCACGAGATTTTCTTCACCGATGAGCCTGACCGCTTTCCTGATCTGTTCCATGGTGGACATGCCCGTTGAAATGATCATGGGCTTGCCGGTCCGCCGGACATGTTTCAGTAATTTATGATCCGTGAGCGAAGCGGACGGGATCTTATAGGCCGGCGTATCAAAATTTTCCATGAAGTCCACCGCCGGTTCATCCCACACCGAAACCATCCACGGGATGTTCTTTCCCCTGCAGAAAAGGTCGATCTCGTGGTACTGCTCGGCCGTGAATTCCACCTTGCGGCGATATTCCAGGTAGCTGATGTAGCCCCACGGCGTTTCGCGCATTTGCTTTTGTTGTTCAGGAGGCGTAGCAACCTCGGGCGTGCGCTTCTGGAATTTGACCGCGTCGACACCGGCGTGAACGGCCGCCGCAATGATCTGACTGGCGATTTCAAGATCGCCATTATGATTGATTCCAATTTCGGCGATGACATACGTGGAATGTCCATCGCCCACCATCCGATTTCCAATTTGGATTTCACGAGCCATTCCGATCCTCCTTCAGGGCATTCAACACCAGATCGCACAGCTCTCGCAGCGCGCCAGATCCGCCCGGCTTCGACACCACATAGTCCGCGGCGCGGATGACCTCGGGATAGGCGTCGGCGACCGCCACCGCCCAGCCAGCCAGCGCAAAGCAGGGCAGATCGTTGAAGTCATTGCCCAGGTAAATGATCTGCGCCGGGTCCAGCTGCTTCTGCGCCAGAAATTTCCGGAGGGCCTCGCCCTTCTCGTCGAGGCCCAGGCC
Source organism: Anaerolineales bacterium (assembly GCA_035515435.1). Classification (GTDB taxonomy): domain Bacteria; phylum Chloroflexota; class Anaerolineae; order Anaerolineales; family Villigracilaceae; genus Fen-1038. Next base: position 6,437 of record DATJBI010000151.1, read on the forward strand.
ATGGATGGCCGCCACACCCATCTTGTCTGCGCGCGCTTGGACAACCGGGTTGACTTCCGACGAAAGGATCATGACCTCGACGCCGCGCTCGCGCAATTGACCGACCCGCATCGAATCGGAGCGGGAAGCGGCCACCGTTTCCTTTCCATTTTCATCCGTCCAGACGCGTCCATCGGTGATGACGCCATCGAAGTCCGTGATGATCATTTTGATCTTGCCCGGCATGGGACGATGCCTCTGGCGAGGCGAAACCATATCGAGCGCGCCCGAATAAACCATGGCCTCGTATTTTGCCCAGTCTGAAAGATTATCGATGTCCACCGTGTAGCGCGCATCGATGACCAGCGGATAGATTTTATCTCCGGTGAGCGAGCGCTTGCGGGCAATGGTGGAGATGCGTATCGCATCGACGTGACCGGTCTGCCAGTAGACCGGGGGCAGGATCTGGCGCGGCGCGTTATAGGGCTCGGCGATGCCGGGAACTTCGAGCAGAGGCCTCATCGGACCACCGGGCCTGGAAATGCGCCACATCTTGTGCGGGTTTTGCCCCGCCGGAACCACGCCGCGCACGCAGTCTGCACGCGGATGCTGCAACAAAATGCCTACGGCATCGTCCACACAGCCGCGCGGACGGACGGGGGAGGTTGGGCGCAGTTGGACCACAATTTCGGGCCGATAGCCTTCGATCTCCTCCAGCCATTTGAGGGCATGCTCAAAGACCGGCAGATCGAGCGTATGATCTTGGGCGAGTTCCGCCGGACGGAGAAATGGGACTTCGGCCCCATATTCGCGCGCCACGGAGGCGATGCCCTGATCGTCGGTGGAAACAATGACGCGTGTCACCATCTTCGACTGCCTTCCGGCCGCGATGCTCCATGCGACCAACGGATGGCCGGCAAAGTCGCGGATATTTTTGCGCGGGATCCCTTTTGAGCCGCCGCGCGCCGGGATGATGGCCAGGACTTCAGTCATTTTCTAAACCCCGGATCTTTCTGCGCGCCCCGGGCGGCCTCCCCGCAGGTTTCGCTACCATGAGCTCCAGCCTCCATCCACAACCACGTTATTCCCCGTCATATATGAAGAGGCATCGGACGCAAGGAATAGCAACGCGCCGTTCATCTCATCCTTGCGCGCCATGCGTCCGAGGATGGTTTTGGCGGAATAGTTCTTGACAAAATATTCCTCATGATCATTGAACACGCCGCCCGGCGTCAAGGCGTTGACGCGGATTTCCGTATCCGCATAATACGCCGCGAGATATTTGGTGAATCCCAGCACGCCCGCCTTGGTCACCGTGTAATAAACGGGCTTGAACGCGACCCGTTTTCCGTTCCTGATATAAATACGCTGATCGGGACCTTTCAATCCATAGGTCGAGCAGATGTTGATGATACTGCCCTTCTTGCCGCGTTCGATCATCGGCTTGACGCAGGCCTGCGTGATCAAGAACATGCCGGTCAGATTTACCGTCAAGGCCGCGTTCCATTGATCGAGCGGGTAATCTTCGAAGCTGCCGGGTGCGATCCCTTTGGAGGCGGCCCCGGGATCGAACTTCGGATCGAGCGCCGCGGAATTCACAAGGATATCGAGCCGCCCAAAGTCGGAGAGAACCGCAGCGACAAGTCGTTCAACGGAATCCGGCCGCGTGATGTCGGTTGGAAATCCTTGTGCGCGATATCCGTCCTTGGTCAGCGCCTCTGCGATTTTGTGCCCGGCCTCGCCGTTCAGATCAACGACCGCAACCCAGGCGCCGGCCTCGGCGAGCGTTTTGCAAAACTCGGCACCGAGCAGGCCCGCCCCGCCGGTCACGACTGCAACACGATCTTTCAAGTCGAATTTTTCTTGAATCTTCATCCTGCCTCTTAGGGCGCGGCCGCGTAAACAACGCCCGTGCCGGATTTGCTCGCCGGATACAAGCCCTGAACCAAAAACGCGGCATCCGGACCCGCGGATTGTTCGCCGCCCGCGAATATTGCCAGCACCGCCTTCCCAGCCAGGACCTGCTGGTGCATCTGCGCCACGCCCTGTTCATAGCCGGACCTGGGCTGAGCCGTTACCGGATCGAAACGATTCGGCAAGGAATAAGTCGGGCGGTCCGTATACAAATAAACCGCGCCGGTTTCATTGGTGTAGATCCTCACCGTGCGGGGCAGGGTTCGCAGATATGCCATGGCTTTTGAGTTATACCAGACAAAGGAGGCAAATCCCTGTCCGCCCTTGGAAAGCTCCTGCAGGGTGGCGAGCTGATTATAGATGGAGAGGCCGATCACCAACAACGCGAACAGCACGGCAAGCTCGCGGCGCTTCCTCCAAAGCCAAACCCCCAACAGGACAAGCAGAATCAACAACGAGATAAAGATGGGGGCCAGGATCCGCAATTTGAATTTTGTGGATGCGTCAAAGAGCAGCATGGAAGAGAGGATGGAAGCGATATACCCGAATAGGTACAGGCCGGTTGTGAACGAGATGGTCTCCGAATAGGAGGCGGGCGGATGCGCCACAAAATACTTCCACGCTCGCCTGATTAGCCAGACCAACGCAATCAATAGGATCCATGCCGCCAGCGCCGTGAAAAGCCAGGGGGTTTTGTATAACTGCTTCCGCCAGCCCTCCACTGGAACCAGGAACTGCGAGATGGTATAGAGCGTGGTATCGAAATTGTTTGCCGTAATCGGATGCCAGACCAATTCGCGATTGGCGACATTCCCGGCCGCGATCAGATTGCGGATCGACCAGCCCGCAATCCACGGCAGGACCCCGGCCAGAAATATTCCTGCGCTGACCCAGCGCCTGCGCCAGGTATCGTGCAGGATGGCAAGCGCCACAAGAAATGTGGCGACCAAAGCCAGGCCCGCGTAACGCGTCAGGTAGGCCGCGCCGACAAAGGCTCCGCACAGCACGAGCCATAACCAATGTTTGTCGCGCTCAAAATACAGATCGAACATCCAAAATGCAAGCAGACTCAGGAAGATAAAGAGCGGTTCGCTCATGGCCGTCGTGTAAACTTGCAGCAAGGAGCCATTGGACACAAACAACCCGGCCAGCACGAGCCCGGGTGCCAATGACCTGGTCATGCGCCAGCCGAGGATGCCGATCAACCCGGTGCTCAGACCGTACAACAAGGCATTCAGGAACCGCGCTCCGCGCAAGGGATCCAATCCAAAAAGCCCGATGAACGCCAGCGCCGAGGAGAAACCTGGCGGAAAATGGGTGATCGGATTGTCGCTCACGAGCCAGGCCTCGCGATAACCGCGTCCGGCGAGCAGACTGCGCGCGCCCGCAATATAGGCGACCGAATCATCGGAGAGTCCGAGGCCCTCGGGAGTGGACCGGAGCACCAGGAATATCCCGATCACGATCAGCAGGCTGAGGGTCAGGAACGAAGCGAGGTGGGGCGAGAGGCGGATCTTCATGCAGTACGGTGCGGTTCCAATGTTCCCTGACGCGTCAAATCATTTCAACAGAAATCCCTGCTCTTCAAGATAAGCAGCAATGTGGCGGGCATTCTCCTCCGGGGTCGCACCGTATCCTTTGAGCGTGATTTCCGGATCGATCGGCGGCTCGTAGGGATCGTCCACGCCGGTGAAGCCCATCGGATGACCGTCCGCCATGGCCTGACGCGCCTTGGCATAGAGGCCCTTGACATCACGCTGTTCACAGACTTCGACGGGTGTGTCCATGTAGACTTCGACGAAATTTTCACCAACCATCTTGCGCGCTTCTTCGCGCGTGGCGCGGTAGGGACTGATGGCCGCGCAGATGACCGCGCCGCTGGCATGCACAATCTCGCCGGCCACAAATCCGATGCGCATGATGTTTGTATCGCGATCTTCCTTGCTGAATCCAAGGCCCTTGGACAGGTGCGTGCGCACCACGTCGCCATCGAGAATGGCAATCTCGCGTCCGCGTTCGAGCAACAGGGATGTCAGCACCTGCGTGGTCGCGGATTTGCCTGAACCGCTCAAACCGGTGAACCAAATGCAAAATCCCTGCTTGTGGCGCGGTGGATACATCTCGCGCAGGATCTCGGCGGTCTCCGGACGCGTGAACCAATCCGGCAGCAGCTTGCCCTTGGCGAGATAATCATTGCGCACCTGTGTGCCGGAGATGTTGAGCGTCTTCGCGCCTGGCGGAACATTCTTGCCTTCCACATAACGATCTTCGTCGGGAAGATAAACGAGTTCCTCGAACGGAATCATCTTCACGCCGATTTCATGTTCGTATTTATTCATGATGTCCTGCGCCTCGTACGGACCGTAAAAGGGCTTGCCCGTTGAATCTTTTCCGGGGCCCGCATGATCGCGCCCGACAATAAAATGATTCGCGCCGTGGTTGCGTCGAATGATGGCGTGCAGCAAAGCCTCCTTCGGCCCTGCCATGCGCATCGCCAGCGGCAAAAGGCTGAGCAGGGTGCTTTTTTTATCGTAGTAGTTCTCCACCAACGCCTTGTAAATGCGGACGCGCGTGTAATGATCCACGTCGCCGGGCTTGGTCATGCCGACCACGGGATGGATGATGAGCGAGCCGCCGACCTGCGCCGCGGCGCGCTTGGTCAGCTCTTCATGGATGCGATGCAATGGGTTGCGCGTCTGGAACGCGACCACGTTATCGTGCCCCATCGTCTCCAGGATGTCTCGCACCTGTGCCGGCGTGCGGCGCAGTTCGACGAAATCATAATACTTCGGCAGGTTCACCACATGCATCGGCCCGCTGATGCAGACTTTGTTCCAGCGCGCCATCTCGGAAACCATTGGATGCTTGGAATCGGTGGAACCATAGGCCAGGGCCGCCTCGGTCTCGGCGTCCCAGTGATAGACCTCATCGAGCGTCAGGATGGCAATCACTTCGTTGTTTGCGTTACGCAGAACAACATCCTCGCCGACGGTCGGCAGTTCTTTGGGGTCGGCGGTCAGCGTGATGGGCAGCGGGAACAGCACCCCGTCGCTGAGGCGCATTTCGTGCAGGACCCGCTCATAGTCCGCCTTGCCCATGAAGCGGTCCAGCGGAGAAAACCCGCCTGTAGCGAGCAGTTCCAGATCACACAGGTTGCGCATGCTGATCTTGATCGAGGGCAGCTGGGCGGCGCGGGCCAGCAGGTCGTCACGTTCTTTACCGCTCACGACCAGGTTGACCAGTTTTTTGCCGCCATACGGGGAAATCAATTTGGCTTTCGACATCAAAAACTCCTATTCGATTTGCAGAGAAGCTCTGCGAATTTGGCTTTGAAACGCGAGGGATAATTATAGCAAACTTATTGCTCTATTTTGAAATACAGTAAAGGCTTTTGACCAGGCCGGCGGAGGCTGGATCCAGCTGCATCCCCGTCAAGATCCGGCAGGCCTCGGCCGCCACAAACGGATCGGAATCGACAAGACGCGCCAATTGGGTAAGCCGCGTTTGATTTCCAAAATGGGCGTATCCCTGAAGGAACGGCATCCATTCAATCAGATCCTGGGGTGCCAGGCGGAGCCTGTCCGCCTGATCGCCCAAATTGAGGACGGACTGCCAATCCCCAACCTGGCGGGCATACGAAGCTTTCTCGTAATAATAACACCAGCCTTGCATCGGCTCCGGCCCAAAAGGAACTTGCGGCGGCGTTTGAAATCCCGGGCCCGGAACAACGTCCTGGATCTGTGAATAGGGCGCCATCAGCATCACGCGCTCATCCTCCGATGAAGCGAATTCAGTTTGATTCCCATCGATCAGGTGAATGCAGGAATACGAGCTGGGCTGGGTGATCACGAGGATGTCGCTGTAGTTCCGAAACGTGTGAATGGAACCGCGGCGGGTATCATATTCCACTCCTTTATGGGTTAATACCTTATCCACGGCATCGTGATTTAGCAGGGCGGCATAGATGGCGGGCTGAATGAATTTTTGGCTCTGACTGTCGGGATAATAGATCAGGTTGGCCGGTGACCAGATCGTGTAATCCTCCCCGGCCTGTCCAAAAGGATAATGGACAACCAGGGTCGTCCCTTTCTTGATCTGAGGGATACGCCAGCTCACCTGCCACCAAAAGGCATCATTTGCATCCGCCAGGCGCGCATAGGCGGCGCCATTGGCAAAATGGGTGATGACTGCGAGGCCGGTCAAAAGCAAAATGAACCCAAGCTGGAATCCAAAATTCTCCAGCCGATCCACAAAAACCGCCAGGACCATCGCCGCACCGAACATGCTGATCACGGAATAACGCGAAAAGTCGCCGAAGTCCACGCCGCGATTGGCTGCAATGATCGGGGCCAGTCCGCCTGCGACGATGACGAGCCCCGCGCACAGGTTTTCCCATCCCCAGCCGCCCGCCCTGGCGGAATTGGGTGAGATTCTGCGCAGCGCAACCCATGCGATCAGGACCGCGATCAGTGCGGCACCCAGACTGAGGTAAACATTGACGGGCGGCAGGTTCGAAAAAGCACTGGCGAACGGCACAATCCAGGCCAGCACGGTGACATCCACCATGTTTTGAATCAGGGTGGCGCTCCAGACCAGGAGCGTATGCCGGGGGGCGGCGATCAGGCTTCCCAATTGAAGGCTGACGTCGGTTTGTTTGCGGACATCCTGAAAGAAGAACAGCCGCCATGTAAAAAAGATCAAGGGCGCGACCAGGAACGGCAGATACCACAACCCGGCGCGCTTCAAGCGGGCGAAGAAAGTATTTTCACTCTGTCCGGCCAGGAGGAAGAGCAGCACGAAACGCACCACCTCATAGCCCGCATAATATTCCATCTGACTCAGATACGCCAATCCAAAGAAAATGGACAATCCGCTGAGGAGGATCCTCGTGCGCAGGTTCCCGGATCTGACCGCCTTCAAAGTCAGGGCGATGGAAAATGTGGCAAAACACAGGCCCGCAATGTGAGATTGAAAATCAATGGCATTCGGCTGGGACAGGAAACCCGGATAGACCAGGTAGAACAATGCCGCCAACGTTGCCATCCGTTTCTGCTGGGGCCAGACCATGCGCAGGCTCCACAAAACAGACAGGCCGCTGAATAAACGGAACAAGTACGCGCTCACATTGTAAGGAAATGGATTTCGCCCGAACAGGATGTATAGCGGGATCATCAGAAAGGCGCGCGCCGGACGATCCACGCTGAAGATATCCATGAAGACCATCGGTCCGCGTGTGCCCGTGGCAAACATCTCATACCAGTCATCATTGAAATAACTGAAATGTGCAATGAACGGCAGATAGGCGATCGCCGAGACGGCCACCAACAAAAATACGGCGGCAAACAATTCCGATTTGATCAGTGAGCGAAATCTATTCACAACGATCTCTCCTAACCCAATTTTACTAAAGTCCCTTTTCGTGCGGACTGCTGTGCCGCCAGGGCCAATCGCAAGGCTTGTTTGCCATCGTCCAATGTGCAAGGGGAGGATGCCCTTTGCTGGACGAGCGCGAGGAAATGCTTCAGCTCTTCCAGAAACATCCCGTTGCGTTCGAAACCGGCCGGCGGCTGATATGTGCTCTGGTCCCCCTCACGCTTTGGGCCCGTCCCCTGGGGAGAGGCGCCCGGCGGCGGAGCGGAAAACACATCCAGATTGCCCGACCCGTTCTCCCATTTCATTGTTCCATTCGAGCCGACAATTTCCCAGCGGTGGCTGGGCGGCTGTTGATTGTAATCCAAATGAACCGAGCCGATCGCGCCGCTCTTCATCTTCAAGCCGATCTCCGCTGCGTCTTCCACTTCCAATCCAAGATTCGAGGCGCCCGTAAAAGCCCAGAGGGAATCCGCTTCACCCAGCAGCATTCGCAGATAGTCCAGCGGATGCGATAAAGTCAAGATCACGCCGCCGCCCAGATCGGGCCGCGCCGCGTAGCTGTGTTTGAAATCCTCCCACGGATGCCAGTTGGGAAGGTATTCGCCCCAATGAGCATGAAAAGACAGCGGCTTGCCGATCATACCCTCCCTCAGCAATTGCGCGGCTTTTTGAAGTGTCGGATGAAAGCGGAATTGAAAGCCCACGAGCAACCGGCCGCCGCCGCTTTCAAGCGCAGATTCGAGCTGATCCACACGATCCAGCGAATCGGAGATCGGTTTCTCGAGCAGGATGGAACAGCCGGCCTGCGCACACGGTATCGCAATATCCAGATGCAAGGCAGTGGGATTGGCGATGATGACCGCAGCGGGTTTATGTTTTTCAAGCGCTTGATGCAAATCGGTCTCGGCCGGATAGCCGGCCAGCTCCTCCTCAGGCAGCGTGGCGCGGTGGGAACGAAGCAGCACGATCTCTTTTTCACCGAGCGCGATCAAATTACGGAAATGCCGGCGGCCGATCGAACCGAGTCCGGCGATCAAGATCTTCATCTGGAAATTGTCCTGTAGAGAGCTACCATAGATATAGGATATGCAGCGTAAAGAAAACATAATAAATGGCTCCCGCGGCAATGTGCAGGGTCCATAAGGCCTGGGCGGTCATTTTGGAGGCGCGGGAAGATCCTTGCACGCCGAGGAAGAAAAGCGTGGATACGGCAAAAAGCACAAACAACGCAATCTCGCCGCTCCACGTGAAATTGCCGTCCTTGAATCTTGTTCCGCTTTCCGCAACAAAATAGGTGAAGAAGGATCCGAAAAGGAAAATCAGCCAGGCCGAGATCAAGGGCAGATTACGGGCAGCCTGCTTCCGATACAGCAGCGTAACGGTCAGGGGAAACAAGATCGACAGCAGGAACTTCGGCAGCAAATAACCCGAATAAGCGCCCATCACTCCCAGCACGGAAAAGATCACATGCGCAGAATCGCCGCCCTGATAAGCCATCCAGAATTGCCAGACGAGCATGACTGCCATGGGCACCAGAAACCCGAACGCCAGAAAAGCCAGGTGGATCGCTTCCTTTCGAATCATCCTGTATAACGCAATCAGCGTGATTGCCGGAAGCAGGCAGATGGCAAAGTTCGGCTTGGTAAAGGTTGCCAGGAGCGAAATCAGCGCGGCGGCCGGGATGCCCGCTCTGGAAGGCGGGAACGCATCAAAACCTCGCAGGACATAGATGAACTGCAATAACGCCAATGGCCGCAGCAGGATAATGGTTGGGTTGTGATAAGAAATGATGCCAATGTAACCCAAATACAGCTCTTGATCGGAGAACCAATACAGGGCAATCGGAGCCGCCAGGCTGATTCCCAAAACGATCAGCACCGCCTGCCAGAAAGGCAGCTTTTTTCTGTCAAGAACCGGCCAGAACCACCAGCAGAGAATGCCGGCGGTCAACCCCACGCACAGTAAAATAGAGATCAGCTCGGCGTCTTGGAACGACAATCCCAAAGCCGTGTTCCAGCCCAGGAGCAAAAACTGCCACCCCGAATGAGCCAGGATGTAGGCCGGGACAGGCTTGCCGGTCTTGAGAGCCAGGGCATACAAAACATGCGACGGAAAATCCGAATCCCCCTTTGTGCCGACCGTCACCTCCGCAAAGAAAAGCGGGAGGAAAACCAACGCGGCAATGACAGCAACAAAAATGGAGGCTCGCCATCTGTTGGAGGGATCGAACGCCGTCCCATCACCAATCTGCTGTTCTACCAAGCGGCATCCTTCTCGTATTTCCATTTGATCAGCGTGCTGCCCGCAACTTCCTTGAAGATGGATTTATCCTGCGCGGTGAAAAGCCTCTGCCAATTGCCTGCCTGACCTTTTGGCAGGAACGAGGCGATTCCTTCGTCCCGTTGGGCCTGCCACTCCTCATCGGGGTTGGACCCCATCTCAGTCCTGATCCTGCTTCCCAGCGACCGACCGACCTTTTTCACGCCGAGGAATTTCCACAAACGGGCCATTTCATCAAATGGACCCTCGAGCAGATCTTCATATCGCAAGGCAAGATAATTCTTGCCAAAGAGTCGGTTGCCCTGCTCCTCGATTTCCTGCAAATTCGTAACCCAGCCTTTCGCCACGCGCCGAATAAATGCTTCTGTGAAGATCGAGCGTCCCGCGCTTGTAAATTGAATCGGGTCCTCGCGCAGCGCTTTGAGAATGTGCCTGTCGCCGGAGGTCAGGAATTTCGACTCTTCAACAAAGTTGCGGAAGCGTTCCGAGATCAATACATCGCGTCCATCGCGGACAATATAGACCAGTTTTGCGTCGGGATAAACCGCGTGCATATCCCGGACCGCCTGGCCGTGAATCGTGGAGCAGGGGCTTTTGTCACCGACGATGCGCTTGCCGGCGCGGGCCGCTTCACGCTCCATGATGAAGTCTGCCGCGACGCGCAAGACCAGCGGAGAAAGATCGCGTCCCTGATTCCAGCGGTTAGACCTGCGCGTCAGCCATTCTTCGATCTCAGGGGAATCAACCAGCGACTTTAACAATGGCCGGCGCGTGAAGAAATGCGCCTGATAATCGCAATGCACCTCGGGATGCAGGCGGACGAGGCGCATCAGCAGCGTCGTTCCGGAACGGGCATGACCGAAGAGGAAGAATTTTTCGCGGGGGAAGAACTGCTTGATCTCCGCCACCTCGTCGAGCGAGATGGGCGGGATCGGATTGCGGTGATCCTTCCTGGGCTCGCCTTTGAAGAGGACGCGGGCCGCTTTGCGCATGCGGGTGAATAATTCCATGGATCGGATCTCTTTCCTAGGGCGTTAGCGTCAGCACCGGTGTGGAGGAGGGCGTGGACGTGTCCGTTTCGGTGGATGCCTGAGTCGATGTCGGAGTATCGGCCGGGGTCGGCGTCAGGGTCGCGGTGGAGACCGGGGCCGGCGTCAGGGTCGCGGTGGAGGCCGGGGCCGGCGTCGAAGCAACGGTCGAGGTGTTCGTGGGCATGGAGGTTTGAGTAGGCACAGCCGGGTTGGTTTGCGAAGCGGTCGCGGTCGGCGCCCGGAACACACCGCCCAGGTTAAGGTTGAGTGCCAAATAGCCGATCAAGGCCAGCGCCAGGATCCCGACCAAAAGGAGGTCAACCAACTTGTTCTTCATGTTATCTTTTCCAGTTCAACATGACCAATCCGCCCAGACAGACCAAAATACCGATCACATTAATCCAGGTGAGCTGCTGCTTGAAGACCACCAAAGCGATCGGCACAAGCAGCAAGGATGCCACCACGTTGACCAACACCGCGGCGATACCGACATTCCAGCCAGAACGGTAAACGAGCAGGAAGCCAACTTCGAGGCCGACGATGGAAAAAGCCAGCACATAACTTGCCCAATTCAGTTGCCGCAGTTCGGCCAGAAATCCAATTTTGGTTGGAAGGAAGAAGGACAAAATCACCGTTAAGCATAAGGCGACCGCGTAGGTCACCATGATCGAAATCGCCGGATTGACATCCGCCGGCGTGGACTTCTGGCTGAAGTGGTACATCGCGCTCGAGGCGATGGCGAGGGTGATGGAGAAGTAGAAGAGGAACATGTTTTTCATGGGCCGGCTGGTCGGAGGGGTCCGACCACCAATTAGACCATTAAGACGATCGAGACTGCAAGACCCTCAGTATAAATTCCGCGGTTTGCCGGCCGGCGCTTCCATCCGTATACGTGATCTCCTGCTCAACGAACCTGCGGCGTTCTGCCGCGTCGAGGGCGGGATTCTTAAGATATAGATTGATCGCGTCGCATAGTTCCGATTCGTTCTCCGCGACGCGTCCGGCCTTGGCATCACGGAAACGTTTGTGCGTGGGCCAATTCCCGATCTTCTTCAATGACAGGGAATATTTCTTCGGCACATTCCAGCCGCCGGGCGTGTCGATCACCGCCGCGAGGATCGGCGTGTCATGCGCAGCCGTTTCGACGACCATCGTCGAATAGACCGTCACCAGCACGTCCGAGTGCGCCATCATGGATGATTTCTCGTCCATGTCCTCGCCGCTGTAGTAGCCGAGTGATCCGCCCAGGGCAACCGGCTTGACGACATGCACGTTGGCATATTGCTTTTCGAGCGCAAAGATCCGCTGACGTTCCTCGGCAAAGATGGCCGGTTTATCCTGGAAATGACTCGGATGCAGGCGAATCAACAATTGCGAAGGCGCGGCCAATGCACCGGAGGAAATCAATTTGGCAAGTGCTTCTGCATTGGGATAGTTCGGCGCAAAATGGACGAACGAGCAGGCATACGAAATCAATTTGCGGTTGGGATCAAGCCCGTGCAGTTTGAAATAATCGGCCTTCGATAATTGCCATTCTTTTCTGAAATATCCGTCATAGGATGGAATGCCGCCGATATTCACGCGCTCCGGATTCCAATCGGAGCCGGATACCAATTCATCCTTTTGAAGCTGCGACCAGCAGGTCGCATAATCCATCGGCGCGCCGGCAATGGAGTAACTCGATGGATTATCCCAACCGACAATCGCCGCCATGGTCGGCACGTGATGCAGGGCCGCCTCCCGGAGCAGATAACGGTCGAGACGCCAGCCTGCCGTGGAAGCGATGGCCAGATCGGGCCGGTACTTCTCGAATAAATCGGCATACAGGCTCGGGCGGGGATGGAAGCCGTTCTGCATCCGCACCAAAGATTTGCGCGCGCCGGAAAATGTCCGCAGGACAAGAATCGCAAGGGCGGACGGAATCCAAATGCCCAGACGGAATTTCCAGCCGTTCTCCGCCCAGACTTCCCAGATGTGGCTGTCCATGGCTTCGGTGTTGATTCGCCACGAGCCGCCGACGCGCCGCAGGTAGCCCAGCAGCCATTGCAAGCGCGGTTTGAATTTGGCGGCGTAATCGCCGGCCTGCTTGAGTCGCAAGCCTTCGAAGGCCAGTCCGGGACGCGCAAAGCGTTTTGCGATCTGGTCTTTGGTTTCGTCGTCAGTGAGCAGGACGATTTCAACGCCCGCCGCGAGCAGCGTCGGAACGACGTCGCTTTGCAGGAAGTAGATGATTGCCATGCCGTGGTCGGCCGAGATGAAGATGCGTTTGGACACTGAGTTGTTCTTGACCAAAATTGAATTTTCGATGGATCGATTTTACCGGCGGTTGGAGGGAGATGGAGCGGCGGGCGGAATTCCCCGGGATCGCCGGAATGGGACATCCGGTCTTCCCCAAGAGAGGGTTGCCCGGGCCGTTTCTGCATTGCAGGAGGAAGAACCCCTGAAGCCAGACCGGGTCGGGCCTGCAAGATCGGCTGGACCGGTAGCCAGAACGACATTTTGATCGTCAGCGGACCCAACACCGTTCCCGATCAGGATTGGAACGTCGAAATCAATGATGGATTTCTTCGTACAGAATGACGGCATGTTCACCATGATCATTGACACAGGAACCGCGCCGCGCGTATCTCGGGCGCGACGATCAGATTGATGGGCTGCGGGCCGGATACCATTATAGCAAATAAGATTTGCCGGATCGGCTGCTCCTCCGGCAAAATCCGGGCTGTTCTTGTTATGAATAATACCAGTTGAAAATGTTGTTATACACCGCCAGCAACATCTTCTTGATAAATCCAATTTGTAAAACACGTTTGCCAAAACCTGCTTGGCGTCTTGAGTTTTGCGTGTGAAGCTCGCCGCGCAGATATCCCAGCGTATTGGACATGTTCATCGCCAGCGGGTCGCAGACCATCAGCCGCAGCAAGCCGGAGTCGTTCATGCGCTTGTCCAGCTGGCGGACCTGTCCCATGGGTTTGTCCATGTCAAAGGGCAGGAATTGCTGAAGCCTGGATTTGTAGGCGGTGAATTGCCAGTGCGAGGCTCCCGCCAGGGCGGTCACACCCTGGTATTGAATGCGCCAATCCTTTGTCTGGGCATAGACTTTCTTATTTTCTTCTTCGGTCTGTCCGAGGGAGAGATTGAATTCCAGGAAGGTTTCCCACGGAATGAATTGTCCGCCCTCCAGTTTCGCACCGCGCGTTTTCCTGGCCCAGGCCAGGGTCCTGCTGTAAAACTCGGGCGGCGTGCGGAAGGGACGCGCGGTCACCATGCCAACATTGGGAAATGTCTCCAGAATTTCAACGGAACGCGCCAGCCATGTGGGGGAAAATAATACGTCGCTGTCGGTGTATGCAATGATCTCGCCCGGCGCGCCGGCCAGCATGACATTCCAGGCGCCGCCTTTGCCCATGTTCTTCTCGGCGAGAATCAAATATTGGATTCGTCCTTCTTCTTTTTCACGGATCAGAAAGTCGCGCGCTTCGCGGCACGAGCCGTTGTCGAAAACCATCAGGTCAAACGGCAGGCCCGCATCTTTTCTCATCGACTCCAGGCAGACTTTCAACACGTCCATCATCTCGGCGTAGAATCCGCTCAGGAAGGGAATGTAATTCAGCAGCGCGACGGTGATTGGCCGGGGACGGGCCGCGTCTTTGACGAACTTGGCGGGGTTTTGACCTTTACGCATTTGTTATCCATGGTTCCGAAAGATTTTTTGGATCCGCTTCTCCCAGCGCTTTGGCCGCGCGATATTTTCAATCATATCATCAGGCAGGAAGAAAAAGACGGCGCGCAGGAACAATTCCACGCCGCGCAGGAAGCGCTGGTCCGACAGCCTCGGGTGCGCCAATTTGCCGTCAATCAGTTGATGCGTTGAATCCAAAACCGAATAACGGATGTTGGCCTGTCCGCCCGCAAGGCGGATGTTCTCGTTCGTATCCGGATGCTCGTAATGAGTCTTTCCGCCGGGTAAGTGAGAGTAATCGTGATTCTGGTGCACGATCATGACCGACGGCGTGCAATCAACCACCGGCCATTTTTCCTGGCGCGCCTTGTAGATCATCCAATTGTCCCAGCCGGCGCGACCGATTGTAAAGTCCGGAATGTCGTGATAAAGGGAGGTGGGAAAA
>DATJBI010000152.1:0-80209 GCA_035515435.1 Anaerolineales bacterium
GCCAAGCCAAGTTCCAAAACGCCGCCCAAGCCCGCCGACACTTCGCCGGGCATCTTGCCGCGGCTTTTTCCCTACTTACCACCCCCTTTTCCCAACCTTGAGAAAACCATCTCTTCGGCGCCGCCGGCGCTTGACCCGCCTTCGATTCTGAATTAAAATCATGCTCTGCCTATGCTCCTGTAGCTCAGCGGATTAGAGCGTTTGGTTGCGGACCAAAAGGTCGCGTGTTCAAATCGCGCCAGGAGCGCCACCCTCGTGAAGCGGGACAAACCCGCTTCTTTTTTTGTGTGGACCATGAAAAAGCCTCAAATCCTGCTGACCAATGATGATGGTATTCGTTCGCCCGGCCTATGGGCCGCGGCGCGTGCGCTCGCGGCAATTGGATATGTGACCGTGGCGGCTCCGAAGGAGCAGGCCTCCGGCGCGGGTCGCAGCCTGCCCAATACCTCCAGCGGGATCATTCACCAAGAGAAATTGGAGATCAATGGTCAGGAGTGGACAGTTTACGCGGTAAGCGGGACACCCGCTCAGGCCGTGCTGCACGCTGTGTTGGAGATCATGCCGGAGAAACCGGCTTTGATCGTCTCCGGCATCAATTACGGTGAAAACGTGGGGTTGGGCATCACTGTTTCCGGCACGGTCGGTGCGGCGATGGAGGCGGCCTCACTCGGCTTTCCCGCCCTGGCAGTTTCGCTTCAGGCGGATCAACGATATCATCTTTCGTACTCGGAGGAAATGGATTTTTCCGCTGCAGCTCATTTTGCCGCATACTTCGCCAAAACCCTGCTCCGGCAAAAAATGCCGGATGACGTCCATCTATTAAATGTGAATGTGCCCGCCGATGCAACCCCAAGAACAAAATGGCAGATTACGCGTCTGGCCCGTCAACGATATTACGATCCGACGCCGCCCAATCGAAGTTCCTGGAATGAACCGGGAACCGTATCCTATGTGGAGGCCGCGGTCCTGGAGGGCGAAGCGGAAGACAGCGACGTGCATGTCATGCGCACAAGACGCATGGTTTCGGTCACGCCGGTTAGTCTGGATATGACTTCGAGAGTCGAACTGGGAGAACTGGAAAAGCAGCTGCGCGGATCGACGCCGTGAAGGGAATGAAGAACGGGCCGGGCGCGGCCCATTCTTCATTCTAAAGATGCGGATTAAGTTTCGTCAACAATTTTTCTTTTGGCTGGTATCCCGTCACGCGCTCCTTGACCTCTCCGCCCTTGAAAAGCATGAGCGTAGGGATGCCCAGCACGCCAAACTGCACCAGAATATTCGGATTCTCATCTGCATCCAGCTTGACCACTCGGACCCTGCCCTCCCAATCCTGCGCCAGTTGCTTCACAACGGGATCGATCATTTTGCATGGCTGGCACCACCCCGCGGTGAAATCAACCAGGACGGGGATCTCCGCGTTCAGCACCTCTTTTTGGAAATCATCTTCCTTGACATAGATTACTTCGACCATTTTTTCTCCACACCCGTTTGATGCACCGAACGCCCGGTCTATTACGTTGACGGTGCGACTTGCCCATGATAGAATGCAGTCCGCTTTCTTGTTTTAATGGATCGATGGGCGCGTAGCTCAATGGTAGAGCAGTGGCCTTTTAAGCCATTGGTTGAGAGTTCGAGCCTCTCCGCGCTCACTGAATTCGCATTTTGATGCTCAAGTACGCATCAAAATCGGGAGTTTCTCCCACCAAGACCTACCGTGAGGCGGGTTTTTTGTTACCTCCCTCCCACTTTGGCCTTTTTCAAAATTCAAATGCCGCGCGGCGAAAAAATCGGAATTCCAATGTATTTTGTTAAAGGAATTTCAGGCCTGCAACAGCGCAACCAAATTTTGGAGAAGGAGTCCTACAATGACCATCAGGAACAGCACGCTGATGACGATGACGCTGGAAAAGGTCATCCAAATTTACATTTCGACTCTCGAGACTGAAGGCAAGAGCCCGCGTTACCTTGACTGGCTGAGGACGCGCATGCAGTATTTCATCACATTTGTCCGTGAGCGGTATGGGGAGGACTTCAATGTCCGCGATCTGACTGTGGCGACGGTAGGGAATTTCTGCGCGATCTGCTCAGCCGCGAGGTGAAATATCGCGACCATCCCATGATCGAACCGAGGGCCGGAAAGCTTTCCATCCATCATGTTAACGGGATCAGGCGCGGCTTGCGTTCGTTTTCGTCCTGCCCGTTCGAAGAAGGCTATTTGGATGAACACGTCATGCAGCGCTTGAAACTCCCGCCGCTTCCCAAGACCCAGCCGGAGCCCTTGACCGAGGATGAGACTCGCAGAGTGCCGACGATGTCGCTGTATCGCACGCTGGAGAGACAGCGCAATTTCTCCATAATGATGATGTTCTTCGACACGGGCCTCAGATTGAGCGAGCGGATCAACTTGAAGCTGTCCGACATCGATATGGCCCTGGGCGAGATGACCGTCCTGGGCAAGGGCAACAAGGAACGCAAGGTCCCGATCGGTTCGCAGGCCAAGAAGGCGCTGATCGATTATCTCTCCAAAGAGAGGCCGCAGCCAAAGAGCCTTGTGGATGAAGACCGTGTCTGCCTGACCGCCGACGGGACTCCGATCTCGCAGGCGGTTGTCGAGAAGGTCTTCCAGCGAGTGAGGCTGGCCGCTGGCGTTCCACGTCTGCATCCACACGTCTGCCGGCATACGTTCGCTGTCTAGTCCCTGGTCCACGGCGGAGATGTGTTTAGTCTCCAGAAGATCCTGGGGCATTCCTCGCTGGATATGACGAGAAGGTATGTCAACCTGGCCTCTGACGATGTCAAGGATAAGCACCGCCGCTTCAGCCCGATGGACAATTTGAATTTCAGGGTGATGACGCGCGGGCGGCCAAGACTTTCTGAGGGAAAGCCGGCTCTTCTTGACAAACCGAGAGGACGAGGAACTCATGATTGACCCGAATCTGAAATCGCTCCGTAATTGTGTCCACAAATGGTATAATGTGTCCACAAGGAGCGACGCAATGAAAGCGACAAGTGTAGGTACCCGCGAATTGAAGAACCGCTTAAGCCTCTACCTGCGACGCGTAAAAGCCGGTGAAACCGTAGTGATCACGGAGCATGGCAAACCCGTGGGCCAGATTGTACCGATTCAGGCCGATCTGAAGAGCCGGCTAAAAGTGCTGGTGGAAGCTGGTGTTGTGGAATGGAATGGGCAGCCAGTCCCGCATTATCGGCCCAAGGCTGTAAACCGAAGCAAGCGATTACTGTCAGACCTCGTTTCGGAGGACAGGGAATGATTCTGTACGCCGACACAAGTGCATTGGTGAAGAAGTATATCCAGGAAGCGGGATCTGATCAGGTGATCGCTTTCTTCGACACGTTTGAAGTGATCGGGACCCTGGCGTTGACACAGGCAGAAATGGCTGCGGCCATGTCAAAAGCTGGTCGTCAAGGATGGGTAGAGCAGTCTGCCATCACGAAAGCCTGGGAGGTCTTTCTCTCTCATTGGCCAAACTACATGCGCCTGCCCGTATCTGCGGCGGTCGTGGACCGTGCCGCAGAACTCGCCTGGCAACACCGCCTGAGAGCCTATGACTCGCTTCACCTCGCCAGCACCTTAACCTGGCAGGAGTCGGCTGGCGAGGCGGCAATTATTGCATGTTTTGACAAGCAACTCATTGACGCCGCACTAAAAGAAGGGCTGCAGGTTTGGCCTGGTAGGGTTGGATAAGAAATATGCGATCTTGGGGGATGAGTTTTCAGAGATTTCCAAATGATGACCTTTGTGGTCGGCGACATTCACGGCTGTTATGTTGAACTTCAGGCTCTGCTGGATAAGGCCGGGCTTGGAGAAGACGACAGTATTCTGGCGGTCGGGGATGTTGTTGACCGCGGGCCCGAGACGCCGCAGGTGCTGGACTTCTTCCATAGTCATTCGAATGCCCGCGCATTGATGGGCAATCACGAACGCAAGCATGTCCGCGCTTCGCGCGGCGAGATTCAACTCTCCCTCTCCCAACGCATCAGCCGGGATCAGCTAGCCGACCGTTATCCAGTCGAAGTTGAGTGGATGAGCGCGCTTCCACTCCATTCCCAGTTGCATGAAGTCCTTGTCGTACACGGTTTCTTTGAACCCAAGGTGCCTCTCGCAGATCAGCTGCCATCCGTACTGTGCGGCACGCTGGGCGGGGCAAAGATTTTGAATGAGCGCTATGACCGCCCCTGGTACGAGCTGTATGATAGCGATCAACCACTCATCGTGGGTCATCAAAATTACACCGACTCGGATCAGCCTTTCATCTATAAAGACAGGGTGTTTGGATTGGACACCAGTTGCGTGGTGGGAAAATCTCTGACCGGTATTCTTCTTCCATCCTTCCGAATCCTGTCTGTCCCCAGCCGCGGGGATTTGTGGGAACGGGTCAGGCGGGAATATAAAAAGGCGAATCGTCCGAGAGCCACGCGGATCGTCGAATCATGGACGGAGCAGGATCATGCCGCTCTTGAAGAATTGATCAAGAAAACGAAGGCTGCCAATCAGACGATCCTCGCCAGGCTTCGGCTCTCGCCGCGCTATAACGGGCTCAACTCGCGCCAACAAGCCAAGCTGTATGCCGAGATGGCCGGAGATGGCCCTGCCGCGGTTCTTCTGCAAATGGCTCGATTGGGGAAACTCGATCTCGAATCAGCGCGGAGAGTCGTTCGGGGCGCTGCCCGAATCACCGAAATCGCCCGCCAACTCGACGAATTGAAGCAGGCGTTGGTATGAAGCTCGTTTCATCTTATCGCGACCCGGAACTCTATTTGCTCAATATCTTGAGCAGCCGGCGATTTGCAAATAGGTGATACTTCCCGACCACAGCTTCGGTCAGGATGCCTAATTCTGCCAGCTGATCCAGGTATTTGCTGGTCGTGGTGTAATGCTTGTTCAGTTCGCTGGCCAGTTTCGTGGGTGTAATCACCGGATAGGTGAAGATGGCTTCGACCAGGTCGGCGCTGTATAGCTTCGGGCGGCGAGCCCGGATTTGATTCTTAATCTCGTCGAACAGCTTGGTGATGTTCTCCAGGTCTTCGCGGGTCTCTCTCGCTTGTGCGTAAAAACCTTTGAGCATGTATTCGATAAACCCATGCCAATTTTGATCCTTGGTGACGGACCGCAGAGCCGAGTAATATTCCGAACGGTGCAGATTGATATACCCGCTGATATATAAAACTGGAAATTGCAGCAGGCCGCTTTGAATCAATTGAAGCACCATCAAGATGCGCCCCGTCCTGCCGTTGCCATCGCGGAACGGATGGATGGCCTCAAACTGGTAATGGGCGATGATGGCGCGGGCGAGAGGGTCCACCGACTTGTCGTCTGAATTGACGTAGTTTTCCCAGTTGCCGATCAATCTCGGAATCTCGCTGGCGATGGGCGGCGTGTAAAGGACTTCGCGGCCGGCAAGGTTGACGATCTGGTTTTGTTCGCGACGGTATTGCCCATTGCTTTCGGGGATCAGGTGAGCCTGAATGCCCGTGATCGTGCGCGACGACAGGGCAACCTTCTTCATGTTCTCAATCCCCCAGTTCATGGCCTCGTGATAGCGCAACACCTCTTTGTCGGGCGGGCGCCGTTCCGCCTCGGGGAATAACTGCCACTGGAGCACGTCCGCCAGGGTGGTGTTGACGTTTTCGATTTTCGAGCTTGCCACGGACTCCCGGATGATGGCCGGAGCCATGAGAAGGAGCGGATTGGGGATCTGCCCGCAGGCACCTTTGAGCTCCCCAAGCTCCACCCGTGCATTAATGAGCAGGTCGCCGAAATCTGTGTTGGCGACAGCCTTCTCAGGGGGTAGGAGGGCAAGCTGGTGGGGATATGTTGGATCGAATGACATATGCCACCCAATATATCAGTTTTTCAAAGTTTTTTCAATATATCAATTCCCCGTATTGGCAGTTCGCCCGGACCAGGATTGGAAGATGCCTGCCTTGGATCTTGAGCGGCTGTAACGTTCGTAAGGTGCCGACTGCCGGCTGCACTGAATCATCCTCCCACAGGGAACAAGCGGCCGATATTATTGATTCTCGGAAATCGAGGACAGGCCTTAGGCAATAATGGATACCCGCCAAATGATTGGCTGAGCAGTTTTGGTGAATCCAAAGAATCGGGAGAGAGGATCATTGAAGGCGATCAAGATGACGCCATTTCTGTGTCAGCCACGGATGGCGGCTGCACCTACAAGTCCGGGCGCTCCAGCGTGACCACTACTTGATTGCGCGTCCTGTCCGAATTGCCCACCAGCTGGAAGCGCCGCCAACTCGTGTTGCTTGATTCGCCCACCAGTTTGACCACCTCATCCTGCACCGATTCGGCCCGATCCCTGGCCAGTCTTTGATTTTCCTGGGACGACTTGGCGCCCGAGGCAAAGCCCTCGGCCAGGGCCGAGGCGGTTGGATTGTTCTTCATGTCGACGGCCAAAGCCGCGAGGGTCTTGGCGGCCACCGCAGGGACATCCGTGGACGTGGCGGAAAAGCCATCGATGGTATACGTCGAAACAGGCACACGCCCCACACGCCGCGCATTGAAGATCCTATCGCTACCCCAGCCGAATGGCGTGTCATAAACCAGGAAGTAGCTTGAGCGGTCCTCGATTGAAGTGAGAACCTGCTTCTTGCCCTTGCCGCGCACCACGGGGAAGGTGTTGCGGCGCTCGCCGGGGTGCCCCAGTTCGCTCTCGACGGCGTTCTCGACCTGCACGGCCCGCTCATGAGCTTCGAGGAAGGCAGAAGTCCAGTTGTAATCCGTGAGTGCATGCCCCTCGTAATTCTCAACGATCTCGTGGAGAAGCTTGGCCGCGCCGGCGCCGGGCGCTCCTTTTTCCAGATCGAGCATCATGTCGATGCGGATTTCCTGCACGGGATGACTGAGATCAGTGGGGAATGCGCCGAAGCTGACCCCACCTTGAGTCCGGCCCACATGGATCTCGGCATCCTGCTTCGTGTCAGAGATGATCGCCTGCAGTCTGTTGGCCATCTCAGGAGACTTTGGCTTGGCGGAGGACGCAGCTATGGAGACGAGATTGGTCTTACGGTCATACTTCAACGTCAGGCCGCTATCCTGCTCCAGCAGTTTGAACATGGCTTGGATGTCTGCCCCCTCGCCGCTCACCTTCAGCTTCCGTTGGATCACAGGGGTCGAACGCCCTTCGCTCTGCTGGACGACGTGTGTGAGTTCATGGGCGAGCAGCTGCCGGCCTTCAGGCGTTCCCGGCCGATACTGGCCCTCCCCGAGCACCACGTCCTGGCCCACGGTGTAGGCTCGGGCAGCCAGCAAGTCTGCGGAACGGGCCGCGCCAGGGCCCGTGTGAAGCCGCACCTGGCTAAAGTCATATCCAAAGCGCGATTCCATAAAGGTGCGGGTCGCGGCATCAAGCGGCGAGCCGGAGGAGGAGAGAAGCTGCTTCACGCCGGGTGAGGTCGTCTCCAGAGTGCCTCGGTGCTGCACAGGTGATGCCCCCGAATTGTGCGAGCTGTCTGCGACGGCCGGCGGATCAGACATCTGCATGATCTGCGCCTCCATACGGTCCGCCTCCTGCTCGCAACTATCCTCTGCACTCTGTACAGCCAATTCTGCCCGAGGCGCTGCTTGCGATTTGGGCTGGATCGGCAGCCGGCTGAAATCACTGCCCAGCAGGGCGAACCCCTGAGCGTGCGAGGCAGGACCCGCGTCATTCAATGAAGGGGCTGGCAACTCCGGCAAGCACAGGGGAGGGCGGGCAGGGTTGGAAGATGCCCGCTTCGGATCTTGAGCGGGCTTTTGCGCAAGGGCTTTCATGATCCGCCCGGATCTACCCATGGGGGCAGCTTGCCTGGAACGGGAAAGGGACTTTGCGGGCCAATGCTCTTCAGGAATTGAAGAGCATACGCGGGCCACCTGTCTCTAGGCGCGAAGAGGTTCACTTCTTCGCATTATCCGATCCCCTGCGCGCGGAGCTCTTCGGTTTGGGAATCCGCCTGACGCCTGTCCGCTTGGCGGCAGGCTTCTTGGCGGAGGCCCGTCCGGCCGATTTCGCTGTGGACGAGGGTGTGTTCAGAACGATCTCGAAATACTCGACGCGTCCCGCCTCGAAACGGACCTGGTCCCTGCTTGAATACAGCAGCGTACCGGCGGAGTCACTGACCATCACGTAGAGATCGGGATTGGCCTCGCGCACCTCGGCGAAGTCACGTTCATGATAGATGACTGCGAAATCACCCAACTCGTCGGTCATGGTATCCCCCAGCAGATCATCGTATTTGCGGTCGCGATCAAAGACGCGCACCTGCACGCCCGCGACCGGCTGGGCTTGCACGTCCAGGACGCGGCCGTACACCAGCCATTCGTTCGGTCCGACCGCAGGCTGCCGCGCGGCGCGGGTCGCCTCGACATTCAACGTCTGCCCCAGCAGGCCGACCGCCTGAGCAAATTGGGTTAGGGCGATCACGCGGGCGTTGTCCGCGCCGAGGCTGGACTTCAACCGGTCTGCCGCGGCGGCCAGGCGGGCCGCCCGCTGCTCTTGCAGCTGGCTCAGATGTGACAGCGTCGGCGCGACGGCGCTGTTTGCGGTCTGCATCATTGCATCCGCCAGGTTTTGCGCAGTCTCCTGCGGGGTTGGTTCATTCGTGGGAGTCGTCATGAGCTGTTACCTCCAGAAATTATCGTGCCGCCTAAGGGCAGAATATGCTCAGGTTCGGCCCATCGATCTTGTTTGCGGCCAGGGTCAGGATGCACTGCGTGGCCTGATTGTTCACCGTGATGGCCGAGGCGCCCACGCCGAGATAGGAAGCCGCGGCGTGTTGCGGGATTTCGCTGAAGCGGTTTCCGGTCGCACGGGCGGTCATGCCGAAAGAGAGGGTGGAAATCACCAGGATCTCATTGGGGGTTTCTGTCAGAACCTGGTTGCCCTCGATCGAAACATCGTCCAACGTCATGAGGCAGATCGACGAACGCTCAAGCGTCTGGCTGCTTTCGCCTTGATCGAACAAACTGACCTGGTTGTCGTGGAACTGGATTCTGCCATCCGGGTAAGACTGCCCGATTACTGCGCCGGCGGTGCTCACATTGTAATGGGAGAAAGAATTGCTCAAACCAAAATAGCCCGAGCCGTCCGCGGCGCGGCCGAGATTGTACACCAGCACGCTGCCGGATGAGGCCAGCAGTGAATTGAATTGACCGCCGGGGACCCCCAGCAGTGTGGTAAGGTCGGGCTGGTTGCGGAAACCATAGGAGATCAGGGTGTTGTCGTTGATCGACATCGACCCAAGACCGATGGCGATCAGGGCCTGGCCGCGCGGACAAATCACCTCGTTGTCGTGGATGCGCGCGGCGGGTCTGCCGATCGACTTCCCGACCGGCGCCGTATACGGGCTGTTCTGCCCGGGTGCACCGCTCCAGCCGCCGATGACATCCAGCGCGGCGATGCCGGCCTGGAAGGCGGTCTCCCCCGCGCCGAAACAAATCTTCAGCAGGAGCATCTCGTTTTTCGGCGCGATGACATTGATGAGATTGATCGACGTGCCGCTGATGGATATGGTTTGTGCCTGGCTGCCCTGCTGTGTGGTAAATGTGCCGGCGCTGGAGCCATCCTCATTTAGGGCTTCAATTCTTCCCGCCCCGGCAGTCGATGCCAGAGTCAATTGCACGGAGGTGGTTGGAGCAGCGAGGCTCACGGCGGTTTTGTATTGGACATCCAAACCGGTCAGGCTGCCGGATTTCCTGATTGTGCTCGCGCCTGCCAACGAACCATCTGCACCGTATACGGAAAAGGTCGCCCCTGACTCCAGGCGCGGATTGGCACCCGCACCCGTGCTCCTGCTGCTGAAGTCGACACATTGCAGCTGGCTGGCATCCGAGATGCTCTCGCCGTTGTCCACGACGGTATTGTCGCTGACTTCCAGGTCCTCGCACAGAAAGACGAATATGCCGCAAGCAGCCGTCCCGCCCGCCAGGCCGTTCTGGGCGATCATGTTGTGGTGGATGCGCAACTGGGTGACATTCCGCAACACGATGCCGCCGGAGGCGACAGTCTCCGTGAAGGCCTGATTCGAGCTGCCATGCACACATCCGGTGATTCGATTGTCTGAAATACTCAGATCACTCACATCACCCACCAATTTGAGCTGCTCCAGACTCATGGCCAGGGTGGTAATGCCGTTGTCCATCTGGCTGATCGTGTTTCCAATGACTTGCACATTTTGTACTCCGCTGAATTTTTCGGAAGGCTTCTCATTCGCACCCAGGCCGCCCAGGAGCACGCCCGAACCCTGCCCCGATACGATCGTGTTCTGCTTCAAAACAGCCTGGCCAGATCCTTCGCGCAGCCAGGCGCCGCCTCCGCTCAAGTCATTGCTCCGAGCCTGCAGGAACTGCGCCTGCAGGGATAAAGCCGGCAGGCCGATGATCTGGTTGTTGATTACCCGGACCATCAGACTGTCCGTCACGACCAGCCCCGGCCCCGCAGGGACCAGCGGCGAATTAGCCGGCAGATTTGCCGTGAAGCGGAAATCATTGAAACTCGTGGGCCCCGCCGGGGTCGCGCTGGGCGCTTTCCTGGATGTTCGTGGATTTACTCTGGTGATATCCAGCGAGGTGTCCTTGTTGGGACTCAGATTGATTATTTCACAGTCGGCTACCTCAACGGTGCGGCTGCCCCCGATCTGGACCAGCCCGTCCGGGCACTGGCCATCGATGGACAGTCCCTCCAGTTCAAAGAGGTTGACGCCCGACACGAGAAAAGCCGCCTGCCCGGCAGCGGCGTGGATCTTCGTCTGCCCGCCGCAGCCGCTGATGGTCAAGCCGTCGATGTTGACCTTGATGGGCGCGGCCAGCGGGTAATCTCCCCCCAGGATGCAAACTTGCCCGCCCTTGCCCAGCGAATTGATTGCCGCCTGGAGGTCGGTGAAGTCGCCATGAGTGGAAACGCCATCGCCGACACTCACCGTGCAGCAACCCTGGCCAGCCGGGATTTCGGTCAGCGGCGGGAAGAGCAGTCGGCAGTCCTGCACAACAGCGGTGACCTTATTGCCATTGCGTGTCCAAGTGATGAGTGCCAGGCCGCAATAGGCGTGCAGCACACCCATCGGCGGTGTGGGCTGCTCCAGGCTCGGGTCGAGCGAGCCGTCGATCACCCGCGCGGCAAACGTCCAGCAATCCCCGCTGCGAAAGTCATCGGCCGTGGCCGTGAATTGGATCTGGATGCCTGCTTCGATGTCCTGAACGCCGCCGGTCATCACTTGAGCATCGCCTCCGTCCCAGCGCCGCACCTTGGGATGGCGGTCTGAGGCCCGCCAGACGGCATCCGGTAGGGCATTGCTCAAAGTGAGGGTGCGGGATGCTTCATCCACGGTGATCTGCGCCAGCGTGCCGGGCAGGCCGGAGAGATCGATCCCATCGTCCGTGATCTCCACCCAATCGCCTGTCTTGAATTTCAAGTAATCATCCTTGCCCAGACTCCTGACCACGACCTCCGTTGCTGATTTGAACTGCTGGATCGAGGCCAGGACCGATCCGTTGTCGCGCGACCACTTGAACGTTGCTGTGTTGAGAGGTCCGCCCTTGTGAATTTCGATTCGATAAAAACGATTGTCGCCGCCTGTGTAGCCCCCCTGGGCAGTGGGTTCGCAAGGATCCGGCGGGACGGGCTGCGGATTTACCACGACCCGCAGCAAACCCCCACCGATCACAGGCAGGCCCAGCGAGGTGTTGCAGGTCGTCTTTGGATCGACCCCGGTGTCGACCTTGATTTGCCAGACCAGTTTGATCCGTTCGGCAGTATCCGGGCCGCCCAGGGCCACCTCGCGCAGATGCGGGTCCTCGACCGCGCTGATCGTACGGCGCCAGACGTCAATATAGACTCGGTCGAGGCGGGTCTCGCCGTCGCTCAAAGCCGGCAATACCGGACCCAGGCCGGGGAGGGTTGTGTTGATGGGAGCAGAGAGCCAATCGGGCTGCGTGAGATAGGTCGTGTCCTGCTCGATCTCGGTCAGGAGCCCGCTGACGTACATGCGCCCCTTGCCGGCCGGGCCGGCAGAGATGTCGAAATCGAGGGACTGCATGTTCAGGTCGATGGCCGGCGCGGTGACCTTGAAAGCGTCCACGTGCACCGGGACGCCGCATTCACCGATCACGTCGCGCGCCAAGGTCTGCAGCTGGTGAGCCTGGATGCCGAGATTCTCGTTCCAGTCGGCGTCCAGCGTGACGCGCCCCTGCTGCATGACCACACCGCGGTAATGCTTGCTGCGATCAAAAGTAAAACGAGTAAAATCACCTTTCATATTGCCTCCTCTAGGTTACTGCGATCAGCGCCGCGGCCAATCCAAACGGCAGGTACTCTTCCAGGCGCATGATGAGGTTTTGTTTCCGCACCGGGTTCTTCAGGATGAAGAAGGCGCCGATCTCCGAGCCGTCCGAGCCGCCGGTGGCAATTTCCTCCGACCCTGAGCGGCTCAGTTGGGCGTAACCCGGGTCGCCGAAGCGCATCGAGGTGAAGGACGGCTTCAGGCGGGCCAGTTCTTCGGCCGAAGCCCCGTCCGGGGGCAGGCAGCGGTAGCGGCGCGGTGTCTCCGAAGAATCGGGGATGTACGAGAAGCGCACACAGCCGTTCTGTTTCCTCCGCACGAGCACCACATCATCGAAAAGGACCTCGGAGCCCAGGGTGAGCTCCTGCAGCCAGCACTTGCCGAAGAGGGTGACAGCTTCGAGGGTCGTGCGCACGGCGTAGTCGCCCGCGCCGCCGGGCCCGGCAATGGCTGTCCCGCCCTGGGCATCGATGATCGAATTGGAGATGTCCATGTGCTCGACCGCATTGGGAACAAGCAGCGTCCCGAGGATCGAGCGATCGATCACCACCTGGAGCGATGTGTCTGCGGTGGATACGTGCAGGGAATCCTGCTGCGGCCGCAGGGTCACCCCGTCGGAGGAAAGACCGCCCCCCGGATCGAGCGTGCAGTTGCTCACACTCAGCTTGCCGAGCACTCCGTCCAGGTGGAAGGCACCGCCGCTGACCAGCAAGCCTTCCAGGATGAGTGAACTGGCTTCGAACCCGCCGGTCAGGGAAAGGTCCCCGGAGAGCAGGATGGTCGGACGCTCGCCGCTCAGCGCGCGAATCGTCAGGCGGAACAGCTTGTTGGGCATGGCCAGCGCACCCAGGCCGAGGGTGTAGGTGTGGCTGTCCTGGATCTCGATGATGGCATCCTGGGGCTCGTTCGTCTGCCAGTCGGTGAGGGCCTGGTCGAGGCTCGTCCCGCCGGCTTCGCTGACGACGGTCGTCGGAGCGTCGGGCACCTGTCGATTGTATGGGCCGGCGCCGATATCACCGCTGAAGCCATAGTTGAAATTCACCGTGATCTCGCCCTGGGGCGTCTCGTTCTTGGCGAAGGCGAAGCGGCCCAGGCGCACGTCGATGACCAGCGTGCCGGGATCGGGATCCTGCCAGTCGCACAATTCGCCGATCAGTACCCGGCGCCGGTGGGCGGGCACGGAGGCCACTGGCGAGACCAGTTCGCCGTCCACGTAGACGCCAAAACCGCGCCGCTGGCCGTAGTAGCTGGGCAGGTGCGGGAAGGCGCGCAGCTGCGTCTGGGTGGTCAAAGCGGCGTCGGGCGTGACGATCAGCGAAGAGCCATTATCGCGAACGTCGACCAGGACGGCGGAGAGCGTCTTGGTGCTGTCGCCGGGGTCGATCAGCTCGAGCCACACGCCGGCCGACCAGTGGGCCGTCAACGGGGCGTCGGGCGGGATCAGGTGCAGGGTCACATTGCCATCGGCATCCGGCGGGTCGGCGTGATCGATCTCCAGGCTGGAAGGCATTAGCCGCCGCGGGCTGATCGGGCCGCGAACGTCGTCCTCGTCGGCGGCTTCGTTGCTCAGGCCGGCGATGTCCGGCTGGATGAACAACGGCTCGGGCTGGCCCAGGGTGTTGAAGTGGAAGCGGTTTTTCTTTCCGGCATTCGCCGGGTCGGCATTGATCAGCGAATACGACTGCAGCCGCCACAGGAAGAAGCCAATGTTGCGGATGTTGTACCAACCCTCGTTCTGGGCCGGCACGCGCACGTCGACGCTGTGGGCGGCCTGGTCGAACGCCGTGCCGACGGCGTTGCAGACGGAATCGTCGACCACGTCGAACCAGCCGCCGCGGACCAGGCGCACGTGGTTGACGTTCTGGGTCCAACCCAGGATCTGGAAGAACTCGACTGCCTTGGCCGACCAGCCGGTGACATCGCGCGCCAGCTCCTCGAGCATCGGCACGGTACCCTTGCGCCGGCGGTAATGGATCGTCTTGGCAACGTCCGTGCGGGCGCGCAGCACCACCGGGTCGACCAGGTTCGTCCCGACCAGGTCGCCGATGTAGGGGATGATCCACTCGTCGCAACTCTCGATGAAGAAGTTATTCCAAAGATTGCCGATGTCTTGGCGGAGATTACCGACCTGCTGGTCGATCACATTGAGCAGGGCTTCCAGGGTCCCGTTCGATCCCGGATCGGCATCGCGCACCCGGTAGATCTGCGGGAGAAGGTCGAAAAGTCGTGTGGGGGTGAAATCTGCCATTAGAGCTCGTCCTTCAGTTCAAGGGTCACGTCCGCCGGATCCTCGACCATGCCAAGCTCGGACGGTCCGATCGGGACGATGTTCTCGGGCGCGCCGGTTGGAGCATCCTTGCGCTGGAGCAAGTCGATGTGGACCGCAACCACGCCGGGGACGGCCTGCAGGGCGGCATACACTTCGCTCAGGTGGATGTCCTGGTCCAGGTCAAGGCGCTCGAAGGCGAAGAAGCCATAGCTCTCATCCGGCAGCTGGGCGGTGCCGACGGCGGCCTGGGCCCGCGAGAGGACATCGTCCGGATCGTAGGCCGGGTCGGGCACGACGAAGGCGTGCATTTGGATGCCGGCGGGGGTGAAATCGTCGATCTGGAGCTCGCGGTTGGGATCGCGCCGGGCGTCCAGGTAGGCGAGCAGGTTCGAGCGGACCGGCAGGATCGAAACGCCGTCGGACCCGGCACAGGTCAGCTGGACGACCTGCTGCTCGTCGTTCCAGACCCAGGCGGCGCGCGCCTTGCCGACCCCTGGATAGCTGCGGGCGAGCAGCTCGAAGTCCTCCAGCGAGACAGCCCGATCGAAGGTCATCACCGTGGTCGGGGCATTGCGGCGGGCATCCGCCAGCGTCTCCGGGTCCGCCCAGCCAAAGCTCGGCGCCGGGTTGCTCACCGATTTCAAGCCGGGTTTCGCGTCCAGCAGGGTGGTCAGCTTGCCGGCCTTGACGCTGCCGGCTTTGCCCCAGCCCTTGCGGTATTTGGCGTGGACGTTGTTGACGCCGGTCGGGAGGCGGGCACCGTTCACCCCGTCGCCGAACTCGACGGTCATGTTGCTGCTGTCATCAATCGACGTGACATAAACGGGTTCATCCGCTTGGCGCCCGAAAAAGTCCGGGACCTCCTGCCAGCGGATGCCGTTCACCATAACCTGCAGCGAGTTCTTCGCCCCGCGCTCGGCCAGCTTGTCGGGGGTGAACGTCACGGGAGATTTTTTCAAGGTGAACTCCTGGGAGGCCTGTGAGCCGTCGCCGCTGCCCAGGGTCTCGTCCTTGACCGTCTCGCCGTGGGTGGCCTTGACCACGTTTCCATAAACGACGGCGGTCTCACCCGCGTATGCGTTGGCCAGCGGCGGGGTGAACTCGATCTTGGTCCCGGGCTCGACGAGCGTCGGCGAATAGTTGGAGGCAGCCGTGACGGTCACCTGCTCGGCCGCGCCGCGGTCGTCGGCGATCGTCACGATCTGGCCGGCGCTGAGGTCCGACGCCGCGACCTGGTCGGTATAGATCTGGAAAGTCCCGGCGGGAATCTGCGCCGGGTCACCGCCGAAGTTGCGCCGCGAGAAGGAGACTTCGCTGCTGGTCAGCTCGCAGACCTGGACATTGCGCAGGTCTTGAACCGCCGGCACGACGGGAGGGTAGCTCGGCGAGACCAGGTCGAGGCGTGTCACCGTATTGGTCTGCGGGCCGAAGGTCCCCCCGACCTGGGTGACCGCGCTGATGGTGAACAGTCCGTTGAAGTTACCGGCATAACCATCATTGTGGATCACGACCAGCACCTGGCTCCCGACCTTCAGGTCCCTGACTTCGCCGTCTAGGTACAGGGTTGTCCCGGCAGCCAGGTGGAAAATCGTGTTGATCTGCCGGGCTCCGACGATGTAGCCATTCGAGTCGATGACGTTCTGAGAGTAGGTTGCCGGGGCCGTGTACCCGAAAAGGTTGAATTTCCGCCCCATCCGGTAGACCTCCGCACCATTGGTGAAGGCGGCCGCGATCTTGGGGCTCCAGATGGTCAACTGGCCGCGCGAGGTTCCGGTGATACTCTCGATCCTTTTCTCCTCGATGTGCGTCCCGGCGAAAAAGACCAGCTGCTGGCCCGCTTTCAACTCGGCGCCACCCGAGAAGAGGATGGCCCGGTCGTTGCCGAGGCCGTAGTTTTCGAGATCGGCGGTCGGCAGCGGCCAGACGCGGAATTTGTTGACTTTCGCCGATGCCGCCAGGGCGGCCTCCGTCTCGAAGGTGGCCGGGGTCTGCCCCGGCTCGGGCTTGCTCTGCACGCGCAGGCTGAGTGGGATCGACGGGCTGGTCTGGTCGACGATGAAGGCCAGGTAAGCGGTCGCCGAGACGCCCGGGGCGAGCTTGTAATCGATCAGGCCTGCCAGGCGTATCAGCGAGTCACGCTGCACGACGGTGCGCAGAAAGGCCTCGTTGGCAATGCGTTCCTGGTAGAAGGTAAGGATATCGCCAAGGTATGCCCAGAGCTCGATCAGTTCGATGCCGTAATCGTCGCTCTCGCGCGAGGTCCAGGGGATCAGCGCACTCTGTCCTGCCGCCGACTCGATCATCGCACGCTTGAACGAGGAGAAGGTACTGATGCGATACTTCAACGCCGAGAGTCCGGGCCGGTTGAAAATCGCACGCGGAGAAAGGGGCGCAAGGGGATCGCAACAACCACAATCGTTCATTTGCCCTCCAGCATGGTCAACACCAGCCGGCCATGTTCCGGCTCACTGGGGTCGTTATCCAATCGGACGATCTCGTCCTCCGACATGTCGATATCTCCTTCATCGAGTTCCCCTTGATCACCGTGCCCCCAGCGCTCGAACTTGGTGACCTGTACCGATTGCACCCCTTCGACTTGTTCGACGGCCTGGTACAAGCGGCTGAGATACAAGGGATCGCCGAAGGAGAAACGGTCAGGGTGAAAGAAGCCCTGCCTTCCGTCCGGCAGGACCCCCGCACTCAGCGCGTCCAGCACGGCCTTCTGTACATCGGCCCGGAAATAATCCCCGGCGACGCAGATGTTGATCGCAATGTCGAGCGGGACATAAAGCGGCGGGCGAATTTCCAGATCGTATCCGGCCATGCGATAGGTATCTAGCAGGGCGAAGACCGCCTCCTTCAGCTCGTCGCTGAGCGAGACCCGCCCGGCCGGATCGATGCTGACAAAGACGGTATACCAGCTGCCCGTCCAGCGGAAATGCGCCCCGGCATGCGCCACGCCGGGCACCTTTTCGGCCGCCTCGGCGTAATCCTGCTCGGTGACCGCCCGCAGTTTGACGGCGTGGAAGGCCTCCGGCGCCAGTTTTTTCACATCCGCAATGGACTCGGGATCGATCCCACCTGCCGCGGGCAGCGGGTTGGTGACCGCGGCGATCAGGGCCGAGGCAGCAAACTGGGTCAACGTTTCCGCACCGACGTTGCCGGCGCGGCCGTTACCGATCCGGTAGATCGCCTGAAAAGATGCCCCAGGCGGAACCGCCCGTCCATAGGTGCCGTCGCCGAAGCGGATTGTGGCGACCCCCTCCTCATTCACGTCCACGACGAAATCCTGGTCGAATTCGCCGCTTTCGACCAGCGTGCGGCGCTCGTGCCAGTCGTCGGTCGGCGGGATGCTGATCTCCAGCGTGGAGTGCCCGTCGCGCGGATCGCCCGTTTCGGTAGTGAAAGTCAACGGCGCCTGTTCGAGGACGAAGCTGAACGGCTCGGCGGGGGGCAGCGGCAGCGGCTTGCAGATCTCCTCCAGCGGGGCCGCAGGCGGTACGTTCACCGGCTGCTGCTGGGTTGAGCCGTGCGAGGCGGGCACGATGTTCCCGCAGGCGACGCTCACCCCCCCCAGGGTGCTGCCGTCCGCGCAGATCGTGGCGATGCAGAACTGCTTGGTCAGGGCATCCCCGCTGCCCCAATGGACCCTGGTCAGATCCTGCGAAGTGAGCGGGTCATTGCCTCTTTCGACCCGGGTGAGACGCACTACCTGGCGGCGGGTCCGGTCGGCATCTGCCTCGAGGCCGGTGAGTGGGCTTTTAGCTTCCTTGAACAACAGGTAATCGCCAGCCTGTAAATGCGGATACCAGCCGAGCAAGCAGACCTCGGTCGTCCCGAGCGGCAGGCAGCAGTCCGCGTTCGACCAGGTGTAGATCTCGAACTGGTTGTGGTCGGCGTAGAGCGCTGCCGGCTCATCGGTCTCGAAGATGAGGGGGGCCTCCCCCGGGACGGTTTGGGTCTGGACCGGCGTCCGGACGGGCAAGTTGCCATCGGCCTTTGCCAGGAAACAAAGGAAGGTGTGGGCGTTGGCGCCCTCATGCAGGATGTAATCGATGAGGGCGCTGTGGCGCTTCACCGACAGGCGCTGGCGGGCCGTCTCCAGGAACATTTCGTTCGAGACACGGTCCTGGTAGTCGCTGAGCTGGTCGGCCGCGTAGGCGAAGAGGTCCAGGAGGGCGATGCCCAGGTCAGCTTCCGAGCGCTCCAGCCAGCCCGGGTAGCGCGCCGAGATCCAATCCAGAAGGGCACGCCGGAAGCTGGGATAATCCTTGGCGTTGTAATCGATCAGCGGGTCGGGCTCGGCCACGTCGACGCAGGCCAGCCCGCCGGGGCAATCGAAGGGGGAATCGCAGCCGACCTTGAAGCTGAACTGCATCGAGGCGAAGACCGGGTCGAGGGCGGGGCTCTGGATAGTCAGGGTGTAGATCGAGAAATCGCCGGCGACGTTCACCAGCACGTCCAGGTGCGGGTCCGCCCCGCCCTGCTGGACGGTGTCGAGCACCTGGATGTTCGTGACGCGCTCGCCGCCCGTCACGGTGAAAAGCTCCGGATGATGGTTCAGTCCGTTTGGCACACCCAGCAGGAAGAAGACATGCAGCGTGGTCTGGTTATTCTTCTCGACCTCGACCGTGTCGATGGCATTCAGTGTCGACCCATGCGCGGCCGCCTCGAGCAGCGCAGCCCGACGGCCTTCGTCACGACAGCGAACAGAATCGTAGAGTTTTTCCATAACGAATTCCCGTATTCAGAAATACCTCAGGTCGAAATGGTCACCGTATTCTTCTCGAGAGTGGCGAGCTTGAGATAGGTGATATGGATGTTCAGCGTGGCTTCGTCGGCGACGACATCCACGCTCTGCACGTTGATCAGGCCGCCAAGCCATTTTTGCAGCGCCTGGTTGATGGTGAACTGCGTGACCGTCGCCAGGGTTTGACTGTTGGGCGCAAAGACGAGCTGCTTGATGCCGCAGCCGAAATCCGGCAGGTTGACGCGCTCACCGGGGTTGGTGAACAGGACCTGTTCGATCATGTCACGGATGTGGTCGTCCTCGCCGGTGGTCGCGACCCGCCCGCGCGGGTCGATGTGAAAGGGATAATCGAAGTATTTGTTATTCATAATGGCTCGATGGGTGTAACGGTATCCACCTGGATCTCAATCGTCTCGGGTTGCGGCGTGCCTCCAACATAAACCTCGAACGCACCGGCATGGGCTGCCAGGTGATTCACGACCCCCTGGGCGATGGCCACGAAGAGCATGCGCCGGTCGCGCGCGGCCCGTGAGTTGTCCTGAACATCGAACGTTTGCTTCCCTTCCTTCTCGAGGATCATGTTGAAAGCATCCTCGATGGCAGCCGCCATGCTGTCGGCAAATTCACCCGGCATGTCGGTGTCGCCTGGGTGGCCCATACCTCCGGCTTTTAGCTGGTCAGGCATACTTTTTCCCTTTCCTCATCAACCCGTCATCACTTTGGTCGAGAGCAGCGACGGTGTGGCCGGCGGGAACGGCGGGACAGGCGGCGCCGGGGTGACCGGCAGGACGCCGACCGCCAGCTCGCCGGGATGCATGTGGGTATTGAACATCTGCACGAGCTGGTTCAGGTACTGGAGCAGGTCGTCGCCGAAGACCAGCGGGTGCGTGCTGCTGTCCACCAGGTTGATCAGCGGTGCATCCACGGTCACGTTGGTTGTGGCCTTGACGACGATCTTGCCGGCGTTGACCTGGATGTCGAGCAGGTTGGAGCCGCTCGAGTCGCTGATCTTTATTTCCGTGGCACTGTCGTCCAGGTCGATGATCAGACCGCTCTGGCTCTTGAAGATCTTGGTCTGCGTCGTAGCCTGGGAACCGGAGGGATCGTTGGGCAGATCGCCGTCGCCATACCAGGAGCCGACCCAGATCGGCCGGGACGGGTCGCCAGCTTCGAACTCGACCCAGACGACGTCATCGGTTTCGGGGATCACGAACCAGCCCTTGTCCGCCCCGGCGTAGGGGGCGCAGGGCACGGCCCAGCCGGATTCGACGTCCCCGAGCACCTCCGGCACTTTGACGCGGAGGCGGCCGCGGTTCAAGGGATCGGAATTGTCGGAAACTTTGGCGCGGTACTTGCCGTAAAAACGGTGCTGCACTTCCTCGACGAGATGGGTCATCAATTCTTCGTTCATCATGAAATGGATTCCTCCTTCAGGACGCTGCGGATGAGACGGACACATCTGCGCTGGATCCGAACGACTCGCTGCCGCTCAGGCCAAGCGCGTTGCGGGTCAACTGGAATTTTTGCTTGTAGCCTCCGGGGGTCAGCGTGTGGACGACCCGGGTCACATAGTAGGTGCCGCTGTAGCGCGTCCCGATGCCCTTCACCAGCACCGTCCGGCGGGAACGCAGTACACCTTCGTAAGCGGTAATGTCCAACTCGCCGGAGAGGCTGACCGCCCAGCTCGCCGCGTCGACCGCCGCCTGGGCGCGGGTTTGCAGCTCGGCATTATCGAAGGCGCTCGTGCGCGCCAGCAGGGATTTGGGCTGCTGGTCGAGCAACTCGAGGGCGGCGTCCGCACCGAGGGTATCCAGATCGGAGGAGGTGATCGAGGCGCTCTGATCGGACTTGTCGCCGATGGATATCCCGGCGGCATCCACGATCGATGGGCGCAGCCCGTCATAATGCGCATCCATCGCGTAGACGTTGCTGTCGTCGCCGAAAGCCAGCGCCAGGTCCTTCTGCGGCTGGTCGGAAAGCCTGGGCTTGTGGAAGTGCCCGGCCGTTTCACCGGAGTTGGCGTCGGTCTCCAGGTAGAACTCGAAACCGTTGCGTTTGGCCAGCCGGCGGACAAAGGCCAGGTCGGTGCCGCGCTGGATGATCGTTACTTCATCCTCGGCGTAGGACGGCTGGGTGTCGTCGACCTCCGGAGTGAAACTGTAACTGCTCAGGATCTGGCTGACGATGTCGCTGTCGGACATGTCGTTCCAGGCGACGACCTTTTCCTCGAGATTCATCAGCGTGCTGGCGTCCATGCCGATCACCTCCAGGAAGGAGGCGCCGACTTCCTTATCAAAGTGGATCTGGTGTGAGGTGATGTACCCGCTGATCAGCAGCTCATTGACCTCTGATCCGAAGCGCACGCCGATCGAGACCGGGGTGAGCGGCTTGAGCGCATCTTCAGCCACCCAGGTCCAATCGCCCTCGTCGTCCAGGCCGATCGGGATGCGCAGCCGGAAGGCCGAGGCCAGGGCCGCGTCGTCCTCCACCTCGATCAGGTTAAGAGCATCCAGCAGATCCTGATCAGCGGGAGAATTGTTCAAATTGAGAGTGTAGCTGGTCGTATCAGGCATAACGATTATCCGGATAAAATCACGAGCTGCGATCCGGCGGGATCAGGATGCGCTTCCCGGGTTCGGCGGTCAGTTCCTCGGCTTGCATCACATCGTTCGCATCGGCGATGTGCCAGAATTTAAGCGGATCGCGGTAGTAGGTGTAGCACAACAGATCGGTCCGGTCGCCCTGCTTGACCAGATGATTAAAGAAGGCCGGAGTATCCGGGATGAAGCGGATTTTCTTGTACTGGATGAGGCGCCCCTTTGGATCGGTATACCGGGCGTCTCCAACTTTCTCGTAACGGCTGCCTTTGAAAAACATGGGCTTACCTCCTTAGAAGGGCAGCAAGCCGGAGGCCTGCTGGACCGTATAGAGCGCAGCATTGATTTCACGATTGCGCTGCGTCCAGTTATAGGCGGAGTAGGCAAAGGTATTGGGCGCCAGGTCGTCCCTTGAGAGCACCTTCAAGCTGACGGTGACCTCCGCCTGGATCGGGTTGAGCAGCGGGTCGAATTCCTGCTCGACGACGCTCACCGCATGAACGTGCACGGGCACCAGCCGCCAGGGGCCGTACAGGAACAATACCAGCGGGAGCTGCAAGGGGGGCAATGTCGCCGAGCCGCTGCCGCTGCGCGTGAGGCTGCCGCCGCTCAGCAGGCTGCGGACGCTGAGTTGGGAGGTGCCGATGGGGAACAGCATCATCTCGAGGGCGGCGATGGCCGGGCCGATCCCGCGCGCAGCCGTGACCGGATCCCCTGTTTCCATTTTGTCCGTCGCGTCCAGGAAAAGCCGGAGATCCTCGATGGACTCGACCGGGAGGTTGGAGACGAACTGGATCTCCTTCCTCTCCGTGGTGCCGGTATCCTCGGCATCCTGGTAGGGTGCTTTCTCGAGCTTGTGCGAAAGTTGCTCGGGGTTGTACTGGAAAAGGACGACGTTCGGCGCAAGTCCGAGCAGGGCATCGCCGAATTCGATCAGCGCGCCTTTGACCAGTCGGGGGGAGTTGGGAAATTGCGAAGACATATCAATCTACCTCATCAAATCGAAATGACAGAATTTGCATTTGACAGCGCCTTGTCCAAGGCACTGGCAAATTGGCTGAACAGATCCGCGCCTGGGACCGGATTGAGTTCTGGGTCCAGGCCGCCGGGGCATCCAGCGGCCGGCCCGCGGCTGGGAGAACATTCCGGGCTTGGATCGGTATGCCTGATTGTTCAGCCTGAGAGCAACAATTACATCGGGCTCTAGGTTGGACCAGGTGTCGGTTCAATCCGGAAATTGATTTCCTTATCAAGCTGGTGGCTGTCCAGGAACTCATCGCAATGATCTCCAAGCAGCTAGAAGGAATGCTCCCACGCATCCTCCCGTAGCGGCTCCTCCGAGTCTTCGGCTCGAAGGACAGGCAGTTCCCCTTCTCCGACGGAGTTGGCTTCCACCTTGATCCTGAGGCCATTGCCCCCGCCCAACACGATCCAGCGCCCCGGAAGAATTCCCGCGACGAGGTGAGGTTCGTCCTCGCCGAACACGGATTGCGGGTCGAGCGATTGGCAGGCCAGGGCCGGCCGGGCGAGCAGCGGATGATTCTTCGGCGAGACGGGCAAGCAGCGCAGGTGCCAACCAGAGGCATGGGTGGGGATCAGGTGGCTGTATTCGCCCACCCGGAGGCAGACGGTGTCGTCAAGGGTAAGATCCAGGATCATCCACCAACCCTTTTGGTGCCACCCTCCTCGATACCCAAGCTGCTCGCGGATCTGTTCAGAAGTGTGCACCTGCGGACCGTCATTGAAGGATAAATAGCGCCAGCCGCGGCAAACGGTAGCCGATCCGTCGGGTTCAAGACTCAAAATGAATGAAGAGGTCATATCCTCCCGAACCACCTGGAGCGCATGCCGGCCTTGAACGTTCTTCTGGATCGCGTTGGCGAACCTCCCCGGCGTCAGGCGGGTCACTTCCAGTCCGGGGCCGAGATCGATTTGCGAGGCAGGAAGATCGGGCCGACCCGCTGCAGAGGCAGCTGCGGCAGCCGGCATCGATGCCGCAATTGGGAAGGAAAGCAGGTCGGGCAGTTCAAATCCAGTACGGATTGGCATATTCATATCCATCGATAACGATCGCATATTGATCCGGACCGTTTCATGGGAACGCGCTCAGAGGGTGCGCCGTCAACATATCTGAATAGTCACCGATATCAGCAGCCGCCAAGCGGGACACCACATGCTCATCCCGACTGAGCGGCCCGGTCAGGCTGCCCACTCGCTCCCGGATGACCAGCCGGATCAGGAGATCGCGTTCCGCGTTCACGCTGACGGCCGCGGCTGCGCGCTCGGCCGCCGTTGTGTGCCGGCTTTCGAACGCAAAAGCTGCCGCTGCGGTCGGGGGGACTTCATCCATGGCCCGGGAAATCTTCCGTATCAACCCTTCCGACAAGGCAAGGTCGATGATCGTGACGGGCCTGACCGCGGGTACCCCGGCCGGGTTGATGCTGGCAAGCCGCGTGTGGATGGTCAGCAGCTCAACCTTCGACCAAAAGGGCAGCGTATCGGCAAAATGGACGCCGGCGGGAGCACCGGAGAATTGGCTGGAAAGATCGAGAGTGTTCCACTCCGACGGAGTCTGGAAAACGCGCACGAACATTTCGTGAAGATCTAATCCGGTATCCCATGCTTTCCGGAACCTTTCAGAAGCTTCGCGGACAGCCTGTTGGCGCGGGGTCAGTGCGGGCTGTGAAACGCCGCCCACCGTGGTGCCGGCAGGAACGAAGGTTTCACCCGGAAAGGCATGCGCTGCGCCAAGCATGCGGCGCGGCACCACTTCATAATGGGCGGCATTATGGAGTTTATCGTTCTCCGATAACACCTTGAACGAGGGTTGATAGATATATCCGCGATCATCGACGTCGTTGTTCCCGGCATGCATGCTCTCATGGATCATGGTCACGATCGACTCCCTGGCGTTCGGATGGTCGATCGCGGGGGATTCCACATTAATTTGAGTGCTGTCGGATACCCCGCCCTCTCCGGCTTCCCTCTGGTAGCCGGATCGATCCGTGAGGATCATATTGGAAGCGTGGAGGGAATTCATCGCAAGCCGGGCGTTGTGATACTTGGCCTTGGCCGCCGCGATATGACCGGTGCCGAAAACCTGGCCGATATCAACATCCCTGGCCCCGCTCTCTATGGTGGTGAAGATGCTGCTGGCGCGGCTGACCAAGGTGTTTATATGCGCAGCATCGGGAGTCCCGACGCGAGGGCCAATATTGATTAAAGCGGGGTCCCCGAACCTCAACCTGGGTGCAGCTCTGCGCATTGCCAACGCAAAACTCTGGAGCTGTGCACGGGAGGCCGAATTCAGCTGCGCGCGCAGGTCTGCCGTCGTGACCCAGGTGAGGCCGGTTCCTGACGCCCGGGCATGAACATCCGCTCGCTCTGCAGCATTCATATCCAGCCAGGCGCGGATGAGGACAACAACCAGCCCAGTTCGGGCGGCTGCCAGCTCGGCCGGATTTGTTGGCAATGCGGCCGCCAGCTCCGCGCCCGTAGGGATCCGGCGGCGTTGAACATATCCCTTTCTTCGCACCGGCGGCTGGGTGAACTTCGGCGCAGCAGACACACGGCTCTCGCCGCAAACAGCTTCCGGATGAGTTTTTCCTGCCATCCCGGATCGACCCTGTTCCCTCGCACTTCCAGCAGATTTTCCTGACCGCACTGCGCCCAGGGTCAATGCTTCTCGACTCAATACATCCGCCTGACGCTCCAGAGGACCTTCGGCGCCGTCCAATTCCAACTTCGAGGGAAGCGGCCCTGCCCCCTGCTGCTGAACATGGGCCAGTTCGTGGGCGATCAGCTCGCGCCCGCTTTCCGTCGCCGGCCGGTACTGTCCCGCGCCGAAGACCACTTCCCTTCCAACCGTGTATGCCAGAGCATGCACCGCCCGTGCAGAGAGGGCAGCCCTTCCATCCGTGTGGACGCGCACCGCACTGAAATCCGTGCCGAAGCCCAGTTCGAGCAAAGAGCGCAAGCCCTGGTCCAGCGGCTGGCCGGGAGACCCCAGCACCTCGTGGACGATCGGGGGTGCGACCGCAGGCACTTTCGAATCCAAGCCGGCTCTCTGCAAGATCTCGCCGGACTCAGCTTGTGAATCCGCTTTCTGGTCGCAGGCGCATTTACGCTGGAGCCGCGGGGAGGTTACTGGAGCGGCCGCCACTTTGGGCGGGAGGAATTGGCGCAACATCTTTCCTCAACCCACCATATTCTTGCCCGCATTGGGCGCCGGCCCGTAATCGGACGAGCAGCCCTTCTTGATGTAATTGATCGCACCCGTCGAATCGCATTCATAATGGTAGACACACCATTCTCGACCATGACTGGTCTGCCGCTGTGCTTCGACGTTATTGAGATCTTTCAACCACGTGACGGTGATCTTATTGCCATCGACGAAAGTCACAATGCATTCCAACCGCTCAGGGTCGACGGGGTTGTCATGACATTCCACACTTCTCGCTGCCGGATTGGACCCCGGATCGACCTGCGCCAGGAAGTGGCGAGCGGCCATGATGCTGAAGCTCTCCCGATCGTTTTCCAATTTCGCGCAGGCATCCACATCTTGATTGTTGCCGCCGGGTGCCGTCTGTCTTTGCAGTCCGAGCCAGGCATGATTTCCCAACCCCTCCGGGCTTCGCCCGGCCAGGACTCTGTCGGCAGCAACATCGGCTTCCCTTTCCAGCCGGTCATAGGCTGACCCGTTCAGGCCGGCCGTCTGTAGGCCTGCGGAGGTGGAAGCTTGCTGCACGACGTGTGCCAGCTCGTGCGCCATCAGCTTGCGCCCCGGATCAGTCTCGGGCGCGAACTGGCCTCTCCCGAAAACCATATCGTTACCGACGGTGTATGCCAAAGCCCTCACCTGAGGTGCAGATTGGCCCGCCCGTTCATCGGTGTGCACGCGCA
Organism: Anaerolineales bacterium; assembly: GCA_035515435.1. Lineage (GTDB taxonomy): Bacteria > Chloroflexota > Anaerolineae > Anaerolineales > Villigracilaceae > Fen-1038. The sequence goes on from DATJBI010000152.1 coordinate 26,813, forward strand.
CGCGGCTGAAATCCTGGCCGAAACGCGGCTCAAAGTAATTCCGGACTGCGGCATCGAGCGGTTTTCCGGGGGTGGTTAGGACGTCCTGGACCAGTGCAGGTATGCGCGCAGGCTCGTTTCCGCCCTCGGCGGTTTTGCGTTGGAGATGCCGGTGTTCATCGCCGGCGCAGATGGCGCAGGCCGACTTATGCCGGGCATAGGGATGGGCCATTCCGACCATCGGTTTCTTCTCAGTGATGAGTGGGAGTAGATTACTCATTCTTTTGCCTTTTCCTTACAAACTGCAGCTGGGTTTGCCCGGAAAGACCATTGCGGCAAACTGGCCGTATGTATCCGCGTTCTCGCCAGCCTCTGCCGCAGTCAGCGATTCGTACTTACCTCTTTGCATTCTCACATACTTTACCGTCGTCAGCCTTTTTCTTTCTTCCGGGGCCAGCGCTTCGTAATCGTCTGCATGCACATAGGCGTAGTCCTCGTCTCCCCAGGGTACGTGGTGGTAGGCCTCATGGATCAGAACACGCCCCTGCTCAGTGCAATCCAGTTGCCAGTAAACCGGGCACAGGCCGATCTGAGCACCTGCCACGGGAAGTGTGAATGCTTCTGTAACCTGATCTTTCGTCTCAGGACAATTCACCGACGCGGGATGGCATTTGAAGTTGGGCGATTTCAAATATGCCTTGATCTTTTCGTAGTTCTTGAGCACGGACCTGGCACGGCCTTTCACATTGGAAGGATCATGAAAGTGCACGTTCAACAGGTCGACGACGCGACCTTTCTTGACGCTGCCAGAGGCGAGTGGACGCAACTCGGCAACCGCCACGTCAAGCATCTGGTTGGCCGCGTTTAACGCCCCTGTCAGCTGGATAACCTCGGATAATTGACAATCCGCATCATATTTTGGTAAACGGCTGACGATCACCGGTGAACCGCTGATTTGAGCCTCGGCGCGGCCTGTTGAGGGACCATCCTCGCTCTTCATGATCTGCCTAGAAACAGCCTCTGCCTCGGATTCGTGCTTCCCATGGGCGGAACCTATCCCCACGGGAGGTCCATCAGCCGAGGTCCTTTGCTGCACGACATGGGTCAGCTCATGGGCGAGCAATTCCCGGCCATGCGCCGCCGATGGTCGATACTGCCCCTCACCAAAGACAATGTCTCTGCCCACTGTGTAGGCCAGGGCGTTCACTGCCAACGCGGATCGGGCGGCCTTTTGGTCTGTGTGCAGCCGTACAGAGCTGAAATCCATTCCGAAGCGCGGCTCGAAGAGTGCGCGCGTCTTCGCATCTAATGGCCGGCCCGGCGATCGCAGCACTTCGTGCACCAGCGCAGGTATGGAGGCGGTCCTCTCCACACCGGCCGCTTTGCGCTGGAGCACAGCCCGTGCAAGGGGCCTGGTCGTCATTGTCTCGGTCTTATGTGCAAAGATAGGCACCATTCGTCAGCGCTCCGCCTTCCAGATCCGCTTTCTGGTTAGAAAAGAATTTCTCCGTATACAGCAAGCTGATTGATGTCGGCATTGCTCCTCATGAGATTGAAGATGTGGCGATAACCGATGCCACCGGCAAAATGCCCTGATTGAACGCCAAGCCTGGCTTCACCGCTGATACCTTGGATGGCACGGTTGGCTGCATCCACCTGGGTCGGATCGTTCCCAACGGCATAGCCCGCTTGCAGATCCAAATAAACCGGGAGACTGGTCAGGGATGTCGGGGCAAAGATGCGCGGTCCAATGTAAGGGGTAGCTACGACTGTCCCGGCCATGTCCACATCTACCGTTACGCCCAGATGCAAATCAAAAAAATGCAGGACGCGGCGGGCCATGGTGACATCATAGGCTGCCGTGACTACGAAGCGCGGCGACCGCGGGCCTGATCCGAACATCACACCGGCCCCCGCGGTGACGGTGCTGCCGGTCGGCCCGGTGGCGGGCGGCAACCATTGCGAATGATTGGTGGCTACAAAGGCTGCAAATGAATCGGCATTCTGCAGCCGGTCATGCACGCTCAAGCCTGGAAAAGGCCAGGTCCATTCATAGGTATCGCCGCCCAGGCCGGCGTGATGGCCGGTTTCATGGATCAAGGTCATCGGCCGGACAGTGACTCCGCTGATGACCAATTGCAGGAGGCTGAAATATCTTTCACACAATGAGATCGGAGAGGTCGAAATCGCGGCCGCCTGGTCCCCGCCTTGCATGATGGCCGAACACTGCTGTTGGGTCTGGCATTGAAAGTTGGTTGAGCCGCCATGCAGTTCAGCCTGCATGTCTTGGAGCCTCGGAAGGATGGTATTGGCGATATCGTTCGGATCGCTCGAAAGAAAGCGGTTCAAGGCTCCGGTCGTATGGGCCGGGCGCTGAGCGCTCTGCAGATCGCGGACCGCTTCATCCACCCAGCTGGTAGCCTGGGCAAGATCTTGGTTCAAGCCGCTGATTCGATCCGGCCTGCAATTTGCCCATGGCACCGGCGGCGGGGTGGGTTGTGAAACAGGTGGGTTCACCGCAGGAGGCGGCGGGGCGGTCACATTGATCGGCTGGCCATTCCAGCCCATGAGCTGCGTCGGCGGTGCGCCGGAGGCGGACTGTTGGGTCGGCGGAGTCCCGGAAGAGCCCGGTCTCGTCTGGCGGGCGATGACAGGGTGAGCCCACACCCGGGGCAGGTATGTCTGTCCTGAGTCGATCGCACGCTCGGCCTGTTGAGCCTCCTGCTCGGTCGCGTCGGAGGGAGTCCCCACGTTCAGGGCAGCCGGCTGGATGGCTGCCGAAGCGCCGCGCTGCTGGACAGTATGGGTCAGTTCGTGGGCGATCAGCCGCCGTCCTGCCGGAAGCTGTGGGGCGTATTGCCCAGCCCCGAAGACGACATCCTGCCCGACGGTATAAGCCAGGGCGTTCACCGAGCGGGCCGACTCAGCGGCCTTTGCATCTGTATGGACCCGTACTGCGCTGAAATCCAGGCCGAAGTGCGGCACGAAGACGGCGCGTACATCTTGCGCCAGCGGTTGTCCGGGCGAACGCAGCACTTCATGGACGATGGGCGGTACGCGCGTTGCGAATGGAAGGCTGCCGGTTTCCTTCCGCTGCAGCTTTCTCTGCTCATCATCGTGATCATCGTCCTGCATGCAGGTATTGCAGCTGCTGCCCGCGGAGGAACGCCGCAGGAGAAAGGGCGCCTGCGGCACAGACGGTTTGTTCACTGCGATGAGACCTGCGCGGCCGGTCACGGCCTTAGCTCCAATTCATTCAAGATCGTCTGGCCGAGCGCATCCGCCACGGCCTGGGCGATTTCATTGTCCGATGCCCCAGCCCTTATCCGCAGGGCGGGGATGGCCAGGACCGGAATCCGATAGCCGGATGGCGCGGCAGAAATTTCGCCGGCATGGGCGCGCAACGTCGCCTGCAGGGCCGCCTCGATCAGTCCGCCGATCGTCCTGGCGCGGCCGGCGTTCATCCCGGAACCCAAGTGCACGTTCAAGCGCTCGATCTCAATGTCCATTCGGTCATCTCACCAATGAGTAATAGGGACCAAAGTCCGACTCCAAACACGCCCGGCCGATCTTGTCGAATTCGCGCCGGGTGGCCCGGATGAGGTGCGGCATCTGCAGCGGGGAATCTTCGCCAGCCGCGAGGAAAGCCGCGTTCAGCACGATGTTGCGAATGTTTCCGCCTGCGATCTTGAACTGCCGGGCGAGGAAATCGATGTTCAGATCCTGGCGAGGCATCTCCGGCGGGAGGGTCCGCCGCCAGATCTCGGCGCGCTGGCCCTCGTCCGGAAACGGGAAATCGATCAGGAAGCGCAGCCGGCGCAGGAAGGCCTCATCCAGGGATTGGCGCATATTGGTGGCCAGGATGGCCAGCCCCTGGTAGTCCTCCATGCGCTGCAGCAGGTAATTGATCTCGATGTTGGCATAGCGGTCATGGGCATCCTTCACCTCCGAGCGTTTGCCGAACAGCGCGTCGGCCTCATCGAAGAATAGAATGACGCTGCTGCGCTCGGCTTCGTCGAAGACGCGCGCCAGGTTCTTCTCGGTCTCGCCGATGTACTTGCTGACCACACTCGACAGATCGATGCGGTACAAATCCAGCTTGAGCGCGCTCGCCAGGATCTCGGCAGCCATGGTCTTGCCGGTGCCCGAGGAACCGCTGAAGAGGGCGCTGACCCCGCGCCCGCGTGTCAACTTTTTTCCGAACCCCCAGGCCCCATAGACGCGCGCCTGTTGTGCCACCTGCTGCTGGATCTCGGCCAGCTGCTGCATGGCTGCGTCCGGGAGAACGATGTCCTCCCAGGTGTAATGCGGCTCGATGCGGCGGGCCAACTCGCCCAGGCGGTGCTGGGGGTGGTCACGTGCAGCCTGCCAGACGTCCTGCGCCGTCACCTCGGGATCCTCCGGAGCACGGAGCAAAGCCAGGACACCCGCCGCTTCGGAGACCAGGCGGATATCGCCCGCCGAGAAAGGAAACTGCATGGCTAGGAGCTCGGCCTGTCCATCCAGGCCCTTCCCCAGCTGGGCAGACCACAAACGCCGGCGATCCTCCGAACTCAAGGCGGGTATTTCAAATGGGATCACGGTCAGCTGCGGCTGGTCTTCGAGCCAGGCTGCCCGGTTAATACTGCCCACCAGCATCAGACGCGCCCCATCAGCGCAGCCCTGGAGCACCGCCCGGCGGCCCTCCTCCGCAAGGTTGGAGCAATCCAGGTAAGGCACTGACCTTTGCAAGACGGCCTCGCGCATGAACAGGGACAGGGTATTTTCGCCGGCCAGTTCAGAGACATTGACGGCTGCCACCTCGATCTGCATCTGCTCGCCCAGCGCAGCAGCCAGTGTGCGGCGGCCTGACCCGCGCCCGCCATACAGATTGATCACCAGGCGGCCCGGCCATTGGCCCGATGCCAGAACCTTCTGGACAATGGCACCGAGCCGGACGACTGATTCAGGATGAATGAGCTGGTCGGGCGGCAGAGGGCGCAGAAAGTGCAGCTGCCCGGTCAGTTCAGCCGGGACATGGTCCACGCCCAGGATGGCGTTGACAATGCGCTGGTCGAGGTGGAAGGAGGTTCTCAGCAATGAGGGGGCATGGGCTTCGAGATGCAGCAAACCCCAGTGCCGTAATGAACTGAATGGCATGAAGCTCAACCGCCCCTGCGTCCACTCATCGGCAGACTGGCAGAACAGTCGCAGAGCAAGGGCCACTGTTGGCAGGGAGGTATTGGAGTCATCGTGGCACCTCGCAAAGAGCGGTTCAAAGGAGGCATCGAGTTCGATGGTCAATGCCAGCAAAAGGATGTGCATTTCAAAATCGTTCAGCCCGAAGGCTTCAACCAGATGTTTGATAGGCAGGCGGCCTTCGGCCAATGCTTTCCTGCAGCGGGCGGTCAGGGATTCAATTTCATCCGTCAGGGCGCGCCCACGCGGATCGTCCTGAGCAAAGGCTGCTTCCGCGAGGTCGGGATGCTCGGAACGGGTCTGCAGCCACAGGGCATGGCGCAATAGCCGGGCGCGCAGGCAGGCCAACTCGTCCTGCAGGAACTCCCAGTTGGATTGTTGCACAGACTTCAATCCCAGTTGGTAGTCCAATAATGAGTTCACTAGGTCACCTCGAACTCAACATCATCCAAACTGGTAAACGCGTCGAAGCGCAGGTAGACGGCATATCGCCCGGGCGTGAAATCGGGCACCGTCAGCTGGACCTGGGTGGCAGTCTTGACTGAGAACTGGCTGGAGGGGATGGTCTGATCGCCGATCAAGACGTAGATATTGCTGGCGTCCTCCGCCCGGTATAGGCGCTCGCCGTTGATCGTGAGGACGTGGCTGGACCCTTGAGGGGCACCGGGCGGTGAAATCGAGGTGAGCTTCGGCACCAGGGCGATCGGCACCACATTCGACGTTGCGACCTGCGGGAATGCGCTGGTTGCCACAGCATTCGATTCATCAAACCCGACCTGAACGCGGACCATCTGTATCCCCGGCCAGAGCGAAGCATCATTTGGAACGCTGGTTCGGATGCTGTGATCCTGCAGGGTAGGGGCACCCAATCCGGAAAGAGCAATGGGCACCGTCCCTACAAACACCCTGGTAGTGGCGCTGAAGAAGCCGGAGCCGGTGATGGTGAGGGCGTCTCCGATCCCGACGGCATCCGGTACGATCGAAGTGATCCGCGGATTACCCAGGCTAACCACGACGTTGCGATCCTTGACCGGCAGGGGCGCACGGCGCGGCCGCAGCGAGTCGATCTGGACCACGGTCACCTCATAAGCCACGGACAATCGCAGGCTCTCCTGCGAACCGAACCAGACTTTCGAAAGATCGTCCAGCGTCAGGGGCAGGAGTGAGATGCGCAGGTGCTCCAGGGCGCCTAGCAGACTGGTATCCAAAATAGGCTGGGCAGTGGAGGTCAGCGAGGACGGAAGCAGCAGCGCATTATCGTGCAGAATGCGCATGACCGCACCCAGGATGCGGTGTGCCTCCGTCTCGTCGGTGTCGGTCGAAAATGGTGTCAGCAGGTAGTGCAGATTCAGCGAAAGCGGCGGATGGCCATAATCCCTCGTTGTGCCGATGCGGGGATCTTCCTGATTGGCCATGCAGTGATTTTCAACGACCTGATAGAGAAACAGATTCAAACGATTCCCCGTGACGGTCTGCTTCACATCCGGCCGGCTGGCGGTGAAAGAAACTCCCAAACGATCCGGCGGCGGAGGCGCGATGTTAAGCCCGTCATCAAGCAGCGTCTTGAGGCTGAGGGTTACGCCGCGTATGGCAGTGTAATCACTCACCGTTCACCTTCAGAAATCCCCAAAAAATCCACGCCAGCCGCGCCGGGCAAGAGTAAGCGGGGCGAATGGATCGGGCTGGCTTTTGGGCGCTTTCGGGGCCGGGAAGGAAGGCTTAACCGTTTCCACCTGCATATTCACCTGACCGATGATCACACGGGCGTCCCCCCCGCGCGTGGGTGCGGAGCCCTTCTGCCGGGCGGGAAAGTTTGGCAAATCTCCCGTCTCGAATATATTGTCCTGGCCTGCTCCCGCGGCGGAAAGTTGTTCCGCGCTCCGGGATGTTCCCCTCTGGAGGCCGGGTTCGAGTCGCACGGCCGGCCGGAGCAGCCGCCCGGCTGTACCATCATTTGTACCGACTGGCTGGATGGTATTGTCAGCCCGGGTTTCATTCAAGCGGACAGGATGCTGCTGTCGAATGCCCGGGGAGGTTTCCTGCATTTCCCGCATCTCAGGATTCAACTCGACCTCTGGCTTTCTCTCAGACAGTTCCGGGGCAGAGGCCGGCCCTCGACTGCCGGTCAAGCCTGCTCTGCCCGAAACGGATTCATCGGGGAGCCTCCCTGCCTGCCGCGTTGTGACTTTAGGGTTCCTGGGGTTCAGACCTTCAGGATGCGACTCATACAAAGGGGATGGTTTCGCGGGAGGCGAGGCAGTACCCGACATCACATTTGGGGCGTCAGCCGCTCCATGACCTGCCATCGGCGGGGATGCCGCCTCGCGCGACGACGATTCGACCGGGCGTGAATCCAGTCCTTGAGACGTTGGGGAGGGGGCCGGGTTAGCGCTCTCCAAGGTTTCTCCAGTAGAAAGAGGAATTGTCGATCCCGGAGGGAACGGCGTGGAGATGGGGAAAAAAGTCGGACGAAGCGGCACCATAGGAACGCCCAGTCCTGCGTTCATTCCCGCAGCGCGTGCCGCGATCTGCCCCAGATAGGCATTCATGCAATTACCTGTTCGGCTTCGCTGACCATGTCGGAAAGCATCTTGATATACAGGCGTCTTTTTTGCGTGGGCATGGCCATGATCTCTGCTTCGCCCCAGTGGTAATACCAGGCCAGGGTATGGACCTGGCGGTATAGATGATCACCCGCGGCTGAGATCTCGCGCAGCAGGAAATCCTGAATATCGAAGTGGACGGTGAAATCCTGGCCGCACTCCGGGCAACGGGCGGCGAATTCAGTGTCGAGCTGCGGATCCAGGCGGGCCATCTCGATGACAAGCTGCTCGACTTGGGATGAGGCAAGATCATCGAAATGGTCCACACATCGTCCCAGGATCAACCGGGAGGCCTGCTCCGGGTCGACCCGGGCCCTCGCCGCGACCGACTCCTGGTCGGCGCCATTGGGAAGTCGAAGAGTAACCTGCCTGCCTCCGATCTGGCAGGCGTAGGCGGGACGGCTTTCGGTACGCTCGGGAAGCTGCAGATCGCCGAGCTTGAACTCGATATCCACCAATTTGCCGCAGTTCTCTTCCGGGCATCTGATCGTCGAAACGATCCGGTCACCAAAGAGCCGCCGGCGCAGGGCGACCAGCAGGATGTCCCGATCAAGCACAGCCAGAGCGCGGACATGTTCCAGGTCCACAGGAGCAATTTGACCGATGCCTCTGAGGGTCGCGGTCAGCAGGGCGCTGACGCGGGCGGCAGTGGACGGCCAGCGGGATGCATCAGCGATCCGCTCCTCGTCACGACCGCGGAGGTCCTGAAGCACTGCCTCCCGCTGAGGCATCCCTTCCATCCATAGACCGACAGGCAAATGAATGAGGCCCGCGTGATCGAGTGAGTGCAGTTGAGCCATGCCGGTCCTGCCTACGTCTCCTGCGGCTCGGTGACGCTGGTATCGCGCTCCCAGCCTTCGTTCTCGAGCTTGATGTGCTGGATCATTACCGCGTTGGCATTCGCATCCAGATCCGGGATGGCCTGATACTCGGAGACCCAGCAACGATAGACTTTGTACGAGATCACCTTGGTGCCCTGTTCGTTGAATATATCGATCAGGATGTCCTTGCGGAAATTCTTCAGGGACATCAAGGCATCGCCCTGGAAGTTATGCACCAGATTGGCCCAGTCTTCAAAGGCGGTATCGTGCGTTACGCCGCGTTCGAGCGTGACGGCATCGTATTCGGTCGGGCCGGGCGATTTGCGGCTGGTGGATGGATCCCCACCTTCGCGATGGGTGACGACCTTGGTGGTCCGTTTCAGCCCGCCGGTCATCTTGGACAGCCCGGCCACGTACTGGCCGTCCCATTTGACGCGGAACTTGAAGTTCTTGTACGGGTCGAACCGGTTGGCGTTGACACTGAACTGTGCCATAATCTACGCTCCTTGTCTTTTGGCGATCAAACAACCTGGCCGGCAATCTGGCTCAGTTTGATCACGACGAATTCGGCCGGCTTGAGTGGTGCGAAGCCCACCAGGATGTTAACCATGCCCCGGTTGATGTCATCTTGGGTGGTGGTCTCGCCGTCACATTTGACGAAGAAGGCGTCACTGGGCTTGGTGCCCTGGAACGCGCCCTGGCGGTATAACGACATCATGAAGGCTGTCAGGTTCAGGCGGATCTGGGCCCACAGCGGTTCATCGTTCGGCTCGAATACCACCCACTTGGTCCCTCGATAAAGACTCTCCTCCAGGAAGAGGGCCATGCGTCGCACAGGCACATATTTCCATTCGCTGCCCTCGGCGTCCGAACCCACCAGCGTGCGGGCTCCCCAGCCCACCATGCCGTAGATGGGGAAACTGCGGAAGCAGTTCAGACCGAGCGGATTGAGGGCGCCGTTTTCGGCATCGCTGAGCTTGTAGACCAGGCCTTGGACGCCGCTCAGAGTAGCCTCGGTCCCGGCCGGCGCTTTCCAGACCCCTCGCGAAGAGTCGATGCGGGAATACAGGCCGGCGGCGACGCCGCAGGGCGCAAACGTGCGCAGCTGGTAGTTGTTTAGCGGATCCGGCAGCCTCAAGCGCGGGAAGTAGGCTGCCCCGTTCGGTTCATGGACCGTCAGCCCGGACGACTTCCAATCGGTGGCCGTGGAAACGTCGACCACATCCGGGGGCGGATCGATGAGCAGGAAGGCCCGCTTCAGCGTACAGTAATCCATGGCGGCTGCGAAGATCGAATTCGGGTCCACGGTCGGATCGAGCTTGTTGATGTTGACGGATTTGGCGCGGGTGGCATCCGGGATGCACAGGATGTTGAACAGGTCCACCTTGTCCAGGGCATAGATGCCGGTGAAGGTCAATGGATTGCCGATCAGGTCCGAAGTCTGAGGCAGCTGGGTCCCATCCACCCCGTTGGTGGGGGCGCTTTCTGCCAGGAAGTCGGCCCCCCGGGAACTGCCTGGCCAGTAATGAGAGACATTGGCCGCACTGCCGACAAGCTGTAAGAGCGTGTTGGCGTCGACATAATCTCCCGAAGGCGGGATCGTCGTGAAGGTCACTTCCGCGTCCATCGAATTCTTGATGAAAGCGATGAGGCGAATTCCGGTGCCGTCGTCGGTCGGCACGCACTGTACACTCGAGCCGGCCAGGACGGTATTCTGGCCAAGCGCAAGATTTATCTTCTGCTCGAGCAGGTGGCACACCCCCAGTGCCGATGCAGGAGCGGTCTCGTTCTTATCCAGAAAGACAACGGTTACATCCTGGGAGGGGGTGTCGACATGGAGGTTGATCTGGTAGATCTTCGAGCTGTCGGTGGTCAGGTGAGGCGGCGTACCGCTGAAAGGCAGGGCGGATCCGCTCGTCCCGGTTTCAGCCGGGCGATTGGGCGTGGATCCGATGGCAACCTTGACCATCTTTGAACCGGTGTCGACGTCGTTGACCACGGCTTCGACAAAGTTGCTCTTGGAATTGTCCATCGTCACCGCGGGGAAGCTTTCGACCGTTCCGGTGCCCAGATCGGTGACGGTCAGGTTGAACGTCTGCCCATCGGTGATGCCGTTGTAATTGACATCGATGATCAAATTGTTCGCCCAGGCGCCTTTGCTCAGGGCGGTCACAGTCAGCACATCGGTTCCGCCCGAAACCAGGTCTTTCAATGCGATGCTGGCAGGCTGCGCGTCGTGCTTGGGCACACGGACCACATAAGCCTCTGTCCCGCCGTTGGCAAAGAATTGCTGGACCGCGTAGCTCAGCTCGCTCTCGATGTCCAGCCCGCCAAAGCTGCGCTCGAAATCGGCAAAGCTGAAGAGATGGGCGGCCCGGTTGTCCAGCCCGCGCGTCGTGTACCCGACAAAGGCAGCGATCGAAGTCGCGACGCCAGTGATGGTGTGCACCTGGCTCTTGACCTCCTCGATGTACACACCCGGATATGTGGGATTGACAGGCATGCAAACCTCCTTCCTTTCTATTAATGATTGATCATTGAAACGGAAATCAGCCTTGGTCCTTCAAATGAGATGCAATAAAGATCGGAATCTCGCTTAGATCTGAGAAATAGTGCCGCTTGTAACTGGGCAGGTGAATGATATGGCCGCGCCAGATCTCCTCATCCGTCTCCGCGCTGGGTATCTCCAACCATACGCGAACAATGAAGGAGTGGATGCCGCCTTTCTTGTCGAAATCATCTTCGGTCTCCGGCGCGCCCTCGGACAAATTGGACTCCTTTTACCCACAATGATAAATTGCACTTGGGCGGGAAGTGTCTTTTCCGCGTCTCTTCAGCGTCTCACTTAAAAAAGGGAACGGTCTGCCTGGATGCGCAGACCGTTCGCGAGCGGTAAGGGGCGTAGCCTATCCGCCGGGAGGCAGGGTATGTTTTATGTGGATGATCTCTTTTTGTATCTTGTTTTGGATCTGGCCAAGTTCGTTCGAGAAGGATATCAACTGCTGCAGCATGTCGACGTGCGGCAGGGCGGAATGGCCGTCCCGGGCACGTTTTCCTTCGCTGCCCGGGAGCGATGGGTCGAAGATATCCAAGCGGATTTTTTCATAAAGCTGCCTGGTCTCCTCAGAGGGTTCGACGTCTAACTCATTTCTCAGGGCGATTGCACAACGTTCATACTGGCGCAGAGCTTGAGTCCGGTCCCCCGCCAGAAAATACAGCCGCATCATTTGACGATGTGCACTCTCATAGGCCTGATCATGCCGCAGGATTTCTGCGGCGTATATCAAGCCAACCGTATACTCCTGGCGGATCTCACAGAACTGGATCAACTTGTCCAGCAGCATGAGATACATGATTTCAAAGCGCTCACGCTCTATCATGCACCAGTCCTGGTACCACCCCTCCAAGAGGTCACCCTTGTATAAGTGAACTGCTTTCTGGATCGATTTGAAATCCAGCGAGTATAGTCCCTGCGCCGGTTTGCCTTTGACCGAATTGTAAATATTCTCGAACTGGGTTGCATCCACGCGGAAATCCCTGGTCGGATTGATCTGCACCCATTCATCGTCAACCAACAACTCCGGACTTTGCGAATCAGCACCGTCTTTCAGGGCCGATTGGAGAAGCCATAATGTCTGGCGCAGATATTTTTTGGATTTGGCTGGCGGTTGATCCTCCCACAAGAGTTCCGCAAGCGCCTCGCGTGGCTGGGCGCGATTCCGGTATAGCAGCAAATAGCCAAGCAATTCTTGAGCCTTGTGCGACCGGATGGCTTCGATCTTTTGCCCCCTGTGCTCAATGTTGAATTTTCCAAAAAGTGTAATTGTAAAGTTTGACATGGGTTTTGCCCCCTGTCGACCTTGCCTGACATTGAACCAATATTATGTTGTTAAGTTCAGGTATTCTACACGAGGTGACGTTGATTTCATATCACCGAAAAGTCCTATGCTCTGGTTCTTGAGAAGGATTTCACGAGACCCTGGATCTCTGAAACCGTCCGCTTTTTCGGATCGAGGAAAGCGCGTGAGCGAGGCCTTGCGGAGGTTCTCCTGCAACATCCGGCCGCGGCGGCCGCCTTGTATGTTGGGCGGGTTATCCACTGGGCGGAAGGTTTTCCCCCCGCAGGTCATCACGGGGCGGCGTTCGCTGCGCTTCTCATCCAAGCCTGACTTCGCCAACAGAATCAATTTGCAGCAGCAACCCCGGGATCAGACCCAGAAGAATATGCTGGCTGCGCAAGCCGCGGAGCCAGTTCGGGCCGGTTGACCTGCCCCGCGAAAACGGAAACAGCTTTTCATTTGGGATCGGCAGATGGGGACAGATCACCCTGGCCGCCGAAGGCATGGCGGCTTTCCGTATTATTTAAGATAACGGAGCGTCGGGTATTTGCCAGTCATCCACTGTTTTCATGAATTCCCCGACCACTATCGGATCGAAATATTTCCCGCTTTGTTCGCGGATATAATCCAGCGCCTTCTCTTTTGACCAGGCCGGGCGGTACGGACGATCCGAGGTCACGGCATCGAAGACATCCACGACCGAGAACAAACGCGCAGACAGCGGGATCTGCTCCCCTTTCAGTCCATGCGGATATCCGGAGCCGTCCCATTTCTCGTGATGATAGAAGGGAATATCCAGGGCAGGGCGCAGATAGGGGATGGGGGAAAGCATATCATAAGCATAACGGGGATGCTGCTGTATGACCTCCCTTTCGGAATCGGTCAGGGCAGTACTTTTGAGCAGGATGCTGTCCGGAATGGCCATTTTCCCAATGTCGTGCAGGATCGCGCCGCGTCGAACATGAATCAGTTCCGCTTCGCTGAAATCCATTCGGCGCGCAAGCTGCAGTGTGGCTTCCGTCACCCGCTGGGTATGCCCCTCGGTCTCCCGGTCGCGCAGTTCCAGCGCGCGCGACCAGCCGTCAATGGTGGCATCATAGGCCTGCGTCAATTCGATGTTGGAACGCTGCAGCTCGCGAAATAGGGTGGCATTCTCTATCGCGATCGCGGCTTGCCCGGCCAGCGTCTCCAAGAAACTCAGCCAATCGGGATCCGGGTCCAGCGCGGTCCGATGGAAGATCTCCAGGACCCCGCAGACCTGTCCCTTCGCAATCAGGGGAATGCCGAAATAAGAGGCAAAAGACTCTCGATAAAAGATCGGCGATCGCAAATAGTCCGTCTGTCTATACTGGAGGTTGGGTATGTGAATGGTCTTTCTTTGTAAAGCGGCGAGACCGGCGTAGCCCTCGCCCAGGCGCAGGCGGGTGCCCTGCAAAGCATCCGTGCGAAAACCGACGCCGGTTGTAAATTCAAAGAACCGGCTGTCACGATTGAACAGCAGGATGGCGGCGGCATCCACGTTCAATCTGGCAGTAACATGACTTAAAAGGATCGAAAGCGTTAAATTAAGATCAAAGCTCGATGAAATCAGATTGTCGATGGCGCGCAAGGCGGACAGATGTTTCAGCTGTCTTTGAATCTTTTCCTCCGCCTCTTTATATTTTGTCACGTCCCGCACAATGGCAATGACCCTGAATTGGGAAAAAGGAATAAGCCGGGCTTCGAACCAGTGCATGCCATCCGATAAATCGAGCGAGTAATCCAACGAAGCAGCTTTTTGCTTAAGGCTGGCCTGTTCAACGGCCCTTTGGAATTCCTGCCCGATTTCCGCCGGCAGGATATCCTGAATGCGGCGATTGAGAAAGCCCTCGGCGGATGCATACAGAAGCATAAAACCGCCGGCCTTATAATCCAAGATCCTTCCCTTGCCGTCCAGATCGAAAAGCAAGTCGGGAAATGCCTCAAAGATCGCACCCAGCTGCACCGAGGCGTTGGATCGGTTCTCTGTAAGTAAACTCATCATAAACTCCAAACGCGGACGCGGGGCGCAGTAGTCCCCTCCATACCGCGCCCCCTGCTCCGCCGCGTCATCCTGACAAAGACCAGCTTGCCGGGGGGACCGAGGGCTGGCGTCATGTCCAAGATCAATGTCATTTTCCTGAAACCAGAATGACCTGCCTCGCGAGATCAGCGAGCGAGCTGGCATTGATCGAGAGAATCAGGGAAGTTTCGTTCTGGCTCAACGAGAACCCCTTCCCCAAATATCCCTGGTCAAGCGCGGCGCCCGGATTCCGCAGGAGCGTCTCGCGAAAATCCTGATTTACAACTGCTGCCGCGAAGACGCTGTTCAGTCCAGCGTGGGTTTGCTGCGCCAGATCAGATTTGTAACCCAAGTTCTCTTTGAACATTGTGGAGGTAATCATATAACAACACCTTCTGTAATCGGGGAATCTAGTTTGGCGGTGGGCCCGGCCAGCAGCCAAAAGGCGCCCAGCCCTATCAAAACATCGCCCAAACTAAACGCCACCTTATAGGGAAACCATGCGGGAAGGAGAAAGCGGTCCGCCAGGAATTCAAGATGCATATTTTGCACTGGCAGAAGAATATCTTTTTCTCCAAATCTGCTGCCCAGGTTCATGAACTGCAAGACGTCCCTGCCCGCCAAAAGATTCGCCGTCTGTGGACTGATGGGCATCCAGCCGCCGTTGGCGATCATCACGGCGAAGTTGAGCAGCAGGCCGACGATCAGGATCGGCATGCCGGGCAGCCGACGATTGAGCCAGGCAAATGCACAGAACAGGATCAGCGAAGCCAGAACGCTCACCGATGCCAGGTCATCATGGAACAGGTTGTGGGTGGCCGGCAAATAGGCGATAAACAACTGAGGCACGAAAGCGACCACCACGAGCCACATGGCCTGCAAACTCGGGGTCCGATAAGGTTGTTTATACCAATATGCCCGGCCCAGGCCCACCAAAAGCCCGGCGAGAACGGCAAGCAGGAGGATCATCTCTTAATGAGGAGTACCACCGCCATCGCTGGGGGCGCCGACTCCCAGGACCAGCATGGCTAGGGCGAGGATGGCGAAGGCAAATTGAATATGCTGACGATTGATTTTGCTGGTGAAAAGGGCAAAGTGGGCAAATTTGTTATTCATGGAATCTTCTCCTTTTGTTTGATGGCCCCTAGCATACACCTCCCCAGGCTTCAAAACAGGCTTCAAAAGATTAAAAAAATCAGCCCGGTTCCACTCAGGCTGTTCTCTCATCAAAATCGGTTTGGCGCCTATCTCAAGCGGTCAACTCCTCAAAAAGCCGCTGGGTCTCTTCGGAAGGCGGCAGATCATAAATGTTCCGCATCACCTGTTCACAGGTTTTGTAGGTATGGATCACCGAGCCCCGATCCCCCAAACGGCGATAGATCTGCATTTTCAGGCGGTAAGCAGCTTCGGAAGTTGCATCATATTTCAGCGCGTCCTCACAGACCTTGAGGGCGTCCCGCGTTCTGCCCGCTTTGAGATAAAGTTCTGCCAGGGCAAGCGAAGTCCACAGATAGGCCTGATTGAGCCGTTCGCGTTCCGGCAGGACCCAGGTGGCATCCATATCCTCCAGATAGCGGCCATGGACCAAATCGATCGCCCGCTGATAGAGATCGATGCATTCGACCGGATCGGAACAGGATTTCCCCTTGGCAACAAAGGCCTCAAAGGCCTCCACGTCATATTCGTGATCCAGGGTGGGATTGAACTGGTAGCGGTTTTCCTTGAAGAGAATCACATCCTGCCCCATGGCGCGCCGCAACCGATAGATCTCGTTCTTAAAACGCAGGTTCAGTTTGGCCGGCTCCGTAACTCCCGCCCAAAGCGCATCCCCGATTTGTCCCCGGGTGGCCGGACGTTTCAAAGAAAGGAGATAAAAGAACAATTCCCGGACCGATTGGGTCTGCCAGTCTTTCATGGTGACGGGTTTGCCGTTGACTTGAACCTCACCCAGTCCAAAAGCGCGGATGATCAACTTCGGGGAGGGGACTTCGATGGCCCTGGCCAGGCGGTGCAATTGACGCCGGATCCTCGGCAATTGAACGTCCAGAGAATCCGCCCTTTTAAACAGATCACGCAGAGTCGGCTTGGCCTGAGGTTCATTGCGCAGGGCCGCCAGCCGATCGCGGGCTTGATGGGTGGCAAGAACGGCGCGGTGATTAATACGGTTCGGCTCCTGAAGGATGCTTTTCATCTCCTGCCAGGCGGCCGGGCGGTCCCCGGCTGCAGATTGGGCCGCCGCCATCCAGACGTGGCTCAGGATGATCTCCGCCTGCCGGCCGTCGCGGCTGAAAGACTGCTTCGCTTCTGCCAGTTCCTCGACCGCCTGCTCGAGCTTCGCATCCACGAGGGACAACCTTCCACGCATGAGCTGATAAAGGCCGTATTCATAATTTGAATCCTCCGCCCTGATCAGGCCGGCGCATTGTACGGACGCGAGGCTGGCTCCCACATGGTCCCTTTCCAGGAGGGCCAAATTGAACCGGGCCAGGGCCAGGTAATTGATCAGAAACCGTGCACCCAGCTGCTGCGCCAATCCCTCGGCCTGTTGATAGTTCTGCGCCGCGATCTCGAAATCTTCCACCTCGGCATAAAGATCGCCCAACCCGATCAAGATCAATGCCTCTCCACGCTTGTAGCCGCCCTGTCTGGCACAAAGCAGACCCTCTTCCAGGGTCTGGGCGGCCCGCTCATAATCTCCCTGGAGATAGTATAAAACGCCCAGGTTGTTAAGCACATCTGCCTGCCACGTCAGATTCCCGGCACGCCGCCAGATTTCAAGGGCCTTTTGATATAAACTCTGCGCCTTTGCAAATTCCCCTGTTTCCGCATACATCACCCCGGTTTCCATCAGCAAAGCGGGTATGACAGGAGTGTCATTCAGGCGGACATAAGTATCCAGGGCGCGCTCCAGGTAGCGTGCAGCCTGAAAGGTATAGCCCTGACGAAATAGGCTCAGGCCCTTGACGCGCAGCGCATCGGCACAAACCCATTGCATTTCGTCTTCCTTTTCCGCAAGTGCCAGGGCCTCATCCGCGTCGCGCGTGGCATCCTTATAATCTCCAAGCAACCGGTAGGTACTGCCCCGCCGCGCCAGCGTCAGGGCCAGACCATAAATATTCCCGTCCCCGCGAAACTTTTCCACGGCGCGATCGAACAGCACGATTCCCTCCGACCCATAACCTTTCTGTGTTTCTATGAGGCCGCGCAGCGACAACAGCGCCGGGCGCTCCTGAAATATGGAGGGAGGCAGGTCCTTGAGCCAGGAATCCAGGGTCAGCATGGCATGCTGATACATGAAAATGCCGGCGTGCTCGATCAATTGGACCAGCGCCTCAAAGTCCCCCAACTGCTTGTGAAGCTGATAGGCTTTTTCCCAGTCGCCATGCGCTTCATGAAATTCTGCCAGGCGCTGCAGAATGCTCGAAGCCTCTTCGGATCGTTCGTTCCGAAAACGCGCCTGCAGAAAATCACGGAAAAGATGGTGATATCTCAGCCACTGCCCGTTTGTGCCAACCGGCAGGGCGAACAGGTTCTTCTGAACGATCAGATCGATGATCTTCGACCAATCCTGACGATCGGAATAAAAAGGAGCAAGCACGATCTCACAAAGCTCCGGGTCAAATTCTTCCAGCAGAGAACTCCTGAGCAGGAAAAGCTGCAGCCAGTCAGGCTGACGCTCCAGTACCTGCTGAGCCAGATAATCAAAGACGTCAACCCCCACTGCGGCCGGTGACCAGACCGAGGCCTGAGCCGCAGCCTTGCCTTGGATCAGGCTCAGGTCCGTGAACTGCAGGCCGGTCACCCAGCCCTCGGTTGCTTCGGCCAGCCTCCGGGCTTCCTCGTCGGAGAGGTGGATTTGCTGATTCTGTGATAGGAGAGCCTGGATCTCCTCGGGGCGAAAGGAAAGATCGGAAAAACTTAGGCCGCCCACTTGCTCACGGGCGACCAGCATGGTCAAATCGGACAGATTGGTGAGCGAGCGCGACGAAAGAACAAGATGGCAGTTCTCATCGGCCAATTGCGTAAAGCGGTTGACAAAATAGACCACCGGATCGACATCGTCCACCAGATGAAAATCGTCCAGCACAAGCACGAAGTGTTCGTGGATCTCGTCGTAGATCTCATTGATCAGTGTGACCAGAACGGCTTCCATCCCGTCTTCCAGGTTGGTCAGGGTGTTGAGGGCGGAGCGCGAACGATTCCCGAATTTCGGGAAGTGTTCTGCGATCGCCGCGATAAAGTAAGCAATGAACCTCTGCGGTTCCCGATCCAGAGAATCGATGGCCAGCCAGCAAAAAGGCAGATCGCTATGATGGGCCAGGTCGATCAAAAGAGAAGTCTTGCCATAACCGGCCGGCGCGGAAACCATGATCAGTTTGCGGTCAAGGATTTCGTAGAGCGCGTCCAGCAGCCGCTGGCGCGTGAGCAGTTCCACGCGCCGCCTGGGAACGATGATCTTGGTCTTGCTGATAAGGATTTCTGAACCGCTCATCGCTTATAAGGATTGCCTGATTATTTTACCCACTTAATCCCAAATGCACAGTGTTTGCCGCCCCGGAATTCGATGCCGTTAGGTCTGGGCGGGGTGCAGTCCTGCTAGAATGCCGGCATGGATCCCGGGAGAGGCCGCAACAATGGACTGCGGCTGAGACAGGTAATCGCCGCCGCCGGTCACATTCGTCACAACCGCGCCCCCTTCCTCAGCGACCAGACCTCCGGCCGCAACGTCCCACGGCTTGAGGGACAATTCCCAAAAGCCATCGAAGCGGCCTGCTCCGACATAACAAGCATCCAGCGCGGCGGACCCGAAGCGGCGTACGCCCTGGGTCATCTTTCCAAAGCGCACGAAATTATCAAAGTTGTCGTTCGGCGTGTTCCAGGCCTCATAGGGAAAGCCGGTCACAAGCAGGCTTTTCTGCAGTTCCATCGTATTGGACACATGCAGGGCCTTTCCATTAAGCCATGCGCCTTCGCCCCGTTCGGCCGTGAACATTTCATCGCGCATCGGATCGTAAACCGCGCCCAGCTTCATTGTCCCCCCCTGAGCGTAGCCGATCGAGACGCAAAAGATGGGAATGCGATGCGCATAATTGACCGTACCGTCGAGCGGATCGACATACCAGACATGATCAGCGTCCCCTTTCGTGATGCCGCTCTCTTCAGCGATGATGTTACTGCCCCTCCACCGTTGCTGGATCTCCGCCAGCACAAAATCCTCGGAAGCGCGATCCACTTCAGTGACAAGATCGATCACACCCTTGTAGGCTATTTGATGTTCGCGGTCATAACCGGCGCGCAGAATGGCCCCGGCCCGCCGCGCCAAATCTTCAATTTCACGCAGGGTTGGGGATTTCATAGGACAGGACGGTTCTGTTCAAGAAATTCCCGGATGCGGTCGAGTTCAGCCTGAATCTCCTGGCGGTCGCTGAGGGCTTGCTGGCGCAGGGTCTCAAAGCCCGGCTTCTGTTCCGGCGGCAGATTATCAATTAACCGTTCGGCGCGGGCAATTTGCATGTTCTTCTGTTGAAGCTTCATCTCCAATTGCTTGCGATAACCCATGAAAAATTCGCGTTCCTTGAGCGGCGGAGGCGGCGGCAGTGACCCCTGCGTGAGCAGTTCGGCAACGGTCAGGAGAAATTCCTCGGTATCGATCGGCTTTTCGATGAAGCGCGTCGCACCGATCTGCATGGCAAATGCCTTATCTTCGGGCGCGATATATGTGGCAGACAGAAAGACCACCGGAATGTCACGCGTCGCCGGGTTGGTGCGCAGGTGATAGACCAGACTGAAACCGTCCATCTTGGGCATGAGAATGTCCGTGATGATGATGGCGGGCCGCCCGTTTTGAATCACATCCAGAGCTTCCTGGCCGTTTCGCGCCTTGACCACTTCGTATCCTTTGAACTTAAGAGTCATCTCCAGGAAGTCGAGAATGTTTGGGACATCTTCCACCACGAGCAGCGGGCCCTTTGACATATTCATGGGCTTATTCTATTCCTTTTCCCTATGCGAAGCAAGCGACCTCAATTCTCGTTCCAGATCCGTTTGCCAAGGGCCGATAAAACATACTCCACTGCCAGCACGGCAGTCTGATTTTGTATATCCAAAACAGAATTGACCTCCACAATATCCATGCCGATCAATCGGCCGGTCTCGCCCAGCATCTCGCAGGCCAGATGAGCTTCGCGTTGGGTGAGGCCGGCCGGCACCGGCGTCCCGACGCCGGGCGCATGCCGCGGATCCATGGCATCCATGTCGAATGACAGGTACAGGCCGTCCGTTTCGCGCGAGACCCGCTCAATGGCTTTTTCCATCACGGTCACCATGCCCAAGCGATCGATCTGCTCCATCCCCATGACCATGACCCCCGCCTCGCGCAAATTGACTTTTTCGCCGGGGTCGAGATCGCGTGCCCCGATAATGGCGACCCGCTTCGGGTCCACGACGGGCCGCGGCTCGTCCCATATTTGAGTTAACCGGGCATCCCCGAGTCCACACAGCGCCGCGAGCGGCATCCCGTGGATATTGCCGGAGGGCGTGGTTTGATCGGTGTTGAAATCGGCATGCGCATCGATCCAGACCACGCCGAGCTTTTTGAATTTGGTGGCGCCGCGAATCGAGCCAAGCGAAAGGCTGTGATCGCCGCCCAACACCAGCGGAAAATTTCCTGCCTGCATGCTGGTCGCGACCGCGCCCGCCGCGCGCCGCGACATGGGAACGATGCAGTCGATATACTTGAGCCTGGGTTCGGCAATGGAACACATCTCCGCAATGGGCACTTCGATATTGCCTTTGTCCTCGACGCTATATCCAAGCGCCTCCAATTTCTTTTGAAGATGCGCATAGCGAATCGCGCTGGGTCCCATGTCCACCCCGCGCCGATCTGCACCCAGGTCAATCGGGATGCCGATGATGTCAACTTTCATTTTTCCTCCGAAGCAAACATAAACGCCTATTCTATCAAAAGAATGACCGGCCGGTTTCGTCATCCGGCGGTCATGGAGCACTCTTAGACTTGCGCCATCGGAGCCAGCGATCCATGTCAGGTCCGACCGCATCCGCCCCGCAAAAAGTCAAACGATATCATCCTGCTCCTGATCTTCGGGCCCGCCTTCTTTGCGCCCGGAGGCGAAGCCCGCCGCGCAGGCATCCTGAACATCGCGGGCTTTCCGGCCCTGGCCATTTACATGGTTCTGGGAATCACGGTACTTGTCCTGCTGATCGCGCATTTGATCGTCCGCGGGTGCACGCGCCGTCCCCCTTGGGCAACCACAGGAAGCAGATTCCTCGATCTGATCGGCGGGCTCACGGCTTGGGCCTTGTATTTCTTCGCGTCGGCGGTCGTCATCCGCGGGCTTGTCCTCGCCGTGCAGACAAACCGACTCGCCAGGACCTTTGGCGCGGCCGCCAACCCACCGCGTCCATTTCAACCCGGACAGCGTCCGCCTCCCGCGGCGCCCCCTCAAGCGGGTCAGTTTGCGCCGCGCGGAGCGGAGGACGGCGGATTCTTTCCCGGCGCATTCCACGGATCAAGTTGGGCATTGTTGTTGATCCTGATCGTCCTGGATGCGGGCGCGGCGCTGCATCATCA
Source organism: Anaerolineales bacterium (assembly GCA_035515435.1). Taxonomy (GTDB): domain Bacteria; phylum Chloroflexota; class Anaerolineae; order Anaerolineales; family Villigracilaceae; genus Fen-1038. Next base: position 48,865 of record DATJBI010000152.1, read on the forward strand.
ATTCATTCTCAGGGATGATCCGTTCAGCCGCAGGCGGTTCGGCAGGCGGTCTGGATAACAAAAACGGGACAAGCCAAGACCTTGTCCCATTTTTCCAGATCGGCCCAAAAGTTCTACAACAGTTTCAACAGAACGTGCACGACAAAATAAGCCAGCACGACAAACACGATGCAGCCGCAGCCGCGGGCGAACCAATGAAACAGATGTTTGAAAATGAAACCCAGGATGCTGAACACGACGACCACCGCCACAATGATCGCGGCGAAATAAATGATGGTATTGAGATCCACGCTTGAGAACGACATCATGAACTCCTTTTTTATGCGGTTCGATAATAGCCAACATCCACCGAATAGACCCGGCCGCGCTTCACGACCTGCCGGACAAGATTGGTCCCGAAGCGGTAACCCAGATGGCGATGATCCGGCACATTGAGGATCAGCAGATCGGCCTGCTTGCCTGCCTCGATGGAACCGATTATATCAGCGCGGCGGATGGCGTGGGCGGAGTTGATCGTCGAAGCCGCGATGGCTTGCGCCGGAGTCAGCCCCATGCTGCGGCACGCCAGGGCGATCACGAACTGCATCGACTCGTTCCAGGCCGTGCCGGGATTGCAATCGGTTGCCAGGGCAAGGATCGCATTGGCTTCGATCAACTTGCGGGCAGGCGTGTAATCCTTTTCCGCCAGGCCAAACGGAGTGCAGGGCAGGGCCACTGCGACCGTATCGGACCCGCCCAACGCCTGGATATCCGCATCCGATGTCTTAACCAGATGATCGGCGGAAGCCGCACCGAGTTCAACGGCCAGCGAGGCGCCGCCCAGATTGTCAAATTCGTCCGCGTGGATCTTGAGCGGGAATCCGAGCTGGCGGGCTGCGGTCAGAATTTGACGCGATTGCTCGAGATTGAAGGCCCGATCTTCACAGAACACATCCACGAAGGGCAGCGGGAGCCGCGGGCCGTGGATCTGCCACCAGCTGTGGACGGTCGGAAGCATCGTCTCGCAAATGAGATCCGTGTAGCCCTGCGGATCATCTTTGTACTCGGGCGCGATGGCATGCGCGCCCAGGAACGTGATGGCCAGGTCGAGCGGGCTTTCATCTTCGAGCGCGATCAGTGCTTTGAGCAGCCGCAGTTCGGTAGCCGTTTGCAGGCCATAACCGGTTTTGGCCTCCGCCGTGGTCGTGCCGTGCGCGAACATGCGCAGCAGGCGCGGCCGGGTCTGCGCGACCAGGGATTCGATGGAAGCCGTGCGGGTCTGCCGGACCGTTGAAATGATCCCGCCGCCCGCCGCCAGGATATCGAGATACGGCCTGCCCGCCATCTTCATCTCAAATTCGTTGGCGCGGTCGCCGGCCCAAATGACATGCGTGTGCGGATCCACAAAGCCGGGCATGACGACGCACCCGCTGGCATCGAGCGTGGGTTCATCCGGATAGGCGGGGCGCAGTTCATCCGTGGGACCCGCGGCAACGATCTTCTCATCCCGGATCAATACCGCGCCGTTTTGAATGACTCCCAGCCTGCCGAGGTCGCGTCCGCGTTGCGGGCCGCCTTTCAGTGTGAGAAGTTGGGCAGCGGAGTGGATGAGCATAGGATAATTTAACCACAGATCAACCTGGATGAACATGGACATAAAAAGCCGCTCCCCGAGGAGCGGCTCCTTCACTGATATTGCATTTAGGCTTGGGCTCTTAGCCATTCAACCGGATCGCCATATCCGAGATCGGTAATGCCGAATTGTTCCAAGGCCTCGATCACAGCCGTGCGGCGATACGCGGAGAAAGTCAGAATGTGTGCGATCATGCCGCTGTAGGTGAACGTTTCAGGCGGTTCGCACAACATATCCATGAAACTGGAATCCCAAAGCTTTTCGTCGCGGACCTTTTTGGTGAGCGCAACGAACTCGCCGAAGGCCGAGTCCAAACGCTTGAGCATTCCTTCGACGGACTTATCGGGATGCGCGGGTTCCTGGCGCCCATGAATGGATGCCATCCACGTTTCTTTTGTAAACACGAGCCGATCAAGCAGTTCGCGCAGGGTCTTGGTCTGCGAATGATAAAGAAGCGGATTATCGAAACCTTTGAGCGGCTTGTCGAGCTGTGCATCCGAAAGCGATTGCGCCTTTTCCAACATGCGGCGTGTCAACCACAAATCGTGCTGAATTAAAACATCGGTCAGGTCCATAGAGTCTCCTTGTCTGAGCGGCTGTGCGAGGCAGATCGCCGCGCCAACAACCGGATCGTAGTGAATATCGTTTGGGGTCGCGAAGAACCAGCTCGGCGGTTTGATGCGTCGAAAGTGACTCGGCGAAACTCCCGCCGATTTGCGAAAGGCACGCGTAAAACCTTCGACCGATTCAAACCCGGACTCAAAAGCCAGCTGCGTGACCGAGCAATCGCCGTGCAAAAGCTGATAGGCCGCGCGCTCCATTAACAACCTGCGACGGCAACTGCTTGGCGTTTCCCCCGTTGTCTGGCGGAACATTCTCTGGAAGTGATAGCGGCTGTAATGTGCGGCTCGAGCCAGCGCATTCCCGTCCACGGCATCCTCCAAATTGTTTCCGACCAGGTCAGTCAGCGTACCGCTCTGGATCGCGGCGGGTTCTTCCGTCTCCATGACAGTGATTTTATTCAATCCCGCCAATATTGCTTGACCAAAATTGCTCTCCTGCCGAAGGGACCTTACTTCGTTGCCGTAGCCCACATGTTGAGCATAAATTCAAAATAACCGAACTTCACTTTTTTCATCTCGAAGCCCGCCTGCCCGAAGTGCCAGCCGATCAGCGGAAGAGTATAAGCGAAGGTATGCTCATGAATCTCCTCGGCGCTGACCAGGTTCACCCGCGCCATGAACTTGAGCAGTCCATCCGACCAGGCGGCGGGCGTGGTCAGAATGACGAGCCCTCCGGGCTTCAGCACACGGCGGCTTTCTGTGAACAGCATCGCCATACTATCGGGATTCAGATGCTCGACGACCGCCAGAAGTGTCACCACGCTGAAAAAATCATGGTCAAAGGGCAGTTTGGGTTCCTTGTTCAGATCGAGGGTAAAGAAGTCGATGCGGTTCCGATCGGCGGTCTCTTTCGGCATGGGCAATTGGTCAACCGCAAATTTCTCTTCGAACGAGGTGTGCGAAAGAAAATAGGGGAACGATCCGCAGCCAATATCGAGGATGCGGCCCGCTCGAAGATCAGGCGGGATCAGGCGGTTGCCGCGTCGCGTCCGAAGATGGGCCAGGGTCGGTTCAAGCACGCCCCTGCCGCGCGTATATTTCGTCTGGGTCATTGTAAATTCTTTCCAGAATGAAGTCTCCCCGATTATACGTGGTTTCGCCGGATCATGCAGAGGCTCAGGGTGTGAAAACCGTGGAGAGGGTCGTGCAATTTCCTTTCAGGCCGGTCTTAGCGCAGAGCGTGATCGTGGCGCGCAGCTTATGCCCGGTGGGGTCGTAACCAAACGGCTGTGCGCTTATGACCGCCGAGCTGCCGGGGCCGAGCGCCGATCTGGATGTCGAAACCAGGCAGCCGTTGTTGTTTATGAAGCCGTCCGTCGTTTTGGTAACCGTAATCTTCTTGACCGTATCCAGTACGGTGATCTCCACCGAGCGGTATGTAATTGAGCCGTTATTGGTCAGGTTGAATTCTGTCCACCAGTTCTGACAGGAATCCAAGCCGGAATAATTGGCGGCCAAATTGGAGTAGGGCGTTGGCGTTGGCATCGGTGTCGGGGTGAGTGCCGGGGTAGGCTCAGGCGTATAAACTGGGATGCCGGACAGATTGCCGGAGAGGTTCGCATATTTTCCCGAGATCCAACAAAAGCTGTTTGGGTCGTCGGGATTACGGATGTACCAGTGCAGACTTGCCGCGTCGCGTCCATAGGCCTGGGCAGTTTCCCCGACCAGCAGGTAGCCGACCACTTCATAGGTCAGTCCCGGGCCGGTACGGCAGTTGGTCGGGACCGAAACGCTCACGGACAGAGTGGATGCCGTGAGGGTTGGAATGATGATGGGAGGGTGGGTTTCGGTCAGGGAAGGCGTCGGGGACGGCGTCTGGGTGGGCGCGAGGGTGGCTGTGGGGAAGGGGGTTGGCGAGGAAGCCGCGGGAGCCAGGGTCGCGGAGGGAAGTTGTCCCGTCCATTGGGCGACCACGGTTTGGGCGGCCGATGTGCTGATGGCATTTGAATCCGTGATGAGTGTGCTGGGCAGGATGCAGCTCAAGCCGCTCAGAAGCAGAATGACCGCAAGCGGAGAAATCAAATTGGATCTTGGCATGTTTCCTCCATTATTAATTACGCTCTTCCGCCCTGCCGGGTTCCCGCTTTTTAATCCCCGCTCGAAAGAATTCTCCTTGTCCATTCCAGAATATGCGGCAGGATGACGATCTTCCTTTGCATTTCGGCCAGCGCCAGCCCGGCAAGAATATTAAACCCTGCGGCGGCCCATGTCACCGCCAGGAAGCCAAAGTCTTGATAAATGATGGTGGATAACAACGCCCCCAGCGCACGCCCGATCGAAAAGCCGATCAGGTTCAAAGCCATCGCGGTCGCCCGCGCCTGCGGGACGGCCTCCGTCATCATCGGCAGCTGGCTGACGATCATATATTCGAACGAGATGTAAAAAAGAAACAGGCCGATCAGCGCTCCGGTTTCGGTGCGGCCGATGAAAGGCAGGAGGATGGAGGCGATGACATTCCCGGCCAGGCCGATCGCGACCGCGCGCGGTTTTCCGATCCGATCCGTGACCAGCGCGACCAGTCCTTCGCCGCTCAATTCGGCGAAGCCGATCACGGCCGAGGCGCCCGCCAAAGCCGCGATCTGCAGACCGAAAGAATCCGACAGCCACACGCCGAAAATCAAGTTGACCATTTCATTGGCAGCGCTCGACCATAAGGCGATGAAGGCACAGGCCAATGCCGGAATGGATGCCAGGATCATATGCCAATGAGCGCGCGAATTAAGGTTTGGCTGATAATGAGCGTCGGTGTGCGGGATCATCCACCAGATCACAGCAAACATTCCAATGCCCAACACCGCGAAAACAGGAAAGGGCGCGGACCAGCCAAAGCGCGCGATCAGCAATCCCGCCAGCGGCACGCCGGCAATGAAAGCCAGCGACCATGACATCTCGGTGATGGCCAGCGCCGTTCCGCGCTGTTCATAGGAAACGCGGTCGCCAAAATAGGCTTGAATGGCGGGGTCGAACAAATCCTTGCTCAAGATCCCAAGGATCAGTGCGATGGATAATGTCAACAGGCTGGGATGGATGGCCACCGCACTTGCCCCGAGCGCAAAGGTCCCCGCACCCGCCAGCATGGCAAGCCGGCGGCCGCGCTGATCCGCGAGCGGCGCAAGGAACGGACTCAGGGCGCCTGCCAGATTCCTTCCCGTCAATATAAGCGAAACGGTGGTCAGGTCGACGCCCAGGCCGCCTGCAAAAATGGACAGGAAGGGATACGCCATCCTGTGCAGCGTGTTCAGGATGATGCGCAGCGCCGTCACCACGATGAGTTGAATGCGGGTCGTCAGATCCATAGGCATAAAATTCCACGGCCGGTCCGCGGAAAATTCATTCTTTGATCAAGTGCACGAACCAAACCGCCATGAAATACGCCGCCAGCCATGTGATCACATTCAGGGCGAGGAAGAAGCCGATGATCTGCCAGTTGCCCGAATTCAAGATCGGCGAGGGCGGCGGGTGCATCACATATTGTGCCCTGGAAAATTCAAAAAGCAAAACAACGATAAATACCAGGTTGGCAGCGCCAGTCAGCCAGTTGAGGCTGATGAACCACAGGCCGAGCTGCAGCAACACGCCGACCACGGCAAAGGTCACCGCCAGACGGAAGCGCGGCTCGGCCAGGAAGAGTCCGTTCCAGTTGGCCTGCATGGCCCAGATCGAAAGCGGCAGGTAGGTGATCCAGAAAATGATGCCGGTGCGCCCGAGCGCCGCGGACCATTTATAAAAAAGGGCGCGCTGCGTGATCAACGCGATCATACCCCCTAATCCTGCCAAGGCAAGGGCCAATTCAGCCGTCAGCACCCAGGCGCCATGTAAATAGACAATACGCACATTGGAACCCAACGTCTGGTCGGAGGGGCCGAAGAGAGAAAGCACCGCGATCAGGATAAGCGTGATCAGGAAAGAGAAGAGAGGATGAATGCGTCTGGCCATGGACGAATTGTATCAGATGAGGAGGAAGGGTCGAAAAGAAATCTGGCCCATGCCTTCAAAAAACAGACACAAAACATTCATCAAAAATTCATTTCAGTAAACTATAATAAGGACGCCTAAATAAAGCAAGGAGACATCGAATGAAAACAGTTTGGAAATGGATACTCGGAATCGTAATCGTTTTGGTTGTGGCAGGTCTTGTGGTCGGCGCGGTCTTTGCCTGGCAGCACGGATTCACTTTCAGCATGAGACGGGCCCCGTTCGCTTACAGACAATATCAGCAAACCGCACCAAACGCCCCGGCTCAGCCGAATACACAAAATAATAACCAGACCAAACCTGCTGCCCCGAATGGAACCATGCCGAATCGGCGCATGATGGGACGCGGATTTGGCTATCCGGGCGGCGGGTTTGGCTATGGCCCGATGATGGCAGGGCGCGGCCTCAGTCCCTTCGGGATGTTCATGCCGTTTGGCCCGTTTGGAATGATGGGCTTCATGTTCTTCGGATTCTTCCGATTGCTCATCCCACTTGCAGTACTTGCGGTGGTGGCCTATATTTTCTATCAATTGGGAAAGCACGCCGGCATGGCTGCTGTGGTCCCGCCTCCGGCCAACCCCGCGCCGCTTGCTGCCACTCCCAGCAGGACGAAAAAATAAGCGGGTCGCCCGCCAGCCGCAATTCAGCCTCCAAGTCTGCAGGAGCAGGTCATCGCCTGCTCCTGCTCTTTTAAATCTCGAGTCCGCTGAGCGCAAATCGGACAATCATGGTATAATTTTTTAGAACATTTATTCTTTTTTGGACCGAGAGGAGACGAACATGACAAACAAGGTCAAGGTGCTGGTCGGCACCACCAAAGGCGGATTTATTTTTGAAAGCACTGCCGCGCGCAAGAAGTGGCGGGTCGGCGAGATCCAGTTTAAAAGCTGGAATGTGATGCACCTGCAAATGGATGCGCGCGATCAACGCTTCCATGCGGCGGTGGATCATTTTGTTTACGGCCCGACGACCCATTACTCCGATGACCTGGGAAAGACCTGGAAGCAGTCGGGCCAGGTGCCGGCGATCGCGCGCCCCTCGCGATCGGGCCGGCCGGCGAGCACGGTGGATGAAGCCTTTCGTTCTGAGGGCGGAGAAAGCATCAAGGACAAGCCCGAAAAGATCATCAAGGTCTGGAACATCACACCCGGGCGGGCCGATGAACCGAACGTGCTCTATGCAGGCGCACAGCCTGCAAGCCTGTTCATCTCGAAAGACCGCGGCGAAACGTGGATCCTCAACGAGGATTTCTTCGACCACCCGCAGCGCGGCAGCTGGAATCCGGGTGCGGGCGGGTTGTGCCTGCACACGATCCTGCTGGATCCGGCCAATCTCAAACGGATGTACGTTGCCGTCTCGGCCGCCGGTTGTTATCGCAGCGATGATGGCGGCAGGACCTGGTCTCCTTACAACAAAAACGTCCGCGCCGATTTCATGCCGAACAAGTTCCCCGAATATGGTCAATGCGTGCACAAGATGGCCATGCATCCATCCAATCCGAATGTCCTGTTCCAGCAGAACCATTGCGGCGTGTATCGAAGCGACAATGCCGCCGAGGATTGGCTGGACATCGGTGACGGCAAATTGCCCGCCCGATTCGGGTTTCCCATTGCAGTGCATCCAACCGATCCGAAGACGATCTATATTGCGCTCGAAGAAAGCGACGAGTATCGCATGAGCGTGGACGGCCGCTTCGCGGTCTGGCGCAGCCGCGATGCAGGGGAATCGTGGCGGAGAATGACGAAAGGTCTGCCGAACCAGGCGCACCTGGTGGTGCTGCGCGAGGCAATGGCCACGGACACTTTCGAGGATGCCGGAGTTTATGTTGGCACCAATACGGGCCAATTGTTCTACTCCCGCGACTCCGGGAGTTCCTGGGATCGGATGGCGGATTTCCTGCCGCCCATCAATTCGGTCGAGGCCGCCGTGGTGGTGGAGTAAGCCTGCAGATTCCGCCGATCCCCCATCCGACCATGCTGGAAATGAACGCGCCAGTTCCCTTCGTGGTCAGGCAGCTGGCGCCTGGTTTCTCCACCTGCCAGAATCTGTCCGGCCGCGCTACCTCTGGGCCCACGCCGGGTATTCGTTATCGAAATTGTAATAGAGCGTCTGCCTGGGCAGGCGAAAATCCGTCACAGCCCTGCCAACGGCTTCGGGGTCTTCTTTTTTCACGAGCACGCGTGCCATGAATTCTGCGATGATCCCCATGTCTTTTTCATTCATACCCAGGCGCGTGACCTCGATCGTTCCCATTCGCAGTCCGCTCGGATGATCCCAGTCGGCGGGTTTATCTTCGGGGACAAGATTCTTATTGGTAATGATATTGGCCTTGGCGAGACGATGGGCCACTTCCAACCCGCCCCCAAATTGTTTCACCCGGGCAATCACCTGGTGGGTCTGGCTGTAGCCCTTGTTTGCACCGAGCACAGGAATCCCGCGTTCATCCAATGCCTTGCCAAGCGCCCTGGAATTTTTCACAATCTGGGCCATGTAGAACTTTCCGAACTCGATCATCTCGGCCGCGGCCACTGCCAGTGCCGCAACGCGGTTGACCTGATGGGTGGCGGCCAGAGCCGGAAAAATGGTGTCCGCAATCGGCCGGGTCAGGTCCGGGTCGTTCCACATGATCATGCCGCTCTGCGGACCGCTAAAGGTCTTGCCGGCTGAACCGGTCAAAACAACTGCACCTTCGTTCAATGGATCCTGGAATTGTCCGCCCGCGATCAGGCCCGCTTGATGAGCGCCGTCGAAAATGAATTTGCCGTCCCATTCCCTGATGACCTGGCTCATCTCACGTACGGGCAGGGGGAACAGTGTCATGGACATTCCCATAACAACCAGTTTGGGCCGGTGTTGACGCGCAACTTTGGCGAAGGCCTCCAGGTCCACTTCCAGCTCGTCCATGTTGAAAGGGACATCATAGATCTTCAAGCCGCGCGTCCCTGCCGGACCATCGTAACGATTGCTGGAGTGTCCGCCGAACGGCTGCGGCGCGGACATGATGACATCGCCCGGCTGCGTCAGGGCGTGGTAGACCGCCAGGTTCCCCAACATACTGCCCATCAGACGGTGGTCCGCGTAGTTGCAGCGGAAGGCGGTCTTCAGCAATTCCACGCATAAGGCTTCCACTTCGTCAATATATTGCGTGCCGGCGAACCAGCGGTTGACACGGCCGATATGCCCCTCCGCGGCGCGTGTGCCGATCTCGGAGGAGAGCAGGGAGCGCACCATGGGACTGGTCGGCGCTTCCGGTGCCAGCAAATTGATGCAGCGCTCGCCGCGCCAGGCTTCGTTGCGTTTGACGGCCCTGACGACTTCCTGTGCCCAGGCGCGCGGTGATTCGGTGGCGTTCATGACTGCCCTGGCATGTTCCAATGCTTCCCGATCATGGACTTCAAATTGGGTGGTATTCTTCTCTTCCACAGCTTGCTCCTATTGGCTAGCGTTTCAACATTCTGTATTTTACGCGGTGCGGCGTCAAATCCCGGCCATATTTCTCCAGCATCATGGCGGCGTAATCGGACCAGTTGCCAATGTACATCTGCACGACGGAATCGCCTTCGAACACGATTAAGTGAGTGCAGATCCGATCGAGGAACCAGCGGTCGTGGCTCACGACCAGCGCGGTTCCCGCAAATTCCTCCAGCGCGTCTTCAAGGGCGCGCAGGGTGTTGACGTCCAAATCGTTGGTCGGTTCATCCAGCAGCAGCACATTGGCGCCCTCGGTCAAGGTCTTGGCCAGATGGACGCGGTTGCGTTCTCCGCCCGAGAGGATGCCGACCTTCTTCTGCTGCTCGGTGCCCATGAAATTGAACGAGGAGCAGTACCCGCGTGCGTTGATCCGGCGCCTGCCAAGCTCCAGAATTTCCTGCCCCCCCGATATTTCTTCGTAGACGGTCTTCTCCGGGTCGAGCGTACGCGATTGGTCAACATACGCGAGTTGCACGGTCTCGCCGATCTTGATCGAACCGCTGTCCGGCTTTTCTTTTCCTGCGATCATCTTGAGCAGGGTGGTCTTGCCCGCGCCGTTGGGACCCACGATCCCGACGATGGAGCCGGGGGGAATGGCTGCCGAAAAGGAGTCGAGCAGGAGGCGGTTGTCGAAGGCCTTGGTCAGATCCTTGAATTCAAAAACAATATCCCCCAGGCGCGGTCCCGGCGGGATGTAGATCTCCAAATCTTCGCGGCGCGCTTCGGTCTCCTGAGAAAGCAATTTTTCATAAGCGCTGATGCGGGCCTGTCCCTTGGATTGACGCGCCTGGGGCGACATGCGAATCCATTCCAGTTCGCGCTCAAGCGTCTTCTGACGTTTCGATTCGGATCTCTCCTCCAGGCGGATGCGCTCCTGCTTTTGTTCCAGCCACGACGAATAATTGCCCTTCCACGGAATGCCGTAGCCGCGATCGAGCTCGAGGATCCAGCCGGCGACGTTGTCGAGGAAATACCGGTCGTGTGTGACGGCGATGACCGTGCCCTTGTATTCGCGCAGGTGATGTTCGAGCCACGCCACCGACTCGGCATCCAGATGATTGGTCGGCTCATCGAGCAGGAGAATATCAGGTTCGGTGAGCAGCAAGCGGGTCAGGGCGACGCGGCGCTTCTCCCCGCCCGATAACACTTTGACCGGCATATCGCCGGGCGGGCAGCGCAGGGCGTCCATCGCAACCTCCAGATGGGAATCGAGATTCCACCCATCCGCCTTATCGAGCCCCTCCTGTAATTTGGATTGCTCGGCGACCAGCGCATCGAAATCCGCATCCGGCTCGGCAAACCTGGCATTGACCTCATCGAAACGTTTCAACATTTCGACGATGGGCTGCACGGACTCTTTGAGCACCTCGATGACGGTCTTCGTCTCATCCAGTTTCGGCTCCTGCTCCAGCAAGCCGACGGTGTATCCCTTGCTCGTGGCGATCTCGCCGACATAATCCCTGTCCAGGCCGGCCATGATGCGCAGCAGCGTCGACTTGCCCGCACCGTTGAGACCCAGCACGCCGATCTTGGCGCCGTAATAGAAGCCCAGCGAGATATCGCGCAGAATTTGTTTGTTGGGCGGGACGACCTTCCCCACCTTGTTCATGGAGTAGATGACCTGGGTATCGGAGGGCATAGTGAGATGATTTTATCAGAGAGTGGAAAATGGGAAGGGGAAATCTGCCGTGTTATACTCCAGGACCATGACGACCGTTGAACAGATGAATGCGCCCGGCCGCGGCCTGCCCTGGGTCGCAGTGCGGGGACCCGGCGGCCGGACGACTCAGATCTGGGATGCGCCGGCAACCGACGAGACCAGCGATAAACCAATTGCCCTGCCTGGCTGCACTCAACTTGTTATCCATGCACGCTCAGCACGATGCATCCGGGTCAAATTTGTTTCTGATGAGCGCCAGGCGCGCCGCCTCCAACTTTGTTCAGGGAGTAGTCGACTTGAGTATCGCAGGGCCGGTCGGAGGATTTTGCGGGTTGATCCTTATAATTTCGCAGGATGCCAGGAAATCAGCAGGAGCAATACCCAATGATGGATATGGATATTCGGGTGCGAATCGCTGCGTTCCAATGGCTGGCAGAACAAATCAATTCTCATGGGGATGTTCTGCCCCGGAAATTACTCCAACAGGGATTTGACTTTCAGGATCAGCGGATTCCGCTGATTGCTCCACAGGGGATTTTCAAGCCGCAGATTCTTGATTTGCCAATCTCAATCACCACCGCGCCAAAGGGTCCTTATGATGATTATTTTGGGAGAGACAATTTCCTGATTTATCGTTATCGCGGCACGAATCCCAACCACCATGACAATGTGGGGCTGCGAAGAGTTTTTGAGTTAAAACGTCCGCTGGTCTACTTCCACGGGATCGAACCTGGAAAATATCTCGCCACTTGGCCTGTTTATATCATTGGCGATGATCCAGGCAATCTCACATTCAAGGTGGCGGTGGATGATACGGCTCCGGCTTTTGCGTATTCCGAAACAAATATCTCACGACAAATTGCGGAAGTATCGGATGCGCGCCACGCTTATTTGACTGCCACCTTAAAAGTGAGATTGTTTCAGCGGAGTTTTCGGGAAAAGGTCCTGGACGCTTATCGATCGCAATGTGCTTTTTGCCGCCTGAAACACCGGGAATTGCTGGATGCCGCTCATATCATTCCGGATACGGTGCCGGAGAGCCAGATGACGGTTGACAACGGAATTTCTCTCTGCAAATTGCATCATGCGGCTTATGATAGTTTCATCCTGGGCGTGAGGCCCGATTACATTATTGAGGTCCGCCAGGATATTTTAGAAGAGGAAGATGGGCCCCTTCTGCAGCATGGACTGAAGGATCTGCATGGGTCCCGGTTGATCCTGCCCAGTTCACGGTCCCAATATCCCAACAAAGAAGCATTGGAATGGCGATATAGCCGATTTGCGAGAGCGGGTTGAAAAAAGAGGCCACTGCATAGAGAGCAGTCCGAGATGAATATCCAGGAGATCAGGCAGGCAATTACAGGCTTATCCGGCCGGGATCCGGCCCGGGCGCAGGTGGCTTGAGGAGCTCGAGCGCGATTCTGGGCCTGACGAGCTGCCCCCTTCACAACCTCCAGCAAAAGATCTGCGCAGGAATTCAGAGGCTCCTTGAAAGGGTCAGGAGCCTTCCGGGCATGGCGGGGCGAGCGCCGCCAGGGCCGATATCCCGTGATATGAACTCCGGGGAAAGCCGGAGTTCTTGTCCCGTAATGCGGCAAGCCGAACGGGCCGGGTAGAATAGGTGAGTCTATCGACCAGAAGGCATCCATCGCATGATCGTCGTTACAGGAGCATCCGGACTGGTGGGCGGCAGTCTCATGCGGGCCCTGCTGTCGCAGGGACGGCCGGTGCGCGCGCTCGTGCATCACGACCGCCGCGCATTGGACGGGCTGCATGTGGAAACGGCATCGGCCGACCTGAACGACCCGGCTTCGCTCGAACGGGGCTTCCGCGGCGCACAGGTTGTTTATCACCTGGCTGGAGGCATCTCGATCCGCATGGATAATTGGGAGGAGCTCGAGCGCCTCAATGTCAACGGCACGCGCAACGTGGTGGAGGCCTGCCTGCGCTCCGGCGTGCGTCGGCTGGTGTATTTCAGTTCCATCCGCGCCTACCAGCCGGAGCCTTTCGATCAACCCCTGGATGAAGGGCGGCCGCTCCTGACGGATGGCCGTGTTCCGCCGTATGAGCGCTCCAAAGCTGCCGCCGAATTGGTGGCGCGTCGGGCGCCGGCGCGTGGGCTGGAAACCGTTATTATTATCCCCACCGCCATCCTCGGGCCTTACGATTTTCGCCCCTCCTATCTGGGACAGGCCCTGCAGCTGCTCGTGGGCGGGCGCATCCCGGCTCTGGTCAACGGAGGCTACGACTGGGTGGATGTGCGGGATGTGGTCGCCGGCGCGATGCAGGCCGAACGTTTGGCCCCGAGCGGCGGGCGCTACATTCTGTCCGGCCACTGGCACAGCTTGCAGGATGTCGCCCGCCTCACAACTCAGATCAGTGGACAGGCCGCCCCCCATTTCAGCGTTCCCACCTGGCTGGCAGAATTTGCCCAGCCCATCATGGCGCAATTGGCTCAGCTTAACGGCTCTCAACCGTTGTACACGCGTGCCATGCTGAAGGTACTGCACTCCAACCGGCAGGTCAGCCACGCCCACGCCGCGCATGATTTGGGCTATGCACCGCGTCCTTTTGAACTGACTTTGAAAGACACTCTGAACTGGTTCGCCGAACAGCAGGCAGGGCACTCATGACCGAATCCACATTCTTTCGCACCATCCTCATCCTCAGCTTTATCGCAGCGGCGGGAACGTTTGTCACGCTGTTCTTTGTCAGCGCTCCCTATGGCCGGCACAGCCGCCGCGGATGGGGTCCGTCTCTGCCCGGCTGGTTGGGCTGGCTGGTGATGGAATCGGTCTCAGCGGTTGGGATGTTGATAATGTTCCTGATCGGCGACGCGCCGCGTACGGCTGCAACCGTTGCCTTTTTACTGCTGTGGGAGGCGCATTATATCCATCGTGCATTCATCTATCCTTTCCTCCTGCGGGACGGCAGGAAGCAGATGCCCATCCTGGTGACGGTGCTGGCAGTGATCTTTAATGCGGGCAATGCCTATGCAAACGGCCGCTACCTCTTCCATTTTGAATACCTCCGCTACAGCACAAACTGGCTGCTGGACCCGCGCTTTATTGCGGGCGCGGTCCTGTTCGTGGTTGGGTTCGGCCTCAACCGTTGGGCCGACAATACGCTGCGCAAACTGCGCCGCCCCGGCGAAACCGGCTACAGGATCCCGCACGGCGGGCTGTATCGCTACCTTTCCTGTCCCAACTACTTGGGTGAGATCGTGGAATGGTGCGGCTGGGCGCTGGCCACCTGGTCCGTGCCGGGGCTGGCCTTCGCCGTATGGACCTTCGCCAACCTGGCTCCGCGGGCCTGGTCCCATCATCGTTGGTACTTCGAACAGTTCCGCGATTACCCGGCCGAACGCAAGGCCCTGATCCCGGGCATCTGGTAGAGCCAAAACGGCCCTTGAATTTCGGCGAAGGGTGTCGGCTCATTCAATGTTGTTTCCAACCTCCCAACCTATCAACGGCGATTCACCTCTTTCGCTGCGCGCCATTTCAGGTAAGATTAATCGTGACATTCCCTGACGGATCTGGAGTTGCCATGAAAACCAAAGAAGAGATCGTGCAGAACTGGCTGCCGCGTTACACCGATACCCCCCTCAACGAATTCGGCAGGTATATTCTGCTCACCAATTTCGACGACTATCTCCAAATGTTCTCCGAGTGGAACGCCGTTCCGATCCATGGAACGGGCAGGTCCATGCCAAACGCCACCGCGCAGGGCATCACCCTCATCAACTTTGGGATGGGCAGCGCCAATGCCGCCACGGTCATGGACTTGTTGAGCGCCATTAAACCGAAGGCATGTCTCTTCTTGGGAAAATGCGGCGGGCTCAAAAGAAAGAACAAGGTCGGGGATCTGATCCTGCCCATCGCGGCCATCCGCGGCGAGGGCACCTCCAATGATTACTTTCCATCCGAAGTTCCCGCCCTGCCCGCCTTCAATTTGCAAAAAGCCATCTCGACCACGATCCGCAATCATGATCGAGACTATTGGACGGGTACCGTTTACACAACCAATCGCCGCGTCTGGGAATATGATGAGGTGTTCAAGGCCTACCTGCGCCGAATCCGCGTCATGGCCATTGACATGGAAACAGCCACCCTGTTCATTACAGGTTTCCATAACGGGATCTCAGTCGGCGCCTTGCTCCTGGTCTCCGACCAACCGATGATCTACAGCGGCATCAAGACCGCCCGGAGCGATAAAGAGGTCACGCGAAAATTTGCGGAGGCCCATTTGCGCATCGGCATCGATTCCCTCAAGGAATTGATCAACAATGGCATCACGGTCAAGCACTTGCGATTCTAGCTCCCCCAATGTCCGCATGGCCGCTGTCTCTGTCGGGACATAAATTGCGGGAGGGGGTGCAGGTGGTCATCATGGAACACCCCTCTCATTGAATTTTGCATCCGATGGCATGGATTTACCTGCCCTTCTTCCCATCCTGCAAAAGATCGCCGTCACATGCCAGCGGCATTTGAAGAACAGGTCCAGGCATCCTTCGGAGAGAAAATGAAATTCGGGATCCACGATTGCCCGCGGCTGCTGCGTTCCGCTGCATGCGAAATCCTCGAGGAAGCCCAACGCAAGCCGCACGGGACGGCCGCCACGGCTTTCCCTGGTTCTCCCGGATGGAACATCGGGTCCAAATTCCCTGCGGGGCGGACGAGCCCTTCATGGCAGGCCGGCGCCGGGGAGACTTACCCGTGGATCGCTTCGAGAACGCACGTCCGGTTAGTGCCAAAACGGTTCATTGCGCTTTCGGTCCCTGCTGTGCCAGAAGGCTGGCGATGGCCTTCAATTCCAGCCACCATTGGTCTTTGGGGCGTTGATGCTCGAGGTCGATCATGCGGTCGAAGTCGCGCATATCGTGGAAATGGATCTGTCCGTTCTGCATGCCGATGAAGGCGCTGCCGAATTCCTGCTGCTCGCATTGCCCGAGCAGGTATTCAAGGCACATCGAGGCGAGCCGCGTGGCCTGGATGCGGTCGAAGGGTGACGGGTCGCCGCCCTGCTGCAGGTGCCCGAGGATGGCCGGGCGCACATCAAAAACATCGTGCCCTTCCTCCTCGAACAACGAACAGATGAAAGTGGTGGTGTAGACCGGATTGGCATATTCGTTGCGAATCATCAAGCCGAGCCGCTTGCCGGACTGGAAGCCGCTCAACAGATTTTCCACATCGATCTGCAGGTTGCGCAGTTTGATGCCCTCTTCGTGGAGGTAGACGCGTTCCGCACCGGTCGCCATGCCACCCATCAGGGCGAGATAGCCGCAATAATGTCCCATCACCTCCACGACGAAGCAGCGCCGGGTCGCCCCCGCCGACTGTTTGATCTTGTCAACCGCATCCACGATGCTGTTCAGCGCCGTGTCCGAACCGATGCTGAACTCGGAGCCGGGCAGGTTGTTGTTGATGGAGGCCGGCAGGCAGACCATCGGGATATTGAAGGAGGGGAAGTTCGGGCGATTGGACAATAGATTGAAGGAGGCTTCGTAGGCATTCCAGCCTCCGATCATGAGCAGCGCATCGATGTGATGATCCTCAATGACGCGGGCAATGGCGTACAGATCGCGTCCTTTCGGGACGCGGCGCGTCGTTCCCAACATCGAACCGCCGCGCGAAGCCCAGCCGCTCACGCTCATCCAGTTCATTTCCTCCACATCGCCCTCGATCAACCCCTCGAACCCGTTGTGGACTCCCAGCATGACGTGCCCCGCGTCCAGTCCCAGCCGGATGGCGGCGCGTCCGGCCGTGTTCATGCCCGGCGCCGGGGCGCCCGCGTTCAACACCGCAATCCGGAAGCGCTTCCTGGCCGGATCCAGCGGATGGGGCAGGGCCCGCACCATGGTCTTGAAGGTAATGAAGGCATCCTTGAACGACGAACTGCGCAGCGACATGGCACGCTCGTAGTCCCTGGCATTGATCGCCTCGGCCACCGCCTGCGTCTTGCGCACACTTTCCATCAACGGCAGACGCGTGATGCGGTTGTTGCGGATGCCGATCACCACCGGTTCATCCTCGGGTTTGGCCCCGAGAATGGTATTCACCGCCTCATGGCCCATCAGGGTGCTGAGCGTCCGATCGAAGGCGCTCGGACTTCCGCCGCGCTGGACATGTCCCAGCACGGTCACGCGCACCTCCTCCTTCAGTTTTTCCTCCAGCACGCGTTGCACGTCGCTGCTGCCGATGTAATTTCCGTTCCGGTCATGCGCGCCTTCCGCCAGGATCACCATGCTGTCGCGGCGGCCGGCCTTGCGTCCGGCTTTGAGGCGTTCGGCCAGCACGTCCTCCCAATTCTCCACATCCGGCGGCGCCTCGGGGATCAGAACCCAGTCCGCGCCGCAGGCCAGGGCACCCATCAGGGCCAGATAGCCGCAATTGCGTCCCATCACCTTGACGACAAACGTGCGCTGGTGACTGGCCGCGGTGCTGGTAATGGCATCCACCGCCTCGGTAATGCGATGAAGTGCGGAATCCGCTCCGATGGTTATATCCGTGCCGGAGAAATCGTTGTCGATCGAACCCACCAATCCCACAATGGAAAAGTTCGGGTATCCGGCGGCCTGCTCTGCGCTGATCTCACCAAGGCGCACGAGCTCGGATATCAGGGCGGGCCATTCCTGGCGAAAAACATTTGCGCCCGTCAGCGAGCCGTCGCCGCCGATAACGATCAGTCCATCGATGCCGGCCTTGACCAGATTCTTTGCCGCCTGCCGGCGGCCGTCGTGCGTACGGAAGGCGTCGCTGCGCGCCGAGCCGATGACGGTGCCCCCCAATTGAAGGATGCCTCCCACCGAATCCCAGTCCATCCTGCGGATGGAGCCGCCGCCCTCTACGAGACCCTGGTAGCCTTCATAGATCGCAAAAACCTCCGCACCCCTGTCCAAGGCAGTGCGAACGACTGCCCGCACTGCTGCATTCATGCCCTGCGCGTCGCCGCCGCTGGTCAGTATTCCAATTCGTTTTGTCATATTTGCCTGCCGTAAAAAAATTCCTGCTTGAGAGCTGATTCTACTTTACTTCGAAATAAAAGGAAAATTGGAACGCGAGCGCCCCGTGCCGCCTCTTTGTTCCATTCTGCAATATTCACATCTTCCGGGGAAATCTCTGTATAATGCAAGTGACAGGTTCAAAAATAGATCGCGCGTTCACAGGAGCCAAGATGAAATTCGGAATTCATAACCCTTCGTGGCTGTTCGGTTCGGATCAATACGAGATTTTCGAAGAAGTCAAACGCAAGGCGCAATGGGCGGAAACGCACGGCTTCACCTGGTTTTCGCTGATGGATCATTTAATTCAAATACCGGGAGTGGGCGTGGCGGATGAACCTTTCATGGAAGGCTGGTCGACGCTGGCCGCGCTGGCGGCGGTTACGAGCAAGACGCGGCTTTCGCTGCTGGTCACTTCGGTCGGGTATCGCAACCCTGCGCACCTAGCAAAGATCGCAGCCGGAGTCGATATCATCAGCCGCGGACGTCTCACGCTGGGCATCGGCGCAGGCTGGAACGTGCAGGAATACAACCAGTACGGCTGGGAGTTTCCCGAGAAGCCCGCCGTCCGCATCCGGCAGATGGAGGAGGCGATTCAACTCATCACGACCATGTGGCGTGAGCCGCGGGCGAACTTTGACGGGAAATATTTTCACATCAAAGATGCCATTCTCGAACCAAAGCCCCTGCAGAAGCCGCACCCGCCTATCCTGATCGGCGGGAGCGGTGAGCAGCTGACGTTGCGTGCCGTGGCGCGTTGGGGCGACGCCTGCAACGTGTTCGGTGATCCGGGGATGGTCAGGAAGAAGTATGATATTTTGCGAAAGCATTGCGAGGACGCTGGACGTGATTTCAACTCGATTCAACGTACCAACCTGACGTCTCTGCTGGTGGCAAAGGATGAATCGACGCTGCAAGCCAGAAAGCAGCGCCTGCAGCTTCCCGAACCGTTCCGCGGTTACGCCCTGACCGTTCCGCAGGCGATCGATCTGTTCGGCCAGTACTCGGATGCCGGCACGCAGCTGCTTATCTTGAGCAGTTACAAGAACGAGTTCGAGAGCCTGGAACTGCTCGCCTCGGATGTCATGCCGCAGTTTGTGGATTGAAAGAAGACGAATCGTTTCCCCGCTCTTTGGTTTCTCGCCGCATGGGATGCAGGTGCCGCTGCGGCGAGAAATTTTAACAACCCCCTGCCCCTCTTTACAAACCAGTTCGGAAGCTTCCTTCCAACCAGGCGCTCGATCCGCCCTCCGATTTGAATGGAAACAGAAAGGTTTTTCTCATCCGCTGGGTCTGCTTTCAGGGTACAATCCCTGCCTCGATTGGATGGTTAATATGAATGAAACTCTGGATAACACAAGCGGGGCAAAAAAATATCGCTGGCAGGATGTGGTCGCCCGTTATGCCAGCCCCGACCTGCGACGCAGTTTATGGCAGGTGGTTAATACGCTCGTTCCGTTCTTCGCGCTCTGGTATCTGATGATCCGCACGGTCGAAATTTCCTACTGGCTGACCCTGCTCCTGGCGATTCCCACCGCCGGGTTCATGGTACGCTCTTTCATCATCTTCCATGACTGCGGGCACGGCTCGTTCTTTAAATCCAAGAAGGCCAATGACACACTTGGCATCATCACCGGTATCCTGAACTTTACCCCCTACTATCGCTGGCGCCATGAACACGCGATCCATCACGCCACGGCCGGCGACCTGGATCGGCGCGGCATTGGCGATGTGTACACCATGACGGTCAGGGAATATCTCGAAGCGCCCTGGTGGAAGAAGTTCGGTTACCGCGTGATGCGTAACCCGCTGGCACTGTTCCTGATCGGCCCAGCGCTGATGTTCGTGGTGGTAGAGCGGATCCCTCCGGCCAAAGGCAAGCGCGAGATCGCCAGCGTTTGGTGGACCAATGCGGCGTTGGTCGCGTTGATCGGATCGCTGATCCTGCTGATCGGCTGGAAAACCTATCTGATGGTGCAGCTGCCGGTTTTGGTGATCGCCACCTCGGTCGGTGTGTGGCTATTCTACGTTCAGCATAATTTTGACCCGACCTATTGGGAGCATCAGGATCAATGGGAATTTGCCAAAGCCGGACTGGATGGCAGTTCGTTCTATAAACTACCCGTCATCCTGCAATGGTTTACCGGCAACATCGGGTTCCATCACATCCATCATTTAAGTCCGAAGATTCCGAACTACAAACTGCCTCAGTGCCACCGCGAGAATCCGATCTTCCACGTCAAGCCGATGACTCTGCTCTTCAGCCTTAAGTCGCTCCGCCTGCGCCTTTGGGATGAAGAGGGTCACAAGATGGTCGGCTGGAATTTCCTGAAGAAGTTTCGCCAGATCGGCATGGCCGCATAGCAGAAAGATCTCCCGCAGCGCTGCGGGAGATCTTTCTGAATAGATCAAGTTACTTTGGTCAAGTACGTTTCACTGACCCATTGGCTCTGCGTGGGATTGATCCTTGCCCAGCCGTCGGTTTCCTCGTAGACCTGGACGACCGTTCCGGCGGGCAGGGCGCCGATCTTGCTTCCGTTGGGGTTATCGCGCACATTGAGTCCCGCGGCAGGAATGACCTTGGCCTGAAAGGCACCGGGCGGGGGCGCGGGCGTCGGTGGAATGTTGGCGGGATTCACAACCAGACTCGCATAATCCGGGTTGCCAACATAAATCCACTGGTCGTGGGCAGGCGTGATCGCACCCCATTGATCATCGCTGATGTACCAGATCGGCGCCAGCTGGGCCTTGGACAGCGCCCCGATCTTGCTTCCGGAGGGAGCGGAACGGATGTAGAGCCCTAGCGGCGTCTTGACCTGCGCCCAGGCCATCGGCTGCGCTGGGTCGGGTCCCTCCTTCCAGTGGAATTGGGAAAATGCCTGCCAGAGTTCCGGGGTTGTCTGCGTGTCGTCCGCGATCCACATGAAGACGCCCTGAATGGTCGGGTCCCCAACCGCGGTCGCCAGGAATTGGGCCAGCTGGTCGGGCGTCGGTTCGACGCCATGATCAATGTACATATCGCCAGCCACCAGGGGCATGGCCAGGCGGGGCGCATTGGGAATGCTGGCATAATGCTGCTGGCTCTGTCTCAACTTGCCGATCGGATCCACATCCCTCCAATACACCTGTGGACATACGAAATCCACATTGCTTAAGAACGTATTCCACGGAAAAAGCGGATGTTGGAGGGGATCCCAAAATGTATTTAAGCCGAGCGGCAGACCTGCCAGGGCCGGGCGCAGCACATTCATGAATAGTTCCGCCCCCGCATAATTATTCTCTACCTCCGCCTCCACATCGATCAGATAAAAGTCGGGATTGTAGCGCCGGCAGGCGCTGGCCACGACCTGCGCCTCCTGCTGGGGCGCCCGCGTGAGATAGGAATAGCCCCAGCACGCGACCAGGATGTTATTCTGCCTTAATGCCTGGATCAGCAACTCCAATCCCCCCAGAATGGTGAACCCATCGCAGATCTTCAGCGCCACCGATTGCACGCCCGCCATCTGCAAGCGGGAGAGGATCTTGTACGGGTTGCCGCCTTCGATGGCTGATGGCTGCCAAATATAAACGCCTTTTCCCACGTTGTTGAAATTGACCATGTTCACCTCATATCAGCTTCGACGGATGTGATGCGATCAGGCGCATTATAGCATGATGGTTCAGGGTGCGGAACCATGATGGTTCAGGGTGCGGAACCATGCTGGTTCGGAGTGGAGTGCGGAACCATCCTGATCTTGAGATCAAGGGGTCGGGTATAATGCCGCCATGATCAGCGCACTCATCTTTGACTTCGATGGCCTCATCCTCGATACGGAGACAGCCGAAATCCGCACCTGGGAAAGCATCTACGCCGAATACGGCTGCCCCTTTCCGCACGACGAATATATCAAGACCGTCGGCGGATATGGCATCTCCAATTTCGACGCCGCGCTGCATTTGCATGACCTGACGCGCGGCCCGCTCACGGCCGATCTCCTGCGTCTCCGCTTTCGAAATGAAAGCGGAGACGAAATTAAGCGCAGTCCGATCCTGCCCGGCGTAACGGATATCCTCCGCCAGGCAAAACACCGAGGCATGAAGCTCGCCGTCGCCTCAAGTTCTCCGCATTCGTGGGTGGACACGCACCTGACCCGGCTGGGCCTGTTCGAGCAGTTCGATCAGATCCTCTGCGGCGACGATGTCGCCCCTGGCAGGACCAAGCCCAAACCCGATCTATTTTTGAAGGCACTGGAACGGCTGAATGTCCGAGCCGACCAGGCGCTGGTCTTCGAGGATTCCCCCAACGGCGTCGAGGCGGCAAATGCCGCAGGGATCGCGGTGGTAGCGGTGCCCAATCCGACCACCTCCCGGCTGCCTTTTAAAGGTGAGTATCTTGAATTGAAATCGCTGGCCGATCTGCCGCTGGCCGATCTGCTTCTCTGTTGCGGGGCAATGAAGAAGACGGCTTAAAGAACGTGCAGGTCCATCACCTGGCGAAAGTGATAGCCGTAAATCGCGAAGGTGATCGCCAGGGGGAACAGCTGCGGGCGGCGGAACAGCGTCCAGAAGAAGAGTTTCCAGTAGTGGATACGTTCCTTGTCAAGGATGCCCAGCTGCAGGATGGAACGGAACAGGGCCATCACATGTTCGAAATCCAGCGGGACCGTGATCCGGGGAGCTCTATATTCCTTCAAAAACGTGATCACGCGCGCATAATAGTTCTTGGGAGCATACAGCGAATTGATGACGGTTTTGTAACCCTTATGCAGGATGTCCATGTTCATCTTGGGAACGATATTGGTCGTTCCATCCACATTGTCGCCTGACATCAATCCCAGCAGGCGGCCTTCCCGCAGCAAGCGTTCATAGAGGCGTGTGCCGATGGGCGCCTGCAGCAGCCCGACCATGGCGGTCACAATCCCGCTCTTCTGGATGAATTCGATCTGGCGCTGGAAGATGGACGGCGTGTCGCTGTCGAAGCCGAGGATGAATCCGCCCTGGACCTGCAGTCCGCTGCGCTGGATGCGTTTGACGTCCGCCACCAGATCACGGCGCTGGTTCTGCTTCTTGTTGCATTCAGCCAGGCTGTCATTATCTGGTGTCTCGACGCCAATAAAGACCGTATCGAAACCTGCTTCCGACATCAGATCGAGCAGCTCCTGATCGTCCGCCAGGTTGATCGAGACCTCGGTGCTGAACACAAAGCCGGTCTTGTCCTTGCGCCATTCGATCAGCGCAGGCAGCAGATCTTCTTTGAGATGTTTCTTGTTGCCGATCAGGTTGTCGTCCACAAAGAAAACCGTCCCGCGCCAGCCAAGCCGATAAAGCCCATCCAGCTCCCGAAGGATCTGTCCGGCCGTTTTTATGCGCGGC
This sequence comes from Anaerolineales bacterium, assembly GCA_035515435.1. Lineage (GTDB taxonomy): Bacteria > Chloroflexota > Anaerolineae > Anaerolineales > Villigracilaceae > Fen-1038. The sequence goes on from DATJBI010000152.1 coordinate 72,558, forward strand.
CTGTGGCCCAGCAGGGTCGTGATATTACAAAACTCGCAGTCAAACGGACAACCACGCGAATACTGGATCGCCATGGTCGCGTAGCGTTTCAGATCAGCCAGTTCCCACAGAGGCGCAGGCGTCCGCCCGATATCCGGGAACTCCGTCGAAGTGTAGATGCGTTTCGCGCAGCCCTGCTCCAGGTCATCGAGAAATGGCGGCAGGGTCAGTTCCGCTTCGTTCAACACGAAGTGATCCACCTCCTCGAACTGCCCGTGCTCGGCAGCAAAAAGCGGCCCCCCCGCCACGACCTTCAGGCCCGCGGCTTTACAGCGGGCAACCACCTGGCGGGTGGATTCGCGTTGGACCACCATGGCACTGACGAAGGCGATATCGGCCCATGCCAGATCCTGCTGATCGAGTCTTGCGACGTTCAAATCGACCATGCGTTTTTTCCACTCAGAGGGCAGCATCGCCGCCACCGTGAGCAGGCCCAGCGGAGGCAAAGAAGCCCTCTTGCGAATGAATTTCAAGGCATGTTTAAAGCTCCAGAAAGTATCTGGGAATTCGGGATAGATCAAAAGCACGTTCATGGCAGGCTCGCTCCTAATTGGGTCACCGCCCGGTCGCCGATGCGATCAACGCGCTCGGGGCGAGGACCTTGTCTAATCATTATACAACTCGTTGTTCCCTCTGTCCTCGCCCCCGGGTCGGACCCTGGATCTCCTCATCAAGAACTGGCACCTTTGATCATTCCAGGCCAGCCACTTGCTGATCGTCAAACGGATACAACCGACCCGTAGGCCCACGAACATTCCCCGCATCACATCCGCCAGCGCGGCGGTGACGGTCCGATCTTTGAGGCCCGCCAGGTTGCTTAAGTCATCCATCCCGAACCGGCGCACTCAGGCGGCGCGGCAAAATATAAATTGCGATAAGAGCCCGCCGTCACGGCCGCTGCTCGCCGTACAGCTGGCGATGCACCGTGCTCAGGGCGCGCACCTGTTCCGCGGCGTGATAGGATGATCTTACCAGCGGCGCGGCTTCCACCCACTTGAAACCGATCTCCAGCCCATAACGCTTCAACTCGACAAATTCCTCCAAGGTGTAATAACGGTCCATCGGAAGATGCTTTTTGCTCGGCTGGAGATATTGACCGATCGTCAGTATATCCACGCCCCACGAACGCTGGTCGCGCATCACGGCTTTGACCTCTTCCATGGTTTCACCGAGCCCGACCATGATGCCGGATTTGGTCAGCACGTCGGGGTCGAGCTGCTTGGCACCGGAAAGGGTCGCCGCCGCCCAGTCATAATTATCCTGCGGCTGCACCTGTTTGAACAATCGCTGCACCGTTTCCACGTTGTGATTCAGGATCTCCGGCCGCGCCTCCATCACGATCTTCAGGGCTTCGAGCGAGCCCTTGAAATCGGGGATCAGGACTTCGATCGAACAACCGGGCAGCACTTCGCGGATGCGGCGGATGACCATCGCAAAAATCGGCGCGCCGCCATCCCGCCGGTCGTCGCGGTTGACCGAAGTGATCACCGCATGTTTGAGATTCATGGATCTCACGGCCTGCGCCACGCGCTCGGCTTCGCTCCAATCCAGCAGTCCCGGCTTGCCGTGCTTGATGTCACAAAAACCACACGTGCGTGTGCACACGTCGCCGAGCATCAGGAACGTCGCGGTGCCCGATCCCCAGCATTCGCCCATGTTCGGGCACCTGGCCTCCTCACAAACGGTATGCAGTGCTTTCGAGCGCATCAACGTTTGCAATCGTTCGTAGGTCTCACCGGATGGCGCCCGCACTTTGATCCACGCGGGACGCCGCAGGGGCCGCAGGTTTAAATCATCGGAGTTGACTCGATCTCGTGTGGGGGTGGATGTCATGGCATTTTGTATGATAAATCCAAAGGTTTAGAACGACGCGATTCTGCGCTGCCCGGGGTCAGCTTTCAGAGCAAGGGGAACGGGACAGCTCTCACGCCGTTATATTTTACGGACCTTGAGACGCAGGCCCTTCACTTCGACCACTTCGACACGCTCGCCTTCACGAATCTGACCCGATCCATCGGCGGCCTCTGCCGTCCAAAGCTCCGAGCCGACCTGGACCTGTCCGGCTGCATCAAAATCCCTTTTGGCGTAGCCCGTCTTTCCAACCATGGTCTCTACACCCGATTGAAGGGGAGAATGCAGCGTACGCAGAGCGAACGTCACGATGGCGGCGAACATTAACCCAATGGCAATGCCCACGGCAACGACCAGCGGCACGGAAACACGCTCGAATGACGGCACGCTCGGGGAATTGAACAACATCAGCGCGCCGAAGATGAACGAGGCAATGCCGACCAGCGTGAGCGCGCCGTGGGTCGGCGCCTTGATATCGAGGATGAACAGGACGAATGCCGTGCCAACGAAGATCAAGCCAAACCAGTTGACCGAAAGCAATCCCATGCCATAGATCGCCAGCGCTAGGCAGACCACACCGATGAAACCGGGCACCCAGGTGCCGGGATGGGACAGCTCGATCTGCAGGGCCAGCACGCCGACCGAGAGCAGAATGAAAACAAAGTTTGAGTCGGTCAGGATCAATAAAAGCTGTTCGATCAGATTCATGTCCAACGGTTCGGTGACGGCGTTGGCGGTATGAAGCGTAAGCGTGCCGCTCGACATGGTCACCGTGAAGCCGTCAAGTTTCTTGACCACATCGTTTACATCAACGGCCGTGAAATCGATCAAATGGGCCTGCAAAGCTTCGGAGGCCGAAACCGCCTTGGCGTTATCAATCATATCCTGGGCCAGTTGGGTCGCATCAGCGCCGCGCCGTTCCACCAGCGGGCGAATGGTTGCCTTCATGATTTCCTTTTGCTTGGTGGCCAGGGTCGAATCCAGGTTCTGGCCGCTCGAATCGATCGGGCTGGAAGCACCGATCGCCGCCTCGGGGGCCATCGCCGCGACCTGGGCCGCGATGGTTATCAAAGCTCCGGCACTTCCCGCCATCGCACTATTTGGGGCAACATAGATCACTACCGGCACCGTGCTGGCGCCTATATCCTGGATGATGTTATCCATGCTTTGCAGATCGCCGCCGGGCGTGTTCAGCTGGATGATGAGAGCTTCCGCGTTGCGCTGTTCGGCCGCCCGAATTCCGCGCTCGAAGTACTCCTGCATGGCAGGCTCGATCGTTCCGTCCGCGTTCATGACCAGGATGAGCGGCTGCGCCGGGGACACGAAGCCGCCCTGCGGATCGGTCTGCGCGTGTGCAGAGTGAAATGTAAAGGACAACCCGATCAGGAAAACCAATAACAGACCGATTCGTTTCATAGCTGCTCCGAAACGGATTATAAACCCAATGTGATGAAGCGGCGACCCGCGCGGCGCCCCTTCAAATTAGAATTGTCCCTCCAGATAGGCGCGGGTCCGTTCATGCTGCGGATTGTTAAAGACGCCGTGGGCGGGCCCCGCCTCGACGACTTCGCCCAGATACATGTAGATCACATAATCTGCGAGACGCTTCGCCTGGCGCAGCGTGTGCGTCACGATCACGATGGTGTACTGCTCTTTCAAATCCAGCAACCGCCGCTCGACATTCTGCGCCGACAGCGGGTCGAGCGCCGAAGTCGGTTCGTCGCCCAGGATGATCTCCGGTTCAACCGCCAACCCACGCGCCAGACAGAGCCGCTGCTGCTGGCCGATCGAAAGGCTGGTCGCGGGGTCGTGCAGACGCTTGCCGACCTCGTCCCAAAGTCCGGCGATCTCGAGGTAATGCCGGACCGCCTGCTTATAGGAAACGCGGTCTTTATGCATCTGATGGATGTGCATGCCATAGGCCACATTTTCGTAAATGGACATGGGCAGCGGCGAGGGACGTTGTGCCAGCAGACCCACCCGCTTGCGGACTTCCGTCACATCCACGTTGCTGGCGTAGATATCCTGCTCATCGACAAGCACTTCGCCCGAGATTCGCGTACCGTCCGTCAACTCCAGGAAGCGGTTGAACGTCTTGAGCAGGGTCGACTTGCCGCAGCCCGACGGTCCCATAATGACCGTGACCTGCTTTTTGGGGATCTCAAGATTGACCTCTTTCAGCGCCTGCTGTTTGCCATAGAAGGCGTTCAAGTTGCGAACCCGAATATGCGTGTCCATGAAATTTTCCTTCGCTACTTCACTGTATATTTGTTCAAACGTGCCGAGATCAGACGAGAGCCGATACTGATGATCAGAACGATGATGGTAAGGATCAAAGCCGAGGCATAACCGCGTTGCTGTACCACAGGATAGGGGGTGCCCAACTGGAAGAACACCGCCAGCGGCAGGGAGGCGGTCGGCTGCAATAGGGAGGTGGGAATCCGGTCGGTATAACCCGCCGTGAACAGCACCGAGGCCGCATCACCGATGCCGCGTCCGAAAGCCAGAAGGATGGCCGTGATCATCCCGGGAAGCATTTGACGGGTTACGACACGCATTGCAACTTCCAGCTTGGTCGAGCCGAGGGCCAGCGCAGCCTGCTCGAGGTCGACGGGCATGCGGCGGATCACTTCATCCATGGCACGTACCATGATCGGCAGCTCAACCAGCGATAACACAACGATCCCGGCCAGGAGCGAAGCCCGCAGGCCGATTGCCAGCATGATGATGAAACCAAACACGCCGTAAACGATCGTTGGGATTCCCCACAGCACGTCCAGCGACAGACGAACATAACGGCCCCAATCCGAGTCGCCGAGATAGGTTTCAAGATAAAGGGCGATCGGCAGGCTGAATATCAGCGCCAGCAGTGTGCCGCCGCCTGCCAGATAAAGCGAACCAAGGATCGCGTTCAATACGCCGCCGCCCTTCCCAAGGTAAAAACCGCCCTGAGGCACCTGCGTGATCATGTCCCACGTCAAGGCAGGCAGACCTTTGACCAGAATGGTCCAGAGGATCGCGCCCAGTCCGCCTGCCACCACCAGAAATGAAACGGCCATCAAGCCTTTAAAAAAGGCCTCGATCATGTGCCGCCGCCGCCAACGTTTCCGCATCATGTCCAGTTTTTCCCGAGCATTCGCTGAAGCACCAGGGTCGAAAGGATATTGAAGACCAAAATAACGACGAGCAGAATAAGCGCCGCACACAATAACGCGGCATCATACAGCGGGATGGACATCATGTCGCCATAATTGTTGGCGATCAGCGCCGGAAGCGGATAGGCCGCATCGAAGATGGACTGCGGAACTCGCGCGACGTTTCCGACCACCATCAACACGGCCATCGTTTCGCCCAGGGCGCGTGAAGCGGCCAACACGATCGCCGCGACCATTCCGGGAATGACCCGCGGGATCACCACCTGACGGATCGTCTGCCACTGCGTGGCTCCAAGGGCCAGGGAGGCATGTCGAAGATCGTTCGGGACGGTCCTCAGAATTTCATACACGACGGAAATGATCAAGGGAGCAATCATCACGGCCAGCACAATGCCCCCGGCAACGATGCTGAACCCGGTCGGCTGGTTGACGGCAAAGATCGGGATGAAATTGAGCCATCGCCTGGAAAGCGGCGCCAGTACATCTTCCACGAATGGAACGATCGCAATTAATCCCCATACGCCGTATACCACGGGAGGGATGGCCGCGAGCAGGTCAAGGATGGGCTTGGCGATCGAACGGGTAAATGATTGAGAATATTCAGATAAATACAACGCGGTGAGCAGGCAGGGCGGAACTGCAAGCAGGACGCCCACGGCGGTTACCCAGAAGGTGCCGGTGATATAGGGCCAGAAACCGAAGAGCCCGCGGTCCGGCCGCCAGGTCGAGCCCAGAAATAGATCCCTGGGGGAAAACGCGCTCAGGATGGGCCACGAACGCACGATCAACATGAGGGTGATGGCTGCAATGAGGATCATCGGCAATAGCGTAACGACAAAAAATGTGCGCCGGGCCAGTCGATTTTGCCTGTTGCGGGCGACCACAGAAGGCCGGCTCAGCCGACCTTCTGTCTTGATATTCACCTGGTTTACATCAAATTGAATTTGTCGATTCATTGGACTTTTGCCAATGCGGCCGCCTGCTGATCCGGCGTCAAGGGCACATACCCCGCCTGGCCAAGGTCCTTTTGACCGTCCGTGAGAATCCAGACCAGGAAGGCCTGCACCACACCCGAGGGCTTGCCCCTCGTCACCAGATTCTCAAAACGGGCCGGAGGGGATGGGTATTTTCCTGAGGCGACGGCGTTGACCGCGTCGGCCGTGGTCTTGTACACCTCATCTGGTGTTGCCTGGCCCGTACCGTTCACATCGATCGGCGGCACAGCTGCTCCCGCCACCAGGTTGCCGCTCGTCACATCAAATACGCTGTTCAAGTTGCTGTAGGATATTCCAAGGGGGTCCTTGATCACTGTATCCACCAATGCCGGTTCTCCATTGACGCCTATGGCGGTTGTCAAAATATCCGCCTGGGCCTTTCCGCCGCAGAACTGTGCCCACATATCCGCCGCACCCGCCGAGTCGGAACGAGTGTAAACATGGATTGCATCTTTGTCTTCGGGCTTTCCGGTCACCTGGCCCCAGGTGGTGATCTCACCGGTTATGAAAATCTTCTTGAACGTGGCCGGGCTGATCCCCTGCGCCATCAGGTCGGCCAATACGGGATTTTGTGCGCTGACAAAGGGGAAGACGGCATCTTTCGCAACGGGGACCCAATATGCGCCCTTGGCTTCCTCTGCGGGCTGGATGGCGCGTGAGACCATGCCGATATCAACGGCGCCTGCCAGGGCATCCGTCATGCCTTTACCGGCCCCACCGGCCTGTACATTGAATTGGACACCCGGGTTAAGCTTGGTAAATTCCGCAGCCCAGACGGTCATCATGGGATACAGCGCAAAAGCCCCGGAAACGTTGATCGTTCCGCTAAGCGCTTGAGCGGTGGGAACGGCAGCGGTGGACGCCGCAGCCGGAGCGGCGGCCGGCTGGGTTGAAGCAGGGACGGCAGTCGCCGCTGTCGTTGGGCTGCCACAACCTGCCAGCGCCAGCATCCCTATCGCAACCAGACTCAATAGCTTAAAGAACACGTTTTTCATATTGCCTCCAGAATATCGGTTTATGCTATAAAGTCTATAATAGTAATAGACTTTTGAGCCACAAAAAAAATGATCGAGAAACCGCCTCAGCGAGCTTGTATCGACTGACGGACCTCACTCACCCGGCGCGTGACATCCTCCAAGGAGGTGCCATCCAGGATCTCTGCGATCGAGTTACGGACATCGCCCATCGCCAGGCGCAGGCCACAAGTCTCCTCATCCGGACAGCCGCATGGCTCATAAGCCATCTGGCTTACACACTTGACGGGCGCCAATGGGCCATCCAGGATGCGCACAATATGGCCCAGGCTGATCTCGCTGGCCAGTCTCGCCAGATGATAACCCCCGCCTACGCCCATCTTACTATGTAGCAGCCCGGCATTCTTCAGGGTGAGCAGGATCTGTTCGAGGAATTTTGCGGGGATCCTTTCCCGCTCGGAGATCTCTCGAATCTGGAGAACCGGGGGATGTCCATCAGATCCCGGGCTTGCCAACATGATCATGGCACGCAAACCATATTCACCGCGCTTCGATAGTCTCATATAATGTCTATTGATATTATAGGTTTTATAGTAGTAACTATAATTCAGTGCCTGAATATTGTCAAGCCGGTTCCT
>DATJBI010000153.1:0-10315 GCA_035515435.1 Anaerolineales bacterium
TTCGTGGGTGTGCCGGTCGGAGTGTATGCCGGCGTATCCGTAAAGGCGGGCGTGCTGCTCGGAGTGTATGCCGGCGTATCCGTAAAGGCGGGCGTGCTGCTCGGAGTGTATGCCGGCGTATCCGTAAAGGCGGGCGTATCGGTCGCAGCGTCTTGGGCGTGTGCGGCTGTCAAATTGCCGGCGCCACAGGTATAAAAAATCAAGCCCCCCAGCATGATGCCATATAGAGCTTTGCGGATTTTGGTGCCCAGATTTATCTTGTTCATTTTTCCTCCTCACCCAACGGACCAGTCGTGCCTTAACCAAAGGCATGTTCTCATCCAGTATACAACCGACGATGAAAATTACAATTGACATTTGTAATTATTTTATGAACGACCTTCCGTTGGCGCCTGGAGACCAGCCATGAATCACACAATCGCTCTTATTTATCAAATTATGAATCGCCGAGCTCTGCGCGGGGCTCAGGACCTGTAGAGGGCTAGCGCCAAAATGGTTTTGCCGACCGCGCAGTCTTATGCTCCGGATCAAAACGGGCCTTTGACGGATCCGGTCCGTGCCTCTGCGCCGCCTCGGGTTTGTGTCTTTTGCCATTAAGCTGCCTCAAGTCTATTGACGGATTGCTGGCCCAAATGTAGACTTGGCTTATCCGAATTGGAGCGCGGTCATGGCAAAGAAAACACGGCTGGCAGCACAGAAAATCCACAGGAAGTCATCACAGGCGGAACCCTCCCACCTCGGTTCGCGGGAGGGGAAATCGAAGAGGCAGACCACAACCGCTTCCAAACCATCGACGAAACATGCGGTCCGGGCAAGGAAGGCGGGGAAACCGTCTGCCGTTCAATCGGTCAAAGAGCGTTTGGATTCCTATGAAAGGGAACTTGCGCAACGCACCAGTGAACTTGCCATCCTAAACAGCGTGGGCGAGGCGATGGCCAAGACGCTGGATGTCAAGACGATGACGAGGATCGTCGGCGATAAGGTGCGCGATATCCTGGGTGCCGAGGGCGTTTCGATCATGCTGCTGAACGCGCAGACCAATATGATCCATTCACTCTACGAATATGACCAGGGCGAGGGCGGATATGTTGATTACATCGAACCGTTCCCGCTCGGCAAGGGATTGACCACCAAGGTCATCCAATCGCGCCAGCCGTTATCCTTGGGAACGCTGAAAGAGCAAAAAGCAAACGGTGCATATCTTGCCCCGGAAGCCCTGGAAAAAGGAAGCGGCGTCATATCCGAATCGATGATGATGGTGCCCATCGTTGTCGGTGAGAACGTGATTGGTGTGGTGAGCATCAGCAATTACAAACAACATGCTTTCAATGAAAATCACCTGCGCCTCCTGCAAACGCTCTCGTCCAACATGGGCATTGCCATCCAGAACGCCCGTCTCTTTGAAGCGGAGCAGGATCGCGTGGCAGAGCTGCAGATCATCAACAGCATCCAGCAAGGACTTGCTTCCAAATTGGAACTGCAGGCCATCGTCGATCTTGTGGGCGACAAACTGCGCGAAGTGCTCAGGACCAATGAAATCGGGATCCGTCTTTACGATGAACAGACCGATTTCGTGCATTATCTCTATGAGTTCGAGCATGGTGAGCGCCTCACCATCCCGCCGATGAAACCCAGCGCGCTGTTTCGGAAACAACAAAAGGACCATCTGCCGGTCTTTGGAAGGACCTCGGAGATCAGTGTAACGTATGGTTTGATCAACGTGCCCGGCACGGAGGTTTCCAAATCCCTGGCGAGCGTACCGATCATCTCGGGCGACAGAGTGATCGGAGGCATCTCGGTCGAAGATTACGAGCGGCCGGACGCTTTCAACGAATCGAATATTCGCCTGATGCAGACCATCGCGGCCTCGATGGGTGTGGCGCTGGAAAACGCCCGTCTGTTCGACGAGACCCAACGCCTCTTCAAGGCCGAGCAGGAACGTGTCGCGGAACTGCAGATCATCAACTCCATCCAGCAGGGGCTCGCCGCCGAGCTGGACTTCCAGGCCATCGTGGACCTGGTCGGCGGTAAGCTGCGCGAAGTATTCAATACTCCCGATCTCGGCATCAATTGGTACGATGAAAAGGCCAATTTGGTTCATTACCTTTATAACTTCGAACATGGGGAACGTCTCAATATTCCCTCCCATCCGCCGAGGCCAAATGGAATATTGGCAAGGACCCTGAAAGATCGCCAGCCTGTCATCTGGAATACCGCAGAAGAGGGAAATGCGATCTCGCCTGCGATCGCCGGAACGGATGAAAGCAAATCCGGTGTTTCCGTTCCCATCATCAGCAGTGACCGCGTCCTGGGCCTGATCGGCATCGAAAACTACGAGCGCGAGCACGCCTTTGGCGAATCCGAACTGCGCCTGCTGACCACGGTCGCCGCCTCGCTCGGAACTGCCCTCGAGAATGCGCACCTCTTCGACGAGACCCAGCGTCTGCTAAAAGAGACCGAACAGCGGGCGGCGGAACTGGCCATCATCAACAGCGTGCAGGAGGGCCTGGTTGCGAAGATGGACATCCAAGGCATTTACGATCTCGTCGGAGATAAGATCCGGGAGATCTTTAATGCCCAGGCCATCATGTTGGTAAGCATTGACACCCATTCCCAAACCTCCTGTATCAGCTACGGCTGGGAAAAGGGCCGGCGGTTCTACGATGAATCCGGTGTCGATAATCCAGGCCTGCACACCGAGTTTGAACGGAGATTTGTAAACGCCCCGCAGGTGATCTTGATCAACCAGGATGCCGAACAGAGGATGAGCGAGCTCGGCCTGGAAATTGTCCCCGGCACAGCAAGTTCCAAATCCCTTTTATTCGTCCCACTGCTTGTGGGCAATACATTGAAGGGTTATATCAGCCTGCAAAACATAGATCGCGAGAATGCCTTCAACGATTCGGATGTGCGCCTTCTGCAAACCCTCGCCAACAGCATGAGCGTGGCGCTCGAGAACGCACGCCTCTTCGATGAGACCCAGCGTCTGCTCAAAGAGACCGAACAACGCGCAGCGGAACTTGCAATTATCAACAGCGTGCAGCAGGGTCTTGCGTCGAAATTGGATATGCAGGCCATCTATGATCTGGTCGGCAATAAGATTTGTGAGATCTTCAGCCTGCAAACCTGCTTCATCATGCTCTACGATCAGGAAAAGGACACCGAGTATTATCCCTTTATTGTGGAGGATGGCATCCGTTTGAAGCAGGACCCGATTCCACATGACGACCGGGGTTTCGGCCCGTTGGCGATGCGGACCCGCCAGCCGGTCATGGTCAACGAGAAGATGCGGGAGCGTTCCGCCGAGGTCGGTTCTTATATCATCGGGGGGGGCACCGAGCCCAAATCGGCTCTTTATGTGCCGCTGTTGATCGGCGATGAATCGAGGGGCGTCATTTCGGTTCAGAATACCCGGCGCGAACATGCCTTCACGGATTCTGACCTGCGCTTATTGACAACGCTTGCCTCCTCCATGAGTGTGGCTTTGGAAAGCGCCCGCCTGTTCGCCGAGACCGAGCAGCGCGCCACCGAACTGGCCACCATCAACACGGTCAGCAACGCGCTGGCGGGCGAACTCAATCTCGACTCGCTGATTCAACTGGTGGGCGAACAGGTGCGGGCCCGTTTCCAGGCGGATATTGCGTATGTGGCTCTGCTCGACAGCGCGGCCAGCACCATCCACTTTCCGTATCAATACGGCGAAGAACTAACCTCGATTGAATTTGGTCAGGGCCTGACCAGCAAGATTATTCAGGAAGGCAAACCGTTGTTGATCAACCGGGAAGTGGACCGGCAGCGCGAACATGTGGGGCCCACCGTGATCGGGAGGCAGGCGCGCTCCTATTTGGGCGTGCCGATCTTCGTCGCGGGAAAAGCGGTCGGCGTGATCAGCGTGCAGAACACCGAACAGGAAAATGTCTTCAAAGAGAACGATCAGCGCCTGCTCGGCACCATTGCCGCCAACGTCGGCGTGGCTTTGCAGAATGCTCGTTTATTTAACGAAGCAGGCGAGGCCCGCGCCGCGGCCGAGTCCGCCAATGAAGCCAAGAGTTCTTTCCTGGCCACGATGAGCCATGAAATCCGCACACCCATGAACGCGGTCATCGGCATGAGCGGATTGCTGCTGGACACACAGCTCAATCCTGAACAGCGCGATTATGCCGAGACGATCCGCAACTCCGGCGATGCGCTGCTCAACATCATCAACGATGTCCTCGACTTCAGCAAGATCGAGGCCGGACGCATGGACATCGAATCGCAACCGTTCGACCTGCGCGACTGCGTCGAATCGGCGCTCGACCTCGTAACGGCGCGCTCGATCGAGAAAGGACTCGATACCGCTTATATTTTTGAGGGGGAGGTGCCCTCCGCCATCCAAAGCGACGAAACACGTCTGCGGCAGATCCTGCTCAACTTGCTGAGCAATGCCGTGAAGTTCACGGACAAGGGCGAAGTGGTCCTGACTGTTGCCTCCAAGCCAGCCTCAAAGAACAGCGTGGAACTCACCTTCGCGGTCCGTGACACAGGCATCGGTCTTTCGCCCGAAGGCATGAGTCGCATTTTTCAATCGTTCTCGCAGGCGGATTCGTCCACCACGCGGAAATACGGCGGCACGGGCCTGGGGCTCGCGATCAGCAAACGGCTGAGCGAAATGATGGGCGGAGCCATGTGGGCGGAAAGCGAAGGACCCGGTAAAGGTTCGATCTTCACCTTTAACATGATCGCGCCCATCGCCGAATTGCCTGAGCCGAGGCGGCGCGAATTTAACGGAATCCAGCCTCAGTTGAGCCAGAAACGGATTCTGATCGTGGATGACAATGCCACCAATCGCCGCATCCTGAACACGCAGACCGCCAAATGGGGGATGGTCTCGCGCGATACGGAGGCCCCGCGTGAGGCCCTCGAATGGCTTCAGGGCGGCGAGAAGTTCGATGTGGTTATTCTGGATATGCACATGCCCGATATGAATGGCGTGCAGCTCGCAACGGAGATCCGCAAACTCAATTCATCCCTGCCCTTGATTTTGTTCAGCTCGCTGGGACGCCGCGAAGTCGGTGAGGATTCAAAATTGTTCACAGCCTATCTGGCGAAGCCGATCAAGCAGTCGCAGTTGTTCGATACCCTGGCCGGACTGTTTGCCGAGGCGCCGCTGCAGGAAGCCAGGCCCACGCCCGAGCGTCTCAAACTCGACCCCGAATTTGCGGCGCGCCATCCGCTGAAGATCCTCCTGGCGGAAGATAATGCGGTCAACCAAAAGCTCGCACTGCGCATTTTGGAGCAGATGGGTTATCGCGCCGATGTGGCCTCGAATGGCATCGAGGCCATCGAATCGGTCGAGCGCCAGGAATACGATGCGATCCTGATGGATGTGCAGATGCCGGAAATGGATGGACTGGAAGCGACCCGCCAGATTGCCGCCAGATGGCCGGCACATCATCCGCACATTATCGGCCTGACCGCCAATGCCATGCAGGGTGACCGCGAAATGTGCATGGCCGCCGGCATGAATGATTTCATTACCAAACCCGTTCGCATTGATGAGCTGATCGGTGCGTTGGTGAAGGTGAAAAAATAAAATAGGACTGCCTGGCTTCTGCGAGCGCGATGATATGCATATGCACAAGGAGATTTATGACATCGGTAATCGACAGGAATGCGTTTGAAGATCTGAAGCAAATGGCCGGAGCAGACTTTATCGACGAATTAATCGACACATTTCTCGAGGATGCACCGCAGCTCATGATCCAACTGCAGGCCGCCCTCGCCTCAAACGACGCAGAATCCTTCCGGCGCGCCGCGCATTCGTTGAAATCGAACGCGGCCTCGTTCGGTGCGAATCATTTATCGGGTCTGGCGAAGGAATTGGAAACGCTCGGCCGCGAAAATAAGCTCACGGAAGTTGGCGGCAGGCTCCGGGCCCTGGAAGAAGCGTACCAGACCGCCGCCCGGGAATTAAAGGGCATGGCATGAATTCCATGCATGAGTCCGGACGCATCCTGGTCGTGGACGACAACAAGGTCAATCGCCTTCTCTTGACCCACGGCCTGGAACAACAAGGTCACCTGGTTGAAACGGCAGAGAACGGCAGGCAGGCCCTCGAGAAACTGCGCGCGGGCAATTTTGATCTGATCTTGCTGGACATCGAGATGCCGGAGTTGAACGGCTACCAAACGCTCGAAGCCTGCATGCGGGATCCGTCTTTGCGCGATATGCCGGTCATCATGACATCCTCGCTGGATGAACTTGACAGCGTGATCAAATGTGTGGAGATGGGCGCCGAGGACTATCTGGTCAAGCCGCTCAATCCGACCCTGTTGCGGGCGCGCATCACTGCCAGCCTTGAAAAGAAAAGATTGCGCGACCAGCAGAGAAAATTATTCCGCACCTTTGCAAATGACCAGGTGGCCGATCAGCTTTTGCGTGAGGGCTTTTCACTCGGCGGAAAATATGTGGACGCTTCGGTGATGTTTGCGGACATTCGTTCCTTTACCTCATTGTCCGAAGCCCGCGAGCCGCAGGAGATCATTGAACTGCTCAACAACTATTTTGCGCTGATGTTCGACGCCATCACCGGTCATGGCGGAATCGTGAATCAAATTGAGGGCGATGGATTGATGGCCGTCTTCGGAACACCGATCCAGCGCGCGGATCACTGCGAGCAGTCCGTGCGCGCCGCGCTGGAGATGCTGGAGTTGTTGAAAGGCTTCAATCAGGAACAGGCCGCACTAAATAAGCCGCAGATCAAAATCGGGATCGGGATCGCGGCCGGGCGCATGATTTCGGGTTACACCGGCACGCAGCATCACGCCACCTTCACCTGCGTTGGCGACACGGTGAACCTCGCCTCACGCATTGAAGATCACACGAAGATCGCGGCGCGGCCCATTCTGATCGACCGGAATACGCGCGAGAAATTGGATGCCCGGATCGAGGTGGAAGCGCTGGGGCCCGTGCTTTTCAAAGGCAAGAGCATCCCGGTCGAAGTCTTTGCGGTGAAGCCTGTTTAATTGTTGCAATGGGATTAAAATCATGGGGTGACGAAGTCAGAGAATCGCACGACGATCAGTTCTGAATTCTATAATAGGTTTGGTCCATTCGAAGGAGATCCATGCAATTTTCGTTTCGTATGAACAGGCGGGTTATCGGGCTCTCGCTCGCCTGTATTTTGCTTTCCGCCTGCGCCCCGTCTCAACGGGCCATTCAGACGGCCATTGTGCAAACGCAAAGCGCCCAGACGCCCACCCCCGATCCCACCGCGCCAGCGGCCGATACGCCGGTGCCCGCAACTCTGATGGCTCCGCCAGCCGACACACCCACCCCCTCTCCGATTCCGCGAGTGGGAACGATCGATTCTCCGATCCCGTTCAACGCGAAAGGCACATTGACGGATCCGCTGAGCGGCGGGACGTTTGATCTTCAAGTTCAACAAGTACTGCGAGGCCAGAAAGCAGCTTATTTGGTGCAGCAGGCCAGCACCCTTAATCTGAATCCGCCGCAGGCAATGGAATATGTCCTGATCGGGGTGAGGCTGACGCTCGATGCGGGGGATCTGAATATAAGTGATTATGACTTCATCGTGGACAGCCGGGGCGCGCTATCCGATTCGTTCTCGTCCCCGGTCTGCTGCATGACCAATGTCGGTTATCAGGTCCTGCATGCCGATCTATCCACGCTCGGGGCGTCGGCCGAGGGCTGGATCATTCGCATGGCTTATCTGGATGATCCCAGGCCGTTGCTGGCCTATCGCGCCGGGAATGACATTTCGAAGGCGGTGTTCTTTGCGCTCAGCCCAGCAGTCCAATCACCATAATTCCGGCAAAGATGATAACCGCACCCAGTATGCGCAGAGGGCCAAATTTCTCTCCCAGAAACTGCCAGCCGGCATAGGCGGCCATCACCACGCTGACCTCGCGGATCGCGCCTGCGTATCCGAGCGGTGAAATGCTGTAGGCCCAGAGAGCCAGCGAGTAGGCACCAATGGTCAGAACGCCGATGGCGGCCAGGGTCCAGCCATGAGCGTGGAATTCATCCTTTAATTTTCTCCAGCCATACAGCTTGAAGATCAAGGGGGAAGTGAACGCGGGCACACACAGGAAGAGCACAACCACATACGGCAGGGCGGCGGTCTGCCTGACGGCAACACCATCCAGGATCGAATAGATCGAGATCAGCAGGGCCAGCAAAAGTGCAAGCAGAATCCCGCGCGTGTGCGGTTTGGTGTGCGTCAGGAAAATACTGCTCCCGCCGACGATCAGCAAACCGCTGATAATAATAATGATGCCGATCAGGCCGCCAGCGGTAAATCGTTCATGCAGAAAGATCGCGGCCCAGACCGCGATCAGCGCCGGCGCCGCGCCGCGTCCCATCGGATAGATGAGCGAAAAATCCGAATCTTGATAGGCCCCCCCCAGCACAATATAGTACGAGATTTCGAGCAGCGCACTGATGAGCAGAATATGCCAAACCGTTTGTGATGGGAAGCCCAGAAAATAGATCGAGGGCGTAAACACAAGAAAACCAATGATCGCACTCCACCATGTGGCAATATATTTTTCCCCCGCCCGTTTCAACAACAGATTCCAGGTCGTGTGAAGAACCGCGGCGGCCAGCAGCAATCCAATTGCAAAAAGCGACATCAGGCAGTGCCAATCCGGCTGAGACAGGTGCGGATGGAAACCTCCGTGCCAGCATCCATATCCAGTTCTTGCAACGCTGTGCGCGGATCAATCCAGACGAATTCCTCGGCCTCATCATTCAATACGACTTCGCCTTGATCCATTTTGGATGTGAAATCCATAAAGATGAAATGACGCGGCTTCCAGAATTGTTCATCGTAGATGCATTCCTGCCAGCAAAGAAAGTCGATATCGCGAACTTCAAGGCCCGTTTCTTCTTTGGCTTCGCGCCGCGCGGCCTCGATGGCGGACTCGCCCAGTTCGATATGTCCCCCGGGCACGCTGTATTTGCCGCGCCACTTGTGCGTCTTCATCAAAAACAATTCGCCGCGTGGGTTGAAGATTAAAATCCCAACCGTCGGTTCGGGAAAGAGTTGTTCTGCCATGGAATCCCTATTGTATTAAATCAAATTTGGCTGAGATACTCGCGGATGGAAGCGATGGTGTAAGAATCAACATCCAATTCTTTCAGCGCGTTTTGCGGATCAATCCAAATGAACTCCTCCGCTTCATCATTCAAAATTACGTTCCCAAGGTTCGCCTTAGCCGTGAAATTGAGGAATATAAAGTGGCGCGGCTTCCAGAATTGTTCATCATGGATAAATTCCTGCCAGCATAGGAATTCAAGAGCGCGAACATCAAGTCCCGTTTCTTCCTTGATTTCGCGTCGCGCCGCCTCCACCGCCGACTCGCCCAATTCAATATGCCCTCCGGGGATCACATACTTACCGCACCATTTGTGCGACTTTGTCAGGAGCATTTCGCCGCGCGGATTGAGGATCAAAATCCTGACCGTCGGTTCAGGAAAGATTTGTTCTGTCATGAAATCCTTTCTATGACGCGCATTGTGTTTCCAAAACCCATAAATGGCGGCCGACAAAAAAATAAAAGCCTGAGATATTGTATCTCAGGCTTGCCCGGAATGGCTTATCTTATCTAAACAACGGAATGCGTGCGCTGGTGATTTTACCGGCCTCGTCCGAACAAAGATAAATCATCGAAGCCACGATCTCATCCGGCGCCGTGCCTTTGCCATCTCCATTTACATCAATGGATTTAACTTGAATGATGTTGGCCGTTACATTTGATTCTTTGAGTTCGGCCGCCATCGTCAAAACCAGATTCTCCTGCGCGGCTTTCGCAGCGGCATATGCACTGGTTTTGCCTTGCGGATTTACGGCGGAGGGTGCGGAGACAACGATTACGCGTCCCCATTGATTCGCGGCGAGGCGCGGAGCGAATTCCTTCAACAAATGGAATGTTGTCCAGGCGTGCTGACCAAGCATGGACTCAAAATCATTGACCGGAGTCTCAGCGATGGTCTTGCCTCCGACCCAGCCGCCGACGAGATGGATCAGCCCGTCGAGGCGGCCAAATTTAACGGCCACTGCTTCGGCGGCGGAATGAACCGCATCTGCACAGCGAAGATCTGCGGTCAGTGTGAGATAACGCGCGGTGGGGAGTTTCAAGTCGCGGGCCAAGGCATCCAACCTGGATGGATCGGTGCCGATCAAAACCAGTGACGCCCCGCGCTTGGCAAACGCGCGTGCCGCGGCTTTTCCGGTTGTGCCCGTTGCACCGGTGATGACAAAGACTCGCTCATTCATTGATCACCTTCATCTGTTCCTGACTCATACCGC
>DATJBI010000154.1:0-12368 GCA_035515435.1 Anaerolineales bacterium
AGGGGCAGTTTGTCGACGAACGGCAGGAGGCGGTTCTTCATGTTCTTCTTCAGTCGCGTGATAAGCTGAATGTTGAAGGCTTCCAACAATTGCTCGAACAAAGGTTGAGAAATGTATCCCCGTTCGGCAATGAGCTTGCCAAATAGACGTTGGCACAAAGTGGGAACCGGCTTACGGTCATCCACGTTTCCTGATGTAATTTGGCAAGCCAGGATTTCACCCCGATCATTGATGATTAAATGAAGCTTCAAGCCATAAAACCAGCCCATGGAGCCTTTGTCTCGCTCTGCGATCCCCTCCAACACCTTGTGATTATGAATCCGATGGGTATCACATACTTCCAAGGCTGTTGAATCAATAAATGAAACACCGCTGCACCGGCCATATAAACTTTTCAGGTAGGCACTCAAGGGTCCAAATGCGGAAGGCATCAAAACGACAAAACGTTCACACGTCACTAAACTGGGAAATTCACCTCTGAGATGCTGGCAGACATGTTCGGTGTAATACGCCTTGAAGTTCCGGTATCGAGATTGGTGCAAGTAAATGATGATCGTCATAATTTCACTGATTCTTAATTTTCCGGCTCGACAGCGCTTTTTCCTACCATCGGAAAGCAATTTCTTTTCCCAAACAGGTAGAAAGGTTTGACAAAAATCATCTGCGCTCATAAATAATTCGAGTAAACTCATGGCGCGGGGTTCCTTTCGGGTTCTTTTTTGGTTCGCATTTAAAGTTTACCCAATTGCGAACCCCGCTCCCTTATCCATTATTCATGTTATAAGTTTATACTTGTCTGGAACTCCCATATAGATTTCTAGGATTCTTCCCATGCTTTCTATCCTTTTTGTCGAAGATGATGCCACCATTGCCATGGGTGTGGAATACTCGCTCAAGCAGGACGGTTTCCAGGTCAGCCTGGCTTATCGCCTGGAGGAGGCGCGCGACCTGCTCAAGCGCCAGCCCTTCGACCTTGTGCTCTTGGATCTGGGATTGCCGGATGGCAGCGGCTTCGCGCTGTGCAAGGAGATCCGCGCCGCCGGGGATATGCCCATCATCATCCTTTCCGCCCGCGACGAAGAGGCCAGCATCGTCCTCGGCCTCGATCTGGGCGCGGACGAATACATCACCAAGCCCTTCCGCCTGCGCGAGCTGATCTCGCGTATGAAAGCCGTCTTGCGCCGCC
Source organism: Anaerolineales bacterium (assembly GCA_035515435.1). GTDB lineage: Bacteria > Chloroflexota > Anaerolineae > Anaerolineales > Villigracilaceae > Fen-1038. Next base: position 1,187 of record DATJBI010000154.1, read on the forward strand.
GGGGGCCGGTCGAGGCCGGCGACCGCACCCTTACCTGCGGGGACGTGACGGTGGTCGCCCCGCAGGCCAAGGTGTATAAGAACGGGAGCGAGGTGCTCCTGACCGCGCTGGAATACCGCTTGCTGCTCGCGCTGGTCGCCAACCAGGGGCGGGTGCTCTCCCGTAGCCAGATTCTGGCCCAGATCTGGGATGTGGACGAGAATTTCGTCAACGACAACACCATTACCGTGTATATCAAGCGCCTGCGGGAGAAGCTCGAAGACGACCCGCAGAACCCGGCGCTGATCAAGACCGTGCGCGGCCTGGGCTATAAGGCAGGCGACTGAAATGAAACAGCTCTTTCACGCGGAAGACCGGCATTTGCTGGCATCCATGGCAGCCCTGTCGCTGGTAACCGCCATTGCGGCAGTCACGATCAGCCTAGCGATCGCGGCTTACGTTAATCAGGCGGTTAAAGATACCTATGCGGGGATCGTCGGCACGGTAGTGCAGCGCTATCCGCAGGCCGAGGCGCAGGTCGTGCAGGATCTGCGTTCACCGGGGGCCGACTCCATCAACCTGGGAACTCAGGTGCTGGGGAAATATGGCATGGGCGATCCGGGTGTAGCGGATACCGGGGTTGCCGCTGGCCTGCTGGAGCGCCTGCTGCTGGTCGAACTGGCGTTGGTCGGCCTAATCTGCACCGGGTTTGTTCTTTTACTGGTGCGCTACCAGCGGGCGGTATCTGCCCAAGTGGAGGGGCTTTCGGCCTACCTGCGCCAGATTGACGCCGGCGATTATGCCCTCGACGTGCGCGACAACGGTGAGAGTGGCTTCAGCCTGTTGAAGAACGATTTGTACAAGGTCACTGTCCGGTTGCGCGAACAAGCTGAGCTGCTGCAAAAGGATAAAACCGCCTTATCCAACCTGATCACCGACATTTCCCACCAGATCAAAACCCCGCTCACTTCGTTGGGCGTTTTGGCCGACCTGCTGGCCGGGGATCCCCCAGAGCCGGACCGGAGCGCGTTCGTCGAGCGGCTGCGCGCACAGCTCGGGCGCATCCAATGGTTGGTAACGGCGCTGCTCAAGCTGGCCCGGCTGGATGCCGGCACTGCTGTTTTTAAAAGCGAGCCGGTGGACATGCACCGGCTGATCGAAAGGGCGCTCGAACCGCTGCAGATCCTGCTTGAGATCAAGAAGCAACACCTCGTGATCCATGGCGGCGAAGGGGAAAGCTTTACCGGCGACCTCAACTGGAGTGCGGAGGCGCTAACCAGCGTGGTCAAGAACTGCATCGAGCATACCCCTGATGGTGGGATGATCGAGATCAGCTACGGTGCAAATGCCTTGTACGCTGAGATCATTGTCAGCGACGATGGCAAGGGGATCACGAGCCGGGACATGCCGAACATCTTCAACCGCTTCTATCGCGGTGAGAACGCCGGCGAAAACGGCGTCGGCATCGGGTTGGCCCTAGCCAAAGCCATCTTCACTGCTCAGGGCGGCGATATCTCCGTCCGCAGCCAGCCTGGTGTTGGTACGAGCTTCGATATTCGGGTTTTCCGTGGGGTGGTGTAGAGCGTAGCGATGAGATGTGCAAAGGGGGACATAAAGCGGGCGGCGGATTTGAACGCGTTTTGCCCTACCAATGTTCTCGACCTCGGAAGAACACCGGGGCAGGCGAACGAACCGATTGTGAATAAATTGTCACTTTCCCAGTCACTGCCAAGTCACTTTCCATCTGTATACTGAGAACAATGGCACTACACTCATTCGTTGGAGGCACAACGTGGAAATTCTCAAGGTAAACAACCTTTCGAAGGTATACGGAAAAGGCGACACGCAGATCAAGGCCCTGGATGACGTCAGCTTGAACGTGGAAAAAGGGGAATTCGTCGCCATCGTCGGCCCCTCTGGCTCGGGCAAGTCGACACTTTTGCACATCCTGGGCGGGGTGGATACGCCCAGCTCCGGCCAGGTGCTGGTGGATGGCATGGACATTTCCGCCCTCGACCAGACGAAACTGGCCATCTTCCGCCGCCGGCAGATCGGCCTCATCTACCAGTTCTACAACCTGATCCCGATCCTCAACGTCGAGGAGAACATCACTCTGCCGCTGCTGCTTGATGAGCGCAGCCTGGACGAGGAGCGCCTGAAGGAGATCATCGCCACGCTGGGACTGGCGGACCGGATGGGACACCTGCCCAACCAGCTCTCCGGCGGGCAGCAACAGCGCGTCTCCATCGGACGGGCGCTGATCAATAACCCCGCGCTCGTGCTGGCAGACGAGCCGACCGGCAACCTAGATAGCGCTAATTCCAAGGAGATCATCGCGCTGCTCAAGCTCTCCAACAAACGTTACCATCAGACACTGATCGTGGTGACCCACGACCGCGACATCGCCTTGCAGGCCGATCGCATCATCTCCTTCGGCGATGGGCATATCATGCGTGACGAGATGGTACGGGCATGAACATCCTCACAACGTATACCCTGAAGTACCTGCGGCTGAACAGGAAGCGTACCGCGGTGACCATCTTGGGGGTGATCTTGTCCTCTGCGTTGATCTGCGGCGTGTTCCTGCTGGGCGTCAGCTTCCAGAAGGTGATGATCAACCACGAGATCTACATGTCGGGGAATTGGCACGCCCAGTTCCTCGCCGTGCCCTATGCACAGGCGAAATATATCACCGAAAACAGCGCCGTTCAGACGGCGATGCTCAGCGAGCTACTCGGGAACGCCACTTACGGCAGCCACAACACAGCCAGACCCTACTTGGACATCACCGCCTATGACGCGCTTTCATTCCAAAACCAACCCGTCGCGCTGATCTCAGGGCGCCTGCCTCAAAACGGGAATGAGCTGCTCATTTCGCGGGTGATGATCGAAGACTCTGGCCTGGATTTGAAGCCTGGCTCCACATTGCAGGTGACTTTTGGCAAGCGGAATTTCTTCAACTACGATGAGCTCGTCAAGGCATGGGGAGGAGAAGAATATGTCGCTTTGCAAGATGGGGAAACCTTTACCCCGTCCCGTTCCAAAACCTACACGGTGGTAGGCGTGATGAAGCCGCTGGTCAATGAGACCAGCATGCCCGCAGCTTTCCCAGCCTTGACCTACTTCGACCCGGCGCAATTGGCAGCAACAGACAAAGTGGACATCTCGATCCTGGCCCGCGATCCGCGCAGCATTGACGTCACCGCGCCGGAAATTGCCAAAGACGCCGGTCTGGCGGTGACCCCAGGTCCGGATGGCCAGCCGTCCAACATTTCTTATAACGAGGTTCTGCTGCCCTGGTTAGGCGGCAGCGGCCGTTCCAACTACGTGCACTCCTTCCTGTTGATCCTCGTCGTCTCCATCGCCTTGATCGTGTGTGGCTCGGTATTGCTGATCTACAACGCTTTCGCCATCTCGATTGGCGAGCGCAAGAAGCAGTTCGGCATGTTTGCCAGCGTGGGCGCCACCTCGGCGCAGATCCGCCGCATCGTGCTGACCGAAGCTGGGGTCATCGCGGCGATCGGCATCCCGCTGGGCATCCTGGGTGCCATCGCCGGGGTAGGGATCCTGCTGAAGCTCACCCAGGGGATCGTCTCGCAGTTGATCCTTGACGCGACCCAGGGGATGCCGCTGGTGATCTTGCCGCTGGTCATCGGAGTGACTGTGCTGTTTTCCGCGGCAACCATCCTGCTCTCGGCCTGGATCCCTGCCCGGCGCGCCTCGCGGGTTTCACCCATCGAAGCCATCCGCCAGAGCGGCGAGGTCGAGGAAGGCAAGCCGCTCAAGCCACGCACCAGTCCGCTGATCCGGCGCACGTTCGGGTTCGAGGGGGAACTGGCGCTCAAATCCCTCCAGCGGGACCGCAGGAGATACCTCACCACGTTACTCTCGCTCATGATCAGCATCATCTTGTTCGTGACGTTCAATGCCCTGATGCTGTATACCAATACCACCCAACGCATGGCTAGCCAAGCGATGAACTTCGACCTGATAATCTCCCTAGACTACCACCAAAGCCACGCTCTGGATTTTGCCAACCTGGTCGGCCAGCTACCAGAAGTGCAGAGGGTTGCCTATAGACGCTGCGCCTACGAGCAGTACGTCCCCCCCCGTGCGGTGATCACTGACCCGGCGTACCAAGCCCTGCAGGAGCTGAACAACCTTAAACTTGAAAGTCTACCCCGCCCTGTAGAAGGCGGTACATACCAGTTCGTGCTTCAGGTGTGTGCCGTGGGGCCGTCCGAGTTTGCCCACTACGCCGCGCAGCTCGGTCTGGACCCGCAGCAGTATTCCAATCCATCCGCGCCCCTGGGGATCCTGATAAACCACACCACCCTTCGCCAGGGCGGCAAGCTGTACGATTTCGACCTGTTCAACCTAAAGCCCGGCGCTACGATATCTGTTTCCAAGATGTCTGACTACTCCTCCCCCAAAACTGGGGACAAAGCACCACCCAGCCTGACGTGGACAGTGGGCGCGGTCACCCGTGAGTTTCCTTTGGGTTTTCTGGGGACGACGCTGGTTCCGAATCTGATCGTCTCGGACACCGTCTTCGACCGTTTGAGCAACCAACTGCTGCAGATGGGCCCGAGCAATCCCGGCGCCATGTACATCCAGAGCAGGAACCCGGACGCGGCCGTGGCAGCCCTCAGACGGCTCTACCAGGGTACGGTTGGCGGCAATTTCTCGTACTATTCAACGGCGGAGCTCAATAAGAGCCAAAACCTGAAGGCGCTGATGACCAATCTTTTTTTCTACGGGTTCCTGACGCTGATCACGCTGATCGGGGTGACCAACATCGTCAACACCCTGGATACCAACATCAAGCTGCGCCGGCGCGAGATCGCCATGCTCAAGTCGATCGGACTGACACCGGGCGGCTTCCGGCGCATGCTGCGCTACGAAAGCCTGTTCTACGGGCTGACGGCGCTGTTGTACGGGCTACCGATCGGGATCGCCCTGAGCGTGTTCATCTACTACCAGTTCGGCAACGGGGTGGGTACCTTTGCCTTCAGCCTGCCCTGGGTGGCGATCGCGGCCTGCGTGCTGGGCATCCTGGCGATCGTCTTCGCTACTATGATGGTCTCGGGCGCGATGATCCGCAACGACAACATTGTGGATACGCTCAAAGAAGAAAATTTGTAGGTTCATAATCAGCTTCAAGGAGATCAGAATGTCAAAGAAGCTTTGTCGTGTTCTCTCCGGGATATTAACGACTTTGATGCTTCTCACCGCTTGCGCACCTGCTGCACCCACCGCTGGGCCGGTTCAACCCACGACCGCTCCGGCTGCAACCGCTGCACCGATTCAACCAACGACCGCTCCGGGTGAAATTTCCCAGAGCGGAGATCTCTGCGGCGGCACCGGAGGCAAAGGGCAAATTGTCAGCGTGGGAAACAACGAATTTACTATCAAGCGAAGTGACGACGGCAGTGATCAGGTCGTCCATCTTACGAGCCAGGCAACAATCAAAACTTCAGCAGGCTCCGCATCTCTATCTGATTTGAAAATAGGATACAGGGTAACGCTCGTCGGGCGCCCAAATCCTGATGGCAGCTTTACCGCGGATACTGTCGTGGTCTGCAATGGAATAGTTCCATAAATTTAGTCAGGGCACCAAAACGGTTCTCAGTAAATTGATTTGATCGTTGGCCGAAAGCCGCCACGGATATGGGTTTCCAGACGAACTTCCTTGAATCCGGGCAGTCTAGCGACCACGAGACGAACATGTATGCGTTGGCGGCCGATGGCTACAACTTCATCCTCACCGTCAGCTCCTCGATGGGCGATGCCGCGGCTTCGAAAGCCAAACAATATCCGGACATCAAATTTGCCATCATCGACAACTCCTGCACCATTACAGGTCTGGCCCACGTCACCAGCCTGATGTTTGCGGAAGACCAGGTTGGTTTCTTGGCGGGCGGCATGTCCAAGTGCGATTTTGTCTTCGCCGTTGGCGGGGACACCGTTAACGGTGTTCTGCTGGCTGCCAGGGAAAGCAACCTGCCGGCCATTGGCGCTGACGTCGACGAGTGCAGCACCGATCCCGAGGCCCAGTCGGCGTTGATCTCCAGCGCGATGAAGAACGTGGACATCGCAGTCTACAACTACTTGAAAGCGGTTGCCGATGGTTCCGTCAAAGCTGGCATCAGCACCCTGAAAAACGGCGGCGTCGGCCTGGCCCCTTCCATGATTGGGAGAGCAAGATCCCGGCCGGTCTGAAAGCCCGGATCCAGAAGGCAATCGACGGGATCAAGGATGGTTCCATTACGACGCAGTGAAGGAAAATATCTACTGAGAATGGGGTGCTGTGCTCACGGGGCACAACACCCTGTTTTGTAATAGAATTCAGGAACAAACAGATGACACTTGCCTTACAAGCCACAGGTATTACCAATTGTGAACCCCGTTTCCTTATCCATTATTCACGTTAAAATATGGTCATGAAACTTCTCAGTATAAACATCGGACAGAAGCGAACCCAGCGGAAGGGAAACGAAACAGAGACAACCGGGATCTATAAGCTGCCCGCTCAGGGACCCTTTGAGATCAAAACGCTTGGGATTCAAAATGATTTCATCTGCGACCAGAAGAATCACGGGGGGCCGGACCAGGCCATCTATGTTTATGGACTGCCGGATTACGAATGGTGGTCAAACGAATTGGGACGCGAACTGACGGCCGGAACCTTTGGCGAGAACCTGACCATCAGCGAATTGGAAAGCGCCCCGCGCCACATCGGGGATCGTCTGCACATCGGCTCGGCGATCCTCGAGGTCAGTGCGCCGCGCATCCCATGTGCCACGCTGGCCAGGCGAATGAACGATCCGCACTTCGTGAAGAGATATCGTCAGGCCGGGCGCCCAGGGTTATATTGCCGGGTGATCCAGGAGGGGTGGGTTCAAACGGGCAACGAAGTGAAGGTCGAGCCCTATCCAGGCGAGACAATTTCGATTCTTCAAATGTTCCGCGATTACTATGACAATCATAAAAACGAAGAGATGCTGCGCCGCCATCTGCGTGCGCCGATCGCCATTCGGGCCCGAAAAGAATCAGAAGAAGATCTGCAGAGACTTTTGGCCAAGAATCCCTAGCGCCCTGCTACACCGTCACAGGTACCAGATGATCCACCCGGTCGAAGAATCTCCACTGCAGAATAATGGCAGAGAAATACAGGACCGCGGTGGCGATAAAAAGCGGTGCAAAGCCGTAGGCCTGCTGCACCACGCCGGAAACAAACGGCCCCACCGCCCAGCCGACGTTCCACGATAGGTTCAGGATGCTGTTCACGAATCCCTGCTGGTGTTCGGGCGTGTGTTCCATGCAGAACGCGGAATACAGGGGCGAAGCCATGTTCATCAAGGCGGTCCGCATCAGATAGCCAATGGCCGAAAGCCAAAGCACGGGTGCAAAACCCATCAGAAATAGGAAGACAAGGCTGCTGGATTGGGTTGCGACCAGCGCACGAACTTTGCCGCCCAGCCGCGTCGAAAGGCGCGGACCGATGAGCGTCCCGATTCCGATCATCACCGAGGAAAGACTGAAGAGAATGCCCAGCAGCGAATCGCTGATGTTAAAGCTGTATTTATAGAAGACGTTCATATACGGGATCAGAATTGCGGCGCCGAAACCGATCAACACCTGCGGCGCGATCATCTTAAGCGTCATCTCCGTCAGACCCGCCGCAGGCCGGGTGGAGGCCGGGCCGGTTGCGAGGTCAAGCGGCAAGCCCGCACCCGGCATCACCGGGCGAGGCGCAGACGGCTCAGCCATGAGCCAGAGCGGTATCAGGGCGGTCATTCCCAACAAGATCGTCACAACCAGCACGGCCTGATAGGCCGTCGCACTGTCCGCACTGATGTGCAGGAGGGTTCCGAAGGCCGCAGGCAATTGCCCGGCGAACAGACTGCCCACGGCCCCGGCAATGGTCTGCAAGCCGTAATTCAAGCTGAAAAGCATTGTGCGATTGTTTTCGTCCGAGAGCTTGACCATCAACGGCGCCTGGCTGATGATAAAAAGCATATTGAACACGCCGGACAAAAACGCCGAGCCCGCGATCAGGATCGGCGGACGGAACGTGATCTCCATCAGCAGGGCGATGCTGTAAAACACAAAGCCGATGATCAACGCCGGCCTGCGTCCGATGCGGTCCGAAAGGCGGCCGAGCGGGATCCCCCCGATCAGGCCGGCCGCGAACGGAAGGGAATTGACCAGACCCAGGAAGTCGCGGCTGAATCCATTCTGCAGGATGTAAAAGTTGAAGAAGAGCTGCCAGCCGCTGTAGATCAACCCGTAAATGAGCATCATCAACAGGAAGAGCCGCGCGGCGCGGTTGAAACTGCGGATGGGGTCTATATAATGCGTTCGGATGGATGCAAGCATGGTTGATAGATTGACACAAAAACGCCTGACAGAAACCTGCCAGGCCCCCTTCATCAAGTCGGCGGCCTTTACCGGCCCTTGAGCAAGGCTTCCAGATTTTCCCTGACTTGGACGGGATCGCGAAACACGATGCCGTGCATACCCAGGGCGTTCGCGGCCTCGACATTCTGCGGCGTGTCATCGATGAAAGCCGCTTCACGGGCTTCGACCTGGGCCTGCCGCAGCGCCAATCGATAGATCTCCGGCCGAGGCTTCATCACGCCGCTCTCCGCCGAGATGGTGAGCGTGTCGAACGCATCCTCAAAGTGATTCCGGACGATATATTCACGCAGATCACCCCACGCATTGGAGATGAGGCCGGTCTGATGGCGTGGGCGGAGCGAACGGATGAAATCCAGCAACTCTCGGTCGATCACATCGCCCGCGAAAAATTCCATGCGGACGGATCCGGCCTCGGAGGCCGGGAGCCGCAGCCGGCGCGTCACAGCCAGCCAATGTTCCTCCACGCTCGCTTCACCGAGGGATGCTTTGCGCGCGGTCTCGGATTCGAAGACGATTTTACTGATGTCCTCGTAGGTCATGTTGAGGCGCTCCGCAAGCCGTTCACGGGGCGCCTGATATTCCGTTCGCACGATGACTCCGCCGAGGTCAAAGAAGACCGCGCGCAGGGTCATTTCCGTTTGGTCTTTTTTGCCGCAGTTTTCCTGACCGCCTTCTTGGGTTTTGGCCTGGCCGGCGCGGCTTTCTTCGCCGGTTTGGCTTTCTTTGCCGGCTTTTTGGCCGCGGTCTTCACATGTCTCTTGGCCGCCCGCTTGGCCGGAGCTTTTGAAGCTGCGGCGGGCGCCGGGGCCGGGGCTGCCGGTTTCGGCAGAAGCAGGGGCGCGGCAGTTTCAGGCGCGGCAGCTCCGGAGGAGGGAGCGGTCGATTGGGAGGCCGTTTCCCTGATCGCCTCCTGCCAGCCGGGCGTAAACATCTCCAGGCGCTCGCGCGAGACGGCGTTTGCACGGCCGCAGCGCGGACAGTGTGCATCGTAATGATGCAGGTTCTCGGCCTCCATTTTCTGCAGGGCCGCCACCTTTTCGGCCATGCCCAAAGTGAAGGGTGTTTGACAATACGAACAAGTCAGGTTCATAGGGCCTCCTTTGCAACATTAATAGTATAGTCGATTTTTTTTGAATCAACATCCTCAGTGCAGATGGGGCATTTTCAGGGGTGCTGGAAGACTACTGGCCTACGCCGGTGGCGATCTGACCGGCTGTCAGCTCATCCAGCGTTTGTTGCGCAAGGCGTTGTCTGCCGGGGCTGAGATTGGCTGGATTGACATCCCAAATGCCGAGAGGTGCCGGAACGGTCTCACCGCCTTTGCCTGCGACCAGATCCGGCCAGGCGTTCTGGATGGCCTTGACTTCATCCGCGCGAATTGTCATCACCCATCCACCCGGGGCAGGATTGGGCGTGGACAGGCCGATCAGATCCACGCCTGTGGTAGCAAGGTAATCCATCAGCGATTTAACGGCCACATCCGGGTAGACGTAGATGGTGTTCACACTGTAATTATTGATCAGGGCATTCGCATAACCCGCATAACGGCTGGGGTCTTCGCTCGATGGGATCTCGACCGCCTGAGGATAACAATAGGTCAGGCCGTTGGTTATGCAGAAATTCTGATAATAGAAGGGGCGGCAAAGACCGCAATAGAATATCATGCCGTTCTTAAAGGCCGCGAACGCCTTCTGGGCGTCCGGATTATCCTTGGGCAGGATCATGCCGATTTGAAAATCGTCAGTGATCATGGCGGCCGTGTACCCGGCCAGGAAGGCCGGGATATCCACTGAATTGTTCGCCGCCAGAACGCTGATATTGCCCCCGGCTTTGATCTCCGGGATATCCACCGCCAGGAATTGGGCCTGCGGCGCGGCCCCCGCCAGCGCCGCGATCCCCGGGTCAGGGGGTAATGCGATCACGACTTTGACACCCGGCGGCAGATCTTTGGGTGCAAGGGCATTGCGCACCTGGAAGTGCATCCCGGCTTGCTGCGTCAGATCATAGACCGTCTTTTGATAGAGGTCCGAGGCTGCCTTATCCATAGTGGATGGCAGGATCAGGATCGCAAGCGGGGCAACCGGGGTCGGTGATTGCAGCGGAGGAGGCGTGGAAGTTGAAGTTGGCACGGGTGTGGAAGTGCCAGGGGCCGCGCCTGATCCACAGGCGCCCAACAGGGCTGCGATCAAAAAAATGGGAAACAAGAATTTCGGGCGCACAAGTTTTCTCCACAGAAAAGATTCTCTTGATTATACCTTGTGCCGTTTCCTGCCAGACGCGAACATCCCGCCGCAGGGGCGGGATGTTGATCGGAGATTCAGAACAGGTTATTTGGCCACGATCTTGATTTTCTTCGGCCTGGCAGATTCGGCCTTGGGCAGGCGCAATGTCAGAATGCCGTCGGTGATCTTTGCCTCGACCTTTTCCGATTCCAGGGCCGAAGGCAGGCGGAGCTCGCGGTGGAAGGCGCCGCCGGGCAGTTCCTGCAGCAGATACTCGTTGTCATCTGCAGGAAATTCGCCCTCGATGCGGAGAACGTCCTGCTCCAGCACCTGAATGTTCAAGTTTTCGGCACTGAGACCCGGAACGAGGGCCGTCAGAACGAATGCATCCTCCTCGTCACGGATATTGACTGCCAAAAAGCGTGCGCCATGCGGATGCTCGCCCGGGGTCATCCAGCGGCGGGCGAGACGATGAGGAAAAGGATAAGCATAGAAGGTCATTGTGGTTGCTCCTTTGATCAGAGTTAATTGCCCCCATCGTACCCGGCAGATGTCTG
>DATJBI010000155.1:0-5410 GCA_035515435.1 Anaerolineales bacterium
ATTCGGGCAGGTGGCTCGCACGCCCGCCCGCCAGTTCTTCTCCTGCAGCATCGCCCGATCTTCCTCCGCGACCTGCGAGTGCTCCCAGATCTCCTGGGTCGTGCGGCTGGCCTGGGCGGCGGCCATTTCCACGCCCAGGTCGGGGGCACAATTCTTGCACAATCCCTTGGCATTGTTCCAGCAGCTCTTTTTACACACCCAGCTGGAACAACGCGGGCACTGGATGAAACTCGGTTTGATCTGCCCGATTGCCTCGACCAGCGCCTTGTCGCGTGCCTGCTGCCAGGTTGCCGAACGGGCCCGCTCCCCTAGGTCTGCCGCCTGGCCGAACACGCCGCCGAACAAACTGGAAGCGGCATCCAGCGCGCCCGAAACACTTCCCATGGTCCAGGCCTGGAAGGTCGTCTTGTAACCGTTCCCGCACCGGTCGCACTGGAATTCGAATTGAAAGCCGCGGTCCGTGGAGAGATCGGTGTAATTGCGCGTAAATTCAATTGCAGCCATCTGCTTGCTCCTCCATGTGTGAAATGAAAATTGAACGAATTGATTTTAGCACTGAATCCATCGCACGGAACTATAAAACATGGACGAGGGTTCTCCTCGTCCATGCTGGCTGGCGTCGGTCTATGCCAGGCCGACTTCCTTGTTGAAGTCGACGATCAATTCGTCGATTTGATCGGCCTGCTTCTGGACATCGCTCCAGTAATTCGGCTCATGCCATTGTTTCTGGATCTCATCATAGGTCTTGCCCTGCTGTTCGACCCACGTATAGTACTTCAGGTTGTGCACCCGGCGGCGGTCTGGATAGCGAAGCTCAAGCATGTTGTCGGTGGATTGGCCGTGCAGATAACGCGCAAAGTCGGCGGCGGCGTTGGCTTCGGTATATTGACCGTATTCCTGGTGCATCTCGTGCAGGCGCGAGCGATAGAGTTCCATCGAGTCGGTCAGCACGGTCAGCAGGATGTCGTCCGGGCCCATCTCGTAATACTTGGCGGTCTTGATGGCGGTCAGCACGTTCGAGATGCCGGAGAAGCCCATCAAGTCCAGCTGGCCCACAATGTTTTCGGGCACGCCCTGCTTGACCAGATAGGCGCGTCCAATTTCTTCGTTGAACAGGCGCGCCAGGTTGACGACCGCGTTGTCGTCGATCGCGGCCACCACGTCCGTGTTCTTCGTATTGTGGATCCAGGGCACATGCTTGTCGCCGATGCCCTCGATCCGGTGCGCGCCGAATCCGTTCTCCAGGAGGGTCGGGCACTGCAGGGCTTCGCTGGCGACGATCTTGCTGTCAGGGAAGAGCTGCTTCATGTAATCGCCGCTGGCGATCGTCCCGGCCGAACCGGTCGCCGAGGCCAGGCCGCGATAATGATCGTTCTTGCCCATCACCCTCTTGAGCACCTCCTCCATGGCATGGCCGGTCACTTCGTAATGCCAGAGATAATTTCCGAATTCTTCAAATTGATTGAAGATCATCAGATCCTGGCCCGAGGCGCGCAGTTCCTTGCACTTATCGAAGATCTCCTTGACATTGGATTCGGAACCGGGGGTCTTGATGGTCTCGCCCGCGATCTTCGCAAGCCAGTCGAATCTTTCCTGCGACATGCCCTCCGGCAGGATGGCGATCGACTCGCAGGCCAGCAGGGCGGAATCATAGGCGCCGCCGCGGCAGTAATTTCCGGTCGAGGGCCAGACCGCCTTTTGCGTGGTCGGGTCGAACTGGCCGGTCACGAGCCGCGGCACCAGGCAGCCGAAGGCGGCCCCGACCTTGTGGGCGCCGGTCGGGAACCATTTGCCCACCAGCACGATGATGCGCGCCGCCACTCCGCTCAGCGAGGAGGGCAGCTCGAGATAGTTGACCCCGCCGAACGTCCCGCCCGAGGCGACCGGTTCGTTATGCCAGGTGATGCGGAACAGGTTGCGCGGGTGCACGTCCCACAGGCCGATGCCCTTGAGCTCTTCCTTCCGCCTGGCGGGAATCTTCGAAGGGTCCTTCATCTGCGCAAAAGTGGGGATGAGGATGTTGCGTTCCTTGGCCCGCCGCACGGCATTCTTGCGGCGGGATCGATCGATCGTGAGATCAATAATGGTCATTGAATTTCTCCTAGGGATATCGTTTGTCCGACGATTATATCCCTCAACGGGTTCCGGAACAAAATCCGGCGAGACTGTTCAGACAAGCCATAAGAAAACTGTTAATTGCTTTTAATGCAATTCTTCTGATTCGGTTGTATGATGAGGATAAAGGAAAGGAGGTAGCCATCGAGGTTCCGCCTAAAACACATACCCACGGAGGGAATGGTATGCCTTGAACTGGTCAGAACGCTGCGTGAGGTTTTGAGCCAGACGTTCCCCGAACGATAAGAAGGTCGCGAGACCATTCCTGACCGGACCAGAAAGATTTGGCGGATGGGTGACACCCATCCGCCTTTTTTATTGCTTGTAGGCGACGATCACGCCATCCCGCACCGGCGCCAGCGACACGATCCAATCCGGATCATGCGTGATGGCTCTCGTAAATTCACGCACGCCCCGGGTCGCTTCGGATTTATTCTTTTTATCAAAAATACGGCCCGACCAGAGAATATTGTCAATCAGCAGCACCCCGCCCGGGCGCAGCCTCTGCTTGATCAGCGGCAGCGAGGCCGGATAGGCTTCCTTGTTGATGTCATTGAAGATGAGATCAAAGGGTCCCGCGGCGGCCCGCAGGGTCTCCACCGCTTCGGCAACTCGATAGTCGATCAAGCCGTCGAATCCCAGCCGGGACAAATGAGCGCGCGCCATTTCCGAGAGCTTCGCATCCCAGACGACATGGTGCACGACACCGCCGCCATTCTCCTTGACCGCTTTTGCAAACCAGGCGGTGGAGTAGCCATAGCCCGACCCCATCTCAAATACGGATCGGGCGTTGATCATTCGGGCCACCTGGTAACAGTAATATCCCGCGGCGGGCCCAATGATGGGAAAGTCGGTCCTTTGGGCATATTTTTCCATCACCCTCATTTCCGCTTCGCGCGGCGGAACCAGCGAAGTGAGGTATTCCTGCGTTCGTGAGTAGGTCAGTAAATTAGCCATGATCATCTCCGATAAAGTGATTTTTTCATTCGCTCTAAACCCTGCTCCAAAGTACTGCGCGGGCAGCCAAAATTCAAGCGGACATAATTTTCGCATCCCTTTCCAAAAATCTTCCCGTCGCTCAACGCGACCCTGGCGCTGTTCAGGAAGAAATCATAGGGGGACTTCCTCAGTCCATACGCCGAGAAGTCCAGCCAGGCGAGATAGGTCGCGGCGGGAACCGTCAGGCGAACCTCGGGCATGTTTTCGGTGACATATTTCACGAGAAAATCACGGTTGGCCGTCAGATAACGGCGAAGTCCGGCCAGCCATCCGTCGCATTGACCGCTGAAGGCCGCCCGCGCCGCGAACAGTCCCATGCTGCTGACGTGCAGGCGCAGACGATCCACTTCCTTTGCGTAGCGATCATGCAGTTCCCGGTTGGGAATGATGGCAAACCCGCAGAACAACCCGGGCACGTTAAATGTTTTGGACGGCGCCACCAGGGTAATGGTATGCCTGGCGATCTCGGCTGAGAGCGCGGCCATCGGCACGAATTCATGATCGTCCAGCAGCAGCTCGGAGTGGATCTCGTCCGAAACGATCAGAACCTTGTTCTTGATGCAGATTTCCGCCATGCGCAGCAGGTCGCGCCGCGGGAAGATGATCCCCAATGGATTGTGTGGATTGCACAGCAGGAACATGCCCGCCTTCTTCGCCTGCTTCTCGAAGGCCTCCCAATCAATTTCGTAACTCAGGATATTGCCTTTCACGTGTTTGATAAAGGGCACGTTGATCTGCGGGATGCCTACATTGTGCTTGATCGCATGGAACTCATTATAGACGGGCGTCTGGACCATGACCCCCTTCTGCGGTGTGCAGAAGCGGCGCGCCGCCACGCTGAATCCGCTCACGATGCCGGTCACGGCCACCACCGCCTCAGGCCGGACCTTCCAGCGATACAGCCTTTCCATGCGTGCGGCAACCGTTTCTTTGAGCGCGGCGGGCACCAATTCATAACCAAGCACACCGTGATCCACAGCCCGGTGCAGCGCATCCAGGATGGGCTTGGGCGCCTGAAAATCCATGTCCGCGACCCACATGGGGATCACGCCCTTCGGATACCAGGTCCATTTGTTCAGGTTGTTGGGATTACGACGGTCGAGCACCAGATCAAAGTTGGTTGGCATAAGGGGCCTCCTGCCATAGTATATCAACAAAAAGACATGATCAACCCCGAGTCTCAGGATACGGGGTTAAGAGACGAAAAGAGCAGACCTTCTCGTAAAGTTGGGTGTGACGAACACAAACCGAACAGGGGGTCCACCAATGATTAAGGGAACGAGCAAGCCTGAGAAAAGGCAGGACAGTCGAGGGCTGGAAGATCGCTATTGGAGCAGCTGCATGCACGGCTGGACCGGCGCTTGGTGAAAACGTTACTGGAACTGGTGCCGGCGATCCTCAGGCATCCGAATCGAAGGGGTGGGTTGCGGTTGAGTGAGTTGCGAGATCAAGTAATGGGAGGCGAGGGGGACCGTCCGGGGTGAAACGGATTGCCAGCCCCTTGCATGGTCGGAGATGGAGTAGTGCTCTGAGTGTGAACTACCTGTGGAGGCTGAAGCGAGGCGCGAAATACGATTTGCTTCCTGCGGATACTCAGCCAAAACCAGATCTTTATGACGGACCCGGAGGAAGGATCTGGGTCGAGGCTGACCAGGAGCAGGAGAACGAAGAAGAAGCAGGTGAGAATAATGGAACAAGCAGCCTATATAAATCAGCCGCACTTGAAAGCGAGTGACGTTGCAAGAATCCTATTGAACCTTGACAAAATAATGTCGATGAAATGAATTTGGTGTGATCATAGGGTTATGGTACTTATCGCAAGTTGCGACCGAACCTGATCTATCTTTGGATGAAATTGTCGAACATAACATCACAAAGTTACTGGATCGCCAAGCGCGTGGAAAGATTCAAGGCGATGGAGATAATTGCTGAATCAGGGGCAGACAATGTTTTTGTTTGGATCTGGAATGCATTTGGTCCGTTTGGTTGCAGTAGGCGTTGCAATGGCAATGCACCGGTGAGTCATATCGGCATAATATGTGCCAGACGGACAATCCACGGCGGAGGCTGGAGTGGGGGTTGAGGGTACCAGGATGAGCGGCGGCAGGGCAGAAACCATTGGGGTCGGACACGGAAACGGAGCGAATGGAATTTTCATGACACCTGTTTTGGCCAGCACTCTCGCTGAATTATCCACCACTGTTGCCGTCCAGATGAAATCCCCTGAGCCGCCTGTGCTGTAACCAGCGGCTTCGGGGTCTTCCGTGATCGAAATGTTCTCTGGATCGTTGTCGTT
>DATJBI010000156.1:0-29654 GCA_035515435.1 Anaerolineales bacterium
GCCGGCATCAAACAATTTGCCTTGTCCGTGCAAAACACCCTGAGCGGCGGGACGGGTTCCAGCAGTTGGGTCTATTGGCTGCTGTACTTCCTGATGGTGGTGTCGTTCACGTTCTTTTACACGTCCGTCCTGTTCGAACAACAGAACTATGGGGATAACTTGAAAAAATCGGGTGCGCAAATTCCCGGTGTTCATCCTGGCGAGATAACACAGAAGTATCTTAACAAGGTTCAACAGCGCATTACGCTGCCCGGGGCGGTCTTCCTGGGAGTGGTGGCTGCCCTGCCTTTCGTGCTCAGCCTTCTGTTAAAGGCGCTGGGAATAGGCAGCGCCTCCTCGTCAACGGGCTTGTTCCTGGTCTCTTCGGCAGGTCTGCTCATCGTGGTCGGCGTGGTCCGCGATGTTTTTCTGAACATTGATGCGGAGATGAGATTACACGGATATCAGGACTCTTTGCTGGTGCGCTGACAAGGGTTCAAGGAAGGAGATGACGTGGCGACCTACATTGTGCTTCTTGGACCTCCCGGAGTTGGAAAGGGTACGCAGGCCAAAATCATCGCCCAGCAGACAGGTTTGATCCACGTTTCCTCCGGCGATCTGTTTCGCGAGAACATTAAGAATCAAACGGAACTTGGCAGGCTGGCCAAATCCTTTATGGACAAAGGCGATCTGGTCCCGGACGATGTGACGGTTGCCATGATCAAGGACCGCCTTACCCGCCCGGACTGCAAAACGGGCGCCATTTTGGACGGGTTTCCCCGCACGCCCGTCCAGGCCGAGGAGTTGCATGAGATGCTCGCCGATCTCAAAAGCGATATTGACCTGGTGCCGTTCGTCCATGCGGATCCCCAGGTCCTGGCTGAACGGATTTGCGGCCGGCTGACCTGCCGAGCCATGGGCCACATTTACCACGAGAAGTTCAACCCGCCCCGGGTCCCAGGGCGATGTGACATTGACGGGTCCGAACTTTATCAGCGTGAAGATGATAAGACCGAGACGGTGGCGAACCGCATTAAAGTCTATCTGAACCAGACCGCGCCGTTAATTGATTATTATCGCCGGCAAAATAAACTGGTTGAAATTGATGGGACGCAACCGATTGAGAAGGTCACCGACGCGCTTATGTCGGTGATGAAAAAAGCCGTGAAATGAACGGTTTTGGAGTACAGGATGAGCTGGGATCGCCAAATCCATATCAAAAGTCCTGACGAATTGAAGATCATGCGTCAGGCCGGGCGCATCAACGCCGAGATCCTAGCGACCATGAATAATATGATACAGCCCGGCGTTTCAACGGCCGACCTCAACGCGGCTGCTGAGGAAGTGCTGAAGAAACACGGCTGTTATTCGCCTTTCAAGGGTTACAGTCAGCCGCCGTATCCAGCTTCGATCTGCACCAGTGTCAACGAAGAGCTGGTGCATGGAATTCCGAGCAAGAAGAGAATTCTCCGCGAAGGGGACATCATTTCCGTGGATTGCGGAACGGTGTTTGAAGGTTTTGTGGCTGACTCGGCGATGACCTTTGCGGTGGGGAAGATTTCCCCGGAGGCCAAGCGCCTGATGGAAGTCACCCAAGGCGCGTTGGCCGCGGCGATCGACAAAATGCGCGTGAACAACCGCACGGGTGACATTTCGGCGGCGATTCAGAATTATGTGGAAAGCCGCGGCCTGCACGTGACGCGCGAATACACCAGTCATGGTGTTGGACAGCAGATGCATGAAGGTCCGCAAGTCCCCAATTATGGGACGGCCGGGACCGGAATGCCTCTTCGTCCGGGAATGACCATTGCCATTGAACCGATGGTTCTGGTTGGGACGCACGAAACCCGCACCCTGCGGGACCAGTGGACGGTCATCTCGGCCGACAAGTCATTGACGGCCCATTTTGAACATTCCGTGGCCGTCACCGAAGGAGAGCCTCTTATCCTGACCGTCCCCTGATCTGCCTGGGAGCGGAAGACTGGACGGAAAAAGGCATCACCTTTATAATCGGATTTTTGGCTAGGAAGAATCAAGGAGCGCACTATGAAAGTTTCACCGTCTGTTCGCAAGCGATGTGCCAAGTGCCGTATCGTGCGGCGCAAGGGACATGTGTATGTGATTTGCGAAAATCCTAAACATAAGCAACGACAGGGTTGATGGATATGGCAAGAATTGAAGGTGTTGACCTGCCCCGCAATAAGCGGGTTGAAGTCGGCCTGACCTATCTTTTTGGCGTCGGACCCACGCGGGCCCGGGCGATCCTGGCCGCGGCCAGAGTGAATCCGGATACGCGCGTCAAGGATTTGACCGAGGCGGAAGTCACGGCAATGCGTGAGTTCATATCCAAGAGTTATAAGGTCGAAGGCGATTTGCGGCGCGAGCAGCAGATGAATATCAAGCGGCTGATCGAGATCGGCTCATATCGCGGCTTGCGGCACCGCCGCAACCTGCCCGTTCGGGGGCAGCGCACCCGCACGAATTCCCGCACCCGCAAGGGCAGCAAGAAAACCGTCGCGGGGCGCGGACGCCGACGCGGCGCGACCAAGAAGTAAGACAGGAGTTGATGATTTATGCCTCAGAGTGTACGCTCTACGCGCCGCGCAGCAGGCGGCGCGAAAAAAGGGAAGCGCAATCTATCTTCCGGACAGGTGCATATCTTTGCATCTTTTAATAACACCATTGTGACCGTGACCGACTCGGAGGGCAATGCAGTGGCATGGGGTTCGGCGGGGTCGGCCGGCTTTAAAGGCTCGCGCAAGAGCACGCCATTTGCGGCCCGCCTGGCCGCGGAACAGGCCATCAAAGCGGCACAGCAATTGGGCATCCAGGAAGTGGATCTGTTTGTCAAGGGTCCCGGCCCCGGGCGCGAGAATGCGATTCGGGCCGTTCAATCCATGGGGTTGAAAGTCCGCTCCATGTCCGACATCACACCGGTACCGCACAATGGTTGTCGGCCTCCGAAAAAGCGCCGCGTGTGATTTAGTTGAGGTAGCGAAAATATGGCAAAAACATTGAGTCCGGTTTGCAAGCTTTGCCGGCGCGAAGGCGAAAAACTTTATCTGAAAGGCGAACGCTGCTTTACCTCGAAGTGCGCATTTGAAAAACGCAGCTTCGCCCCCGGTCAGCATGGCAAGACCTCCGGCCGCGGTGGAAATGCGAGCCGGACCGGTCAATCCGATTTTTCACGCCAGTTGCGGGCGAAGCAAAAGGCGCGCCGGATCTACGGCGTACTGGAACGTCAATTCCGCCGCTATTACGAGACGGCCCTGCATCGCCGCGGCCTGACCGGCTTGAATCTGCTGCAGATTCTTGAATCCCGGCTGGACAATGTGATCTTTCGTTTGGGATTTGCCTCCAGCCGCTCGCAGGCGCGGATGCTTGTGACACACGGTCACTTCACGGTCAATGGCCGCCGCACAGATGTTCCTTCCATGCTCCTGAACCAGGGCGATGAAATCACCGTCCGCGCCGGTTCGCAGGCCCTGACCTTTTTTAAGGCCCTGCCCGATCTGGCCGAGAAGCGCACCTCGCCCTCCTGGCTGAATCGGGATGTCAAAAGGATGGCGGGGACGATCTCCCGGCTGCCTGAGCGCGTGGAAATTGACGGCAGTCTCAGTGAACAGCTTATTGTTGAATACTACTCGCGACGTTAGTCCTGGCCGCGTGGGAGTGATGGAATGATTACGGCGCGTTCCGCACTCGTTGGCTTTCTGCTATTGCAAGGGAGAGGTGAACCGTGACGGGTATCTCGAATATGGTCATGCCGAAAATCGAGCGCGAAGCGGAGGCTCGAAATTACGGCAAGTTTGTAATCAGCCCGCTGGAGCGCGGTTATGGCGCGACACTGGGTAATGCGCTGCGCCGCGTTTTGCTCTCATCCCTGGACGGCGCGGCAATCACATCCATGCGCATCGGCGATGTATTGCATGAATTCAGTGACATCCCCGGCGTGCGCGAGGATGTGATCCAGGTGACATTGCAGATCAAGCAAATCCGCCTCAAATTGGACGGCGTGGACAGCACTCGCATGAATCTGCAGGTGCGCGGCGAGGGCACGGTAACCGCCGCGGACATCGTGGCTCCGTCCGAGATCGAGGTGGTCAACCCTGAACTCTATCTGTTTACGGTGGATAACCCCAAGACCAAGCTGGATATTGAATTCACCGTGGAGCGCGGCCGCGGTTATTCGCCTGCCAACGAGCGCAGCGAACATTTGCCGATCGGCGAACTTCCCGTGGATGCGATCTACAGCCCGGTCAAGCGCGTCAATTGGGAAGTGACCTCGGCCCGTGTGGGTCAGAGCACGAACTACGACAGGCTGGTCCTTGAAATCTGGACGGATGGCACGATCTCGCCGGAGCGCGCCCTGGGCACCTCGGCAAAGCTGATCATCGATCACCTGCGCATGATCGCGGGGATCAATGAGGAGATGTTGACGGTTGTGGCCGAGCGCGAAGTCGGCGGGAGCCGCTTGTCGAGTGAACTGGCCGAGACGCCGGTGGAAGCCCTGGACCTTTCGGTACGTGTCTTCAACTCGCTCAAACGGACCGGCATCACCACCGTCGGCGATGTGCTGGAATTGCTGGACAAAGGCGAGTCGGCGGTGATGTCCATCCGCAACTTTGGTGAAAAGAGTCTGGATGAACTTCGGCAGAAGATGCATGAGAAGGGTTTCTTAAAGGATGATCAATCCTCGGAGCAATAAACGATGCGACATAATGTAGCAGGTTACAAACTGGATCGAACCAGTGGGGCGCGGCTGGCATTGCGCCGCAATTTGATGAAGCAATTCTTCGAACACGAACGCATCCGCACCACCCGGGCAAAAGCGGCCGCGATTCGCGGCGAGGCGGAACATATCATCACCATTGCACGCAACAGCGCCAACGGCAGTGATGCCGAAAAGGTCGCCGCACGCCGCCTGGTGGCTTCGAAACTGGGCGATAACCGGGTCATCAAGCGGGTGTTCGATGAGATTGCGCCGCGTTTTGCCGATCGCAACGGCGGCTACACTCGCGTGATGAAACTCGGACCGCGCCTGGGCGATTCGGCCGAAATGGTGATCCTGGAATTGGTTGAAGAATAAATGGCAATTCGGGTCTGGCCAGCCGCGCATTGCCGCAAGCTGATCGCTCGATGGCACGTTACAAACTGATCCTGGCCTACGACGGCACTGCTTTTTCAGGAAGCCAGCGGCAGGCCAAACATCGAACTGTTCAAGGCGAGCTCGAAAAGGCGCTGCGCCAGCTTGGCTGGCCGGGTCGCTCGGTGACCTTGGCCGGGCGTACCGATACGGGCGTGCATGCCTCCGGCCAGGTGGCCGCATTCGACTTCGAGTGGCAGCACGGCCTCGAGCATCTGCGCGCTGCGCTCAACGCCAACTTGCCCGTCGAGATCGCGGTGACCGAGGCCGAAGTCGCCGGCGGAAAATTCCATCCGCGCTTTGACGCCAAGTCACGACGCTATCGGTATCGCCTGTACTGCCAGACCGTCCGCGACCCGCTGCGGGAGAAGATGGCGTGGCGCATCTGGCCCCCCGTCAGCGGCGAGGGGCTCGTGGAGACCGCGAAAATCCTTCTGGGTCGGCACGATTTTTCAGCGTTCGGATCGCCCTCGCGTGAGCAGAGCAGCACGGTGCGCACCGTGCTGGACTCGGCCTGGCAAAGGTCTGGCGACGAATGGCAATATGAGGTCCGGGCGGATGCGTTCCTGTATCGGATGGTGCGGCGCCTGGTCTTTGTTCAGGTGGCCGTCGCCCAAGGAAAGGTTTTGAAGGAAACTGTGGCCGAAGCATTGGAGCGACCCCGGTCGAAAAAGGAAATCCCGGCCGGACTGGCTCCCGCGCACGGATTGACTCTGGTTGAAGTCGCGTATTGAGTTGTTCCAGCAAAGAATACGGAGATTGAACGTGTACAAATCGTATTATCCAAAAGAGAACGAGATTGAGCGCAAATGGTTTGTGGCGGATGCCAACGGGCAGAACCTGGGCCGCTTTGCCGCAAAGGTCGCGCGCGTTTTGTTGGGCAAACATAAGCCGACCTTCACGCCCGGTGTGGAGATGGGTGACTATGTGGTGGTGGTCAATGCCGAGCGCGTCACCGCCAGCGGCACCAAGACCAGCTTGAAGATGGATAGCAAAATGTATCATCATCATTCCGGTTACCCCGGCGGCTTGAAGTCCGTCAGCTTGCGCGAGCAGTTGCGCATTCATCCCGACCGCGTTTTGCGCGAGGCCGTCTGGGGCATGCTGCCCCATAACAAGATGGGCCATGCGTTGATGAAGCGCTTGAAGATCTATGCGGGTCCGAATCATCCGCACGGTTTGCAGAACCCGGTACCTTTGAAGTAGAAAGGAAAGAGCAATCATGGCTGTTCGATATTATGAAGGTGTGGGCCGCCGCAAGGAGAGCATCGCCCGCGTCCGCCTCATGAGCGGCAGCGGCAAGTTCGTGGTCAATGAGAAGGAGGCCGGTGCGTATTTTACCCGGCTGGGCGATCTCAATGACATCCTGCTGGCTTTCAAGGCCTGCGGCCAGGAAGCCAACCACTATGATGTCAGCGTGACGGTGAACGGGGGCGGCGTGACCGGCCAGACGGATGCCGTCAAACTCGGACTGTCGCGTGCATTGCTCAAGATCAACGGCGATTGGACTTCCGCCCTGCGCAAATTCGGTCTGCTGACCCGCGATGCGCGGGTCAAGGAACGCAAGAAGCCGGGCCTCAAGCGCGCCCGCAAGGCACCCACCTACACCAAGCGTTAACCCGGGCCGCTGCGCCCCGCCTCAGCCGTCTGGCCTGAGATTGGTCTTCGGAAGATCGCAGCGACACACGCTGCATGGACGTAATGCGTGTTACACTTCACGCATTACGTTGTGTTTTAAATGGAGTGAACTATGCCAGGCATAACGCTTCTTGGGCTCGGCCCCGGCGATCCGGATCAACTCACGCGTGAGGCGTGGCAGGTCCTTTCCTCGGCCGCCGAGATCTATCTTCGCACGCGGCAGCATCCGACCATCGCCGGCCTTCCCCCCAGAACCACAATTCATTCATTCGACGAACTCTATGAAGACGGCGAATCGTTCGAGGAAGTGTACGCGGCGATCACCCATAAGATCTTGGAGGCGGGACGGCGTGAAGAGGGCGTGATCTATGCCGTGCCCGGACATCCCTTTGTGGCCGAGGCGACCTGCCCGGAAATCGCCCGCCTCGCACGCGCCGAAGGCCTGGCCGTGCGCCTCGTGGATGGCCTCTCCTTCCTCGAGCCGACCTTCTCGGCCCTGGAGCTTGACCCGTATCCGCAGCTGGCCCTCTTCGACGCGCTGACCCTGGGCGAGAGACATGTCCCGACGTTCCCACCGGACGCGCCGGTCTTGATCGCACAAATCTATTCGCGGCTCGTGGCAGCCGAGGTTAAATCGACCTTGACGGCGGTTTATCCCGACGAGCACCCGGTGCGATTGATTCACGGCGCCGGGACCAAGGATCAAATTGTCGAGAACCTGGCATTATATGAAATGGACCGCAGCGAACACATTGGGTTGCTGACGTCGCTCTATCTCCCGGCGCTGAGCGAGGGCACATCCTTTGAATCGTTCCAGGAGATCGTCGCGCACCTGCGGGCACCGGATGGCTGCCCGTGGGACAAGGAGCAGACGCACGAGTCGCTCCGCAAACATCTGCTGGAAGAATCGTATGAAGCGATCGCCGCGATCGACTCGGGTGACTTCGATGCAATGCGCGAGGAGCTGGGCGATCTGCTTTTGCAGATCGTGCTGCATTCGCAGATTGCCGGGGAAGAAGGCGAGTTTACCGCCAACGATGTGGTCAAGGGCATTTACGACAAGATCGTCCGGCGGCATCCCCATGTATTCGGCACGGTGAAAGTCGCAGGCGTGGACGGCGTGCTGGCGAATTGGGAAAAGCTGAAGGAGAAGGAGCGCCAGGGCAAGGGGCAAAAAGAAAAGGGGATGCTGGATGGTGTGCCGCTTGCGCTGCCTGCCTTGAGCCAGGCCCAGGAATACCAGGACCGCGCCGCGCGCGTCGGGTTCGATTGGCCGGTCGTGGATGGCGTGCTGGATAAGGTCCGCGAAGAGATCGAGGAGATCAAACGGGCCGAAACCGATATCCAGCTCGCCGAAGAGATCGGTGATCTATTTTTTGTATTGGTTAATCTGGCGCGCTGGAAGAAAGTGGACGCCGAATCCGCATTGCGCGGGACGAATCGCAAGTTCAAGAAGCGCTTTGGTCATATCGAACAGACAGCCAGGCAGCAGGGCAGAAATCTGTCCGATCTGAAATTGGAAGAGATGGATGCATTATGGGACGAGGCCAAGCAGGCGCCCTGATGAGCGGGTCTGGCTGCCGGAGCGCCGCGACCGGCGGGATCCGTTCCCATCCTGGCCGGCCGCCTGCGGGAAAGTGAGGGCCAGCGGTGCCGTTGCCGTCGGGAAACCTGGGAAATTGAATCGGGCGCGGCCCAAATCTGGACCAGGCTGTCAGCCTAAAAGAGCAACAATCCAAATTGGGATCGGGCGTTGTCGCGTAGTTTCCTAGGGATCACCGCACCGAAACTTTTCCAGCGCTTCATTGAGCAGACTTGTGGCAAGCTCGGCTTGCGGTGTGTAGGCCTTCCACGCGAAGGCGCGCCCGCCGCACATCCAGGCCGCGGCGCCGCCGTGGGGCAGGGCAGAGGTCGCGGTGGTTGCGATCAGAACATAATCGACATTGAGATCGCCGAGTTGAAACGCCTTCAGGTCCCCGCTTCGGGAATCGACCTTGCTGTCCATGATCGTATCCAGCATGAATGAAGCATCGCTGGCCGCGCCCGCCTCCTGCCAGATGACCTGAATGAGCAGGCTTGGGTCGTATGCGGCCAACATCCCCTGCGTGATGCTGCTGGGCGCCAGCGGATTGCGTTGTGCGTCGAGATCGAAGAACGCAATCGAAAGGGGATGGCCGATGCAGAATTGATATTCGCAAAACAGGCCGTCCAGATTTGGCGCGGTGGCGGTCGGAGGGAGGCGGGGTGTGGGATAGGGCGTGTAAGTCGGGAGAGCGGCAATCGTTTGCGCGACCGCGAGCTGAATTTGCACGTCCGGACCCGGCTTTGGCGCGCAGGACGCAGAGAGAACACATGCCATGAAAGTGAGAACAAAACATCGTCTCACGGACATCCCCTGAGGATGGCTGGCGCGATCATCTTGGCGAGTTCCGTTTCACCTGCGGGGATCAGGTGCAGGGGTGTGTCGGTGTAATAACTCGGCGGGAAAACGTTCCACAGATCGAGATAATCCCAGTGATTCTGCGCGGCAGCCCGGCTGGCGTATTCACGGTATTGATCATAAACCCAGCGCGGATAAT
The DNA here is from genome assembly GCA_035515435.1 of Anaerolineales bacterium. Taxonomy (GTDB): domain Bacteria; phylum Chloroflexota; class Anaerolineae; order Anaerolineales; family Villigracilaceae; genus Fen-1038. The sequence continues at coordinate 9,343 of DATJBI010000156.1, forward strand.
AGTCGTTATAACGAATGCTGCTATTGGGAACACCCGTCAACACCTCCATCGGTTCATTGATCAGGATAACCGGAACGCTCCCGGCGATCTTATAAAAATCCGCGACCTGATCGAGGGAAATATCGGTCGGATTGAGCGCCGGCGGCTTCATGCCCTCAAAGGTCTGGTCGCTGCTCAATTGGGCCGGCAGCTCTTCCGGCGGACCCGGGATCTGGTCCAAGCCGGTGGCGATCTCGACCAGGCTGTAGAGCTGATAACGTAGGATCCGGAACAGGGTCCGGTTGCCGTCGCGGATCCGCGTGAACAAATCCGGGCTGTGATAGTTCTTCGGGAGGAAATCGAAGCGGTGCGCCAATTTGTAAAACTCGGCCGGGTTCTGCGCGATCAGCGGATGATCGCTGCGCGTCTTCGGCATCAACGTGTACCATGTGATCAGCCAGACGATGTCATCGGGCTCGTATTTCATGGCCTGGTCGAGGATCATCAAGTCCTTGGCGGCCGAGGAGCGCGGAAAACTCAGATTATACACGCTCACATCTTTGCCGCCACACGTCAATCCCAGCGCCTGCAGCTGCCCCGGAAGCGTTTGCTGGGGCCTGAGGCCGATTCCCCACACGGCAGAATCGCCCAGGACCAGCACGCGGTATTCGTTGGCCGCCTTGGGTTCGGATACCCTGTGCGAGGCGAACATCGCATCGAGATTTTCCACATCCAGCGCGGTGTCGGCCGGTGCGACCGTGCTGGTCGGAAAACGCTCCCGTTTCAAAGACGAGCGGTAAACATTCAGCCATTGGAGATCTGGATGGAACGCCAGGAAGGCAAATTGAACTGCCAGAAAAATGGCAGCCCCTTTTGCGAATATTCGCCATGGACGAATAGCCGGTGACATGGTTCGATTATACAATAGACGCAGATCCTGGTTGTCTGCCCCGTCTCGGTCTCAACCAACGTGCACAACCGGGCAGCCCTTTATGGACATCCCTTGACGAGGGCGGCCGCGATCACTTTTGCGAGTTTGGCCTCGCCGTCCGGATTCAAATGAAAGGGCGTGTCCGTGTAATACCCTGGTGGAAACATATTCCATAGGTCAAGATAATTCCAATGATTCTGTGCGGCGGCCGCGTGGACGTATTGGCGATACTGGTCGTATATCCAGCGTGGATAAAAAACATTGTAGCGAACATCGCTGTTTGGAATCCCACTCAGAACCAGCATGGGCTCGTTAATGAGCCACACAGGGGTATCGTGCGCCAGCTGATAAAAATCCTGGATTTGATCGATGGATACCGACCCCGGGTCGAGTTTCGGCGGGTGCATACCTTCGAACGTCAAATCACCGCTCAGGCGGACCGGCAAGACCTCCTTGGGACCTGGGATCTGGTCGAGGCCCGTGGCGATATTGATCAGGCTGTAAAGCTGGTACCGCAGAACGCGAAACAATGTCCGATTGCGGTCCGTGAGCTGCGTGATCCAATCCGGACTCTTGTAATTCCCGGGCAGGAAATCAAACCGACGGGCCAGTTTATAGAATTCCGCGGGGTTCTGCGCAATGAGCGGATGATCCAGGCGGCTGCTCGGTTTCAATGTGCCCCACGTGATCAACCAGACGATTTCGTCAGGCTGATAGCTCAGGGCTGTGTCGAGGATCATCAGGTCCTAGGAGGCCGAGGGCTCAGGGAAACTCAAATTGTAGACGCGCACATCCTTGTTGCCACAAGTCAATCCCAGCGCGTCCATCTGACCCGGGAGCGTCTGTTGCGGCGTGAGACCGATTCCCCAAACCGCCGAATCGCCCAGGACCAGCACGCGATACGCGTCCGGCGCCTTGGGTTCGGATACAATATGCGAGGCGAACATCGCATCGAGATTATCCACGTCCAGTGCATCATCGGCCGGCGAAACCGTGCTGATCGGGAAACGTGACCGCTTCAGCGCTGCATGATAAACGTTCAACCATTGAAGATCTGGAGGCAGGGCATCGAAAGCGAACTCAAGAATCAGAAAAAGTGCAATGCCTTTTGCAAGGACGCGCCGGGGCCGGACTCTCTTTGGCATGCCCTGATTATACAATGCAGGAACATTTTTGTTTTCTGCCTCGTCCTGTTGTAAACAAAGGAGCAAAATGAAAAGAATAATCCTTCTGGTTTCTTTTGCCGGACTGCTGCTCGCGGCGTGCTCGCCGGAGTACATACCGACTCCGCCGACCCTGGCGGCGGCAAACCCACCCGCGGCCGCCGACACGCATATTCCTTTGCCAACGAACCTCCCCCCGCAGACCGGCCTGCCGTTGACGACTCCCCCGCCGGCCGGCTTGAATCCGGCCCAACAGGCCGCGGTTACGTCGCTGGCCGCAACCCTGAATCTGAGTGCCGATCAGATCAAAGTGCTCTCCACCCAGGCTGTGATCTGGCCGGACGGCTGCCTGGGCGTCCAACGCAGCGGCACCGTGTGCACGACTCAGCAAGTGCCGGGATTTGTCATTATGCTGCAAGCGAATGGCAGGCAATACGAGCTGAATACGAATCGAGATGGAAGCGAGGTCATTCCGTCTGGGGGAATCCAGGCTTCGGGCCCCGCGCAAGAAGCTGTGAAAAAATATCTGGCCTCCGCCCTGGGGATGGATGCGAGTCAAATCACGGTGCTGAGTGACACGGCAGTGGAATGGCCCGATTCTTGTTTGGGCGTTGCACAGGCAGGGATCATGTGTGCCATGGTCGTCATGCCCGGGCATTTGATCCTGCTTCGGACCGATACCAGTGAGTATGCGTTCCACACGAACGAGGACGGAAGCGAGATCCGGCCTGCTTCGCTGGCATTGACCTGGCAGCGCAACGGCGGTCTGGCGGGATTCTGTGACAGCCTGACGGTTTATTTGTCGGGCGAGGTGAGCGCCAGCAACTGCAAGGCCGGTGAGCGCACCGGCAGATTGTCGGCCCCCGAGTTGACGCAGCTCGAGCAGTGGCTGATGCAACTGCATCAAGCGGACCTGGATGCGTCAGATCCGGCGGGCGTAACGGATCGCATGACGCGCCGGCTGGTCCTGTTTGGAAATGGGGACGCTCAGCCAAGCGAAGCGGAGCAGCAAGCCCTGCTCAGCTGGGCGCAGGATCTGTATCAACGACTGTATAAGTAGGCAGGATCAGCCTGGGAATCCAACAAGCCCGGTTCTGCGGAATTGATTTTCCGCGGCCTGGCTTGTGACAATCGTCCTTGACGGATTACCGGCTTCGTTGGTAAGATGGCCTTACCCTATCCCCCCGGGGGGGGTAAGGCGCGGCGGGCTATGCCCGTCTGTACTGGCGAGGTGCCATGAAGAACGATGTAACTTCCCTGCGACGTTTGAAGACCATTGAAGGCCACCTGCACGGCGTGATCCGCATGGTGGAACAGGATGCATATTGCATCGATGTCATCCGCCAGATCCAGGCAGTGGAGGCCGCGTTAAATAAAGTGAGCTCGCAGATCCTTGCGAATCATTTGAATTCATGCGTAATCACTGCCGTACAAGGAAACGACAGGAAGGAACGCGAGCGGGTCCTGAAAGAGATCACCGAAGTATTCGATATGTCCACCAAGGTATAAACGAGAATTGGACTTCGATTCTCGGATCGTAGTTTCATCAAAAGGAGACCAAATGATTACCGTAACCTATTCTGTTCCTGCAATCAGTTGCATGCACTGCACGCACACCATCGAGACCGAAGTTGCTGAACTCCCGGGGGTCAAATCCGTCAAGGCGGATGTCAATACCAAGCGGGTTGAAATTGCGTTCGACGCGCCCGCCGACGAAACCAAGATCAAGGCTTTGCTGGCCGAGATCAATTATCCGGTTGGCGCGTGAACAGCCGGATCTTCAGGGCGGCCCGGCATGCCTGAAACAAAACAATTAACGCTGCCCATTACTGGAATGTATTGCGCCAATTGTGTCTCGACGATTGAGCGCAATCTAAAGAAAGTCGATGGCGTTCGGAGCGCGGTCGTGAATTTAGCATCCGAACGCGCGCTCGTTCAATTTGATCCGCTCACAACCGGATTGACCGAAATGATCGCGCGCGTCCAGCGTGCCGGCTACGGCATTGCGACCGGCGAAGCGGATCTCATCATCCAGCGCCTCGCCGACGATAGCGATGCGCGCCGGCTCGAAAAGGCCTTGCAGAAAGTCGAGGGGGTGGTCGAGGCCTCGGTCAGCATCACGACCGAACGGGCGCGCATCAAGTATGTGCCGACCGTGGTGAGCCAGGCCGAGATCCGGCGGGTCGTATCCAGGACCGGGTTTGAGGCGTTGGAACTCGGCGGCGTAGCCGAGGACGCGGAAGCGAACGCGCGCCAGCGCGAGATCGATACGCAGCGCCGCCTGCTCCTCACCGGGCTGATCTTCACGATCCCGTTGTTCCTTTTTTCGATGAGCATGGACATCGGTCTGCTGCCCAGGGCCTGGATGGAATCGACTTGGGCCGTGCTGGTGATGTTCGCGCTTGCCACGCCCGTGCAGTTCTATGTGGGCTGGCAATATTACGTCGGCGCGTTCAAGGCGCTGCGGAGCGGCTCATCCAACATGGACGTGCTGGTTGCGATGGGTTCGTCGGTCGCCTATGTCTTTTCGCTGGCCATCATGTTCCATTGGATCCCGGGGCATGTCTATTTTGAAACCTCGGCCATGATCATCACGCTGATTCGCATTGGAAAGTTCCTGGAGGCCCGCGCCAAGGGACGCACCTCGGATGCGATCAAGAAGTTGATGAGTCTGCGGGTCAAAACGGCGCATGTCGTTCGCGCCGGACGGGAAGCGGATGTGAATGTGGACGAGGTGCAGGTCGGCGACATCGTGCTCGTCAAACCCGGCGAAAAAATCCCGGTGGACGGAGTGGTGATCGAAGGCCGTTCCGCGCTGGACGAGTCGATGCTGACCGGCGAATCGTTGCCGGTGGAGAAAAAGCCCGGCGACGCGGTCGTGGGTGCGACCCTGAACAAAGTTGGCATGCTGCGGTTTGAAGCCACCAAGGTCGGCAAGGAAACCGCACTGGCGCAGATTATCAAACTGGTTGAAGACGCGCAGGGCAGCAAAGCGCCGATTCAAAGGCTGGCCGACCAGGTTTCCGCGGTCTTTGTGCCGTCGGTGATCGCGGCCGCGATCATCACATTTGCGATCTGGTACTTCGTTGTTCCATGGAATCTGGGGGGACATGACTTCACGGCCTCCTTGATCAATATGGTTGCCGTGCTGGTGATTGCCTGTCCCTGCGCCATGGGACTGGCTACGCCCACCGCGGTCATGGTTGGCACCGGCAAAGGCGCAGAGCTTGGCATTCTTTTTAGAAGTAGTGAAGCGCTGGAACGAGCGGGCAAAGTCAATCTGATTGTCCTGGACAAAACTGGAACGATCACGAAAGGGCAACCGGCGGTGACGGACGTGGTCGTCAATGGAAAGTGGAACGCAGCAGAACTGCTTCGATTAGCTGCTTCGATTGAAAAGGGCAGCGAGCATCCGCTGGGCGAGGCGATTTGGGCAGAAGCCACCAACCGCGGCCTGACCCTGAGTCAGCCGTCTGCGTTCAAAGCGGAAGCAGGGCAGGGCGTCGAAGCGGAAGTCGAGGGGCGAGGCGTGGCGGTCGGCAACATCCGCATGATGAATATGCGCGGCTATGTGACGAACGGGCTCGAATCTGAGCTGAGGCGCCTGCAAGCCGAAGCGAAGACCGCCATGCTGGTTGCGATCGACGGCAGAGTCGAGGGCGTGATCGCGGTGGCCGATACGCTCAAAGATGGCTCGCAGCAGGCGATCGCCGAGCTGCACCGCATGGGCCTGAAGGTTGCGATGATCACCGGCGACAATCGCAAGACCGCCGAAACGATCGCAAAACAGGTGGGGCTGGACGCTGTCTTGGCGGAAGTCCTGCCCGAAGGCAAATCTTCGGAGGTCAGGAAAATGCAAAGCGCGGTCAATGTAGTTGCCATGGTCGGCGATGGCGTGAACGATGCCCCGGCGCTGGCGCAAGCGGATGTCGGCATCGCGATCGGTACGGGGACAGACATTGCGATGGCTGCCGCGCCGGTGACTTTGATCAGCGGCGATCTGCGCGGCGTGGCGCGCACCATAACTCTTTCGCGCAAGACGCTTGGCACGATCAAACAGAATCTGTTTTGGGCTTTTTTCTACAACGTCATTCTGATCCCCGCCGCCGCTCTGGGACTTTTGAATCCGATGCTGGCGGCCGGCGCGATGGCCTTCAGCAGCGTGTTTGTCGTGAGCAACAGCTTGAGGTTGCGGGGCGCCAAGATATAATAGCTCTGATATTATGCCTCGTTTTTTCACCCTGGAAGAAGCCAGCAGAACTCTGGACATGATTCGCCCGCTGATGGACGAAGTCCAATCCATCCGGAATCAAATCGTTACGCACCAACCCGAGGCGTGGCCTGCCATCGAAAAGTCTGCGGGCAACGGCGGCAATCCCACCTTGAGCCGGTTGGTCGCGGAGTTCGACCGCCTGGATAAATTGCTCCATCGTATCCTGGAAACCGGCGCACAAGTCAAAGACATCAGCATCGGCTTGCTGGACTTTCCGGCGCTGCGGGATGGCCACGAAGTCTGCCTGTGCTGGAAATATGGCGAAGAGCGGATTGCGTTCTGGCACGAGATCGAGGCGGGTTTTGCCGGCCGTCAGCCCATTGAGTCGTTTTGAGGGAACCGTCCCACCTGGAAGATAAGAACAAAGAAGCAGGGCCGCGCCGGCGAGGCGGGAGGAGGGTGGAGTATACTTGACCAGATCACAGGAGGCCCATGGAAAGAAACAAAGGCGTTCTCTATGCCATCGGCGCTTACGTTTTCTGGGGACTTTTTCCAATTTATTGGAAGCAACTCGAGACAATTGACGCACTGCAACTGATCGGACACCGGATTGGCTGGTCGTTCATCCTGCTATTTCTCTTTATCCTGATCACCCGCCAGTGGAAGAAATTTCGCGCGGTTGCGTTCGAGGCAAAGACGGTTCGCATTTATCTGATTGCAGCCGCGTTGATCTGCGTCAATTGGTTTACCTATGTGTGGGCGGTGAACCACAATTTTGTGGTTGAGACCAGCCTCGGCTATTACATCAATCCGTTATTCAGCGTCCTGCTGGGCGTTATTTTCTTTCGCGAGCACCTTCGTTTCGTTCAGTGGATTCCGATCGCGCTGGCCGCGAGCGGTGTGATCTATCTCGCCGCGACGTATGGTTCGCTCCCGTGGATCGCGCTGACGCTGGCTTTCACTTTTGGCCTGTATGGGATGGTCAAGAAGACCGCACCGCTCAATTCGCTTTACGGCCTGACTCTCGAGACAGGTCTGCTGTTTCTGCCCGCCCTGGCCTATCTGATCCTTTGTGAAACCACCGGGCGCGGCGCCTTCCTGCACAGCGGTTTGCTCCACGATTGGATGCTGGCCGGCGCGGGTCTGGTCACGATTGTGCCGCTTCTGTTGTTTTCGTCCGCCGTGCCGCGCGTCCCGCTCACAACCATAGGCATCCTGCAATACATTAACCCGACCATGCAGTTTCTGCTCGGGGTGTTGATTTATAAGGAACCCTTTACGCATAATGACCTGGTTGGGTTTGGGCTGGTTTGGACCGGCCTGATACTGTTCTGGATGGAAGGTTTGTATGCGCGTCGCAACCTCGCACCCGAACCCACGCCGGAAATGGGAGAAGGCTAAATGAAAATACTGTTCCTGGGTGGCACGGGCCTGATCAGCTCGGCCTGCGCCGAGCTTGCCGTGGAGCGCGGACACGAGCTCTTCATTCTGAATCGTTCCGTCTCGAAGAAATATCCCATCCCGCGGGGCGCGACGTTGCTGCAGGGCGATGTCCACGCGGATGCATCGCAGCTCGCCGGACTTCTCGCGGCCCACCGCTTCGATGCCGTGGTGGACTTTATCGCCTATGCCGTCGAAGATGTGGAGCGCGATATTGATCTATTCCGCGGCAGGACCGAGCAATTCGTCTTCATCAGTTCTGCTTCCGCCTATCAAAAGCCGCCCGAGAATTATCTGATCACCGAAGAAACCCCGCTCGTGAATCCGTTCTGGCAATATTCGCGCGATAAGATTGCGTGTGAGGACCGGTTGATGCAGGCTTACCGCGAAGATCGTTTTCCTGTTACGCTCGTTCGACCATCGCACACGTACGGCCCGTCCCAGATCCCCCTGGCGGTGGACAGCTGGGAGTATCCCTGGACGATTGTTGACCGGATGAGGCGCGGGCAGAAGCTGATCATCCCCGGTGACGGCACCTCGCTTTGGGTTTTGACCTGGAACGCCGATTTTGCCAAAGGTTTGCTCGGCCTGCTGGGCAATCCCAGGGCAGTCGGCGAAGCATTTCATATTACGTCGGATCTAGCCCTCTCGTGGAATCAGATCTACCGCGAAGTGTATCAGGCGCTGGGTCTGGAGCCGAACGTGATCCATATCCCGTCGGATTTGATCGCGGCCCATTGGCCTCCCGCCGTCGGCAGCCTGATCGGCGATAAGGCCAACAGCGCCGTATTCGACAATGCCAAGATCAGGCGCTTCGTTCCCGATTTTCGATGCGAGGTCAAGTGGCCAGAAGGCGTGCGCCGCTCCATAAAATGGCATGAGGATCGTCCGCAGTTCCAGGCGGTCGATCAAGAAATGAACGCGATCTGGGACAAAATCATTGCGGCGTACGAAAAGGCATTTCCTGGATCTTTTGCCGGCGTAATTTGATATAATGTTCCGAATTTGCTGGATACAGAAACTTGCCATCCATGATTGTGTTCTAAGCTTAGAGATGGAAGCGAGAGGTGAAGATCATGTCCAAAGAATCATTCCAGGGTCGGCTTGCATTAATTACCGGCGGTTCGAGTGGTATGGGACTGGCCGTGGCGAAACTGTTGGTCCAGGAAGGCGCCCGGGTCTGGCTCGTGGCGCGCAGGCGGAATGTGCTGGAGGAGGCGCAGAAAACCCTGCTGGCCCTCTCGTCCGATCACCGCGCCGAAATATTTCCCGCGGATGTCACCGATCGGAATCAGGTGCAGGCCGCGGTCGAGCATGTGACTCGCCAAGCCGGTGTGCCGGACCTGCTGATGAATGTGGCGGGCGCCTCGCACCCCGGTTATCTCCAGGATACCACGCTCAGCACGTACCACGAGATGATGGATCTCAATTATTTCGGGACGGTCCACATGGTGCAGGCATTGCTGCCCGGCATGCTCGCGCGCGGCAGCGGGTATATTGTGAATTTCTCCTCGCTGGCCGGCTTTATGGCTCCTTTCGGCTATGCCGCGTATGTTCCGTCCAAGTACGCGGTGAGGGGATACTCCGACCTGCTGCGGCTCGAACTCAAGCCGCTGGGCATACGCGTCTCGGTGGTGTTTCCGCCCGATACGGATACGCCCGGAATGGCGAATGAGAACAAGACCAAGCCGTACGAAACACTCGAGGCCTTCAGCAGCAAACTGGAATCCGCGGATCAGGTCGCAGGCAGCGTGCTGCGCGGGATGAGGCGCGGCCAGTATGTGATCCTGCCGGGATTGGAAGCCGCTTTATACTATCGCCTGATGCCTTTGCTGGGCAACGCCATCTATCCGATCTTCGATCTATTGCTGGCGCAGGCGCGTCGGAAGAAGGCCTCGGCGCAGCCGCATTGATCGGGCAAATTAGGAATCTTGCGGCGCCTCCGGGACTCGCCTGAGCCTTTGGGGGCCCGCCAACTTCGGCGTCCACCGGCCGATGAAAACTACAATCTTGGGAGAGAGACATGGACCTATTTGAAAAATGCTACGGCTATACCGAGGCGAAAGATGCGATCCGGAGCGGCATCTATCCGTACTTCATTCCGATGACGGAGACGGAGGGCACCGAGTCCGTCTTTCACGGACACCGCCTCATTATGTGCGGTTCGAACAATTATCTCGGCTTGACCACCGATCCGCGCGTGCAGCAGGCAGCGATTGAGGCAGTTCGCCGCTTTGGAACATCCTGCACCGGATCGCGCTTTCTCAACGGGACCCTTGAATTGCACGAGCAATTGGAGCATGAACTTGCCGAATGGCTGGGCAAGCAGGCAGCCCTGGTCTTCTCCACCGGTATGCAGACCAATCTGGGGACGATCAGCGCCCTGATTGCGCGCAATGATAGCGTCGTCCTGGACAAGGATGACCATGCCAGCATCGTGGACGGTGCCCGCCTGGCCTGGGGGCAGACCCGCCGTTTCCGCCACAACGATATGGCCGACCTCGAGCGCGTGCTGGCCCGGATCCCCGACGATCAAGGAAAGCTCGTTGTGGTGGATGGCTTGTTCAGCATGGGCGGTGATTTGGCGCCGCTGCCTGAAATCGTGGCTCTGTGCAAGAAGTTCGGGGCGCGCCTGATGGTGGATGACGCTCATTCCATCGGCGTGATGGGCGCGGGGCGTGGAACGGCCGCCCAATTCGGCGTCACCGAACAGGTGGATTTGATCATGTCCACGTTCAGCAAGTCCTTTGCGTCGCTGGGCGGTTTTGTGGCGGGTGATGAACCGGTCATTCACTACATCAAGCACCATGCCCGCTCGCTGATCTTCAGTGCCAGCATCCCTGCCACCAACGCGGCCGCGGCGTTGGCCGCGCTCAAGATCATGCGCGATGAACCTCAACACAGCGCACGCGTCATTGCCATTGGGGAACGCGTCCGCAAGGAGCTCAGCGCCATGGGCTACAATATTGGTCGTTCTGTCTCGCCGATCATTCCCATTTTCATCGGCGATACGCCCAGGACCATCCTGACCTGGAAGACCTTGTTCGATGCCGGTGTATTCGTCAATCCCGTTTTGGCACCGGCCGTGCCCGCCGGCCAGGAGCTCCTGCGGACGAGCTACATGGCGAGTCATACCGATGAACAGATCGATCGCGCCCTGGAAATCTATCGGAAGGTCGGCAAACAGCTGGGATTGATTTCATAATCCACCGGCCATTTCGTTCGCCCGGGCCGGCCTCGCGCTGACGGCCGGGGCAAGACAGGCGTATAATTTCCCCGAGGTTAATCTTAAATTCGGAGGAAAACATGGGAACGAAAACAGGCGTCATTGCCATTCTCACAGGCGGGGGAGATGTACCAGGACTGAACCCGGCGATTCGCGCGGTCACGATTCGCGCTTTGCGCGAGGGATTTCGCGTCATCGGGATTCGCCGCGGTTGGGGCGGGTTGGTGGACATCGTCCGCGAGAAGGATGCGGATAACTCGAACAATTTTCAGGAGCTGACCGAGGAAATTGTGAACCGCGCCGGGCGGACCGGCGGGACCTTTCTGCATACCTCGCGGACGAATCCCAGCAAGGTGAAAAAGGCGGATGTGCCTGATCATTTGCGGGATAAGTTCAATGCCGAACGCAATGATCTGACGCCGGAGGTGCTGAAGAACCTTGATTTCCTGGGCGTGGATTACCTGGTTCCGATCGGCGGGGATGACACGCTGAGCTATGGCGTGCGGCTCTATCAGGAGGGCGTGAAAACCGTGGCCATTCCCAAGACCATGGACAACGATGTGCCCGGCACGGATTATTGCATCGGATTCAGCACGTGTGTCACGCGCACCATTGCTTTGACAAACAGCCTGCGCACGATCGCCGGTTCGCATGAACGTTTCCTCGTCCTGGAAGTCTTTGGCCGGTATGCGGGTTTCACGGCCATGCTTCCCACGATGGCTGGCGCCGCCAATCGCTGCGTGATCCCTGAATTTCAATTCAATATTGATCATCTGACCGAATTGCTCAGCAAGGACCGCATGAGCAACCCCAGCCGGTACTCCATCGTACTCGTCTCGGAGGGGGCCACGTTTGAAGGCGGCGAGATGATCTTCGAAGGGGGCGCGACCGATGCGTATGGTCATGCCAAGTTGGGTGGCATCGGCGATATGGTCGCGGCAAAAATCAAGGAGATTTCGCCCAGCTGCAATGAGGGGCAAACGGTGGATGTGGTGGATCAGAAACTCGGCTATATGGTGCGCGGCGGCGATCCGGATGCGATTGACTCGATCGTCCCCATGGCGTTTGGAAATCTGGCCCTCGATCTGATTCTCAAGGGCGTGCACGGCCGATTGGTCGTTTTGAAAAACGGCCGTTACGACAACATGCCCGTGGATGTGATCACAGCCACCAAGAAAGTCGTGAATGTCAAGGAATTTTATGACACGGACCGGTATCGCCCCATCTACGAAAACTTCGAAATGAAGCCCCTGTTCCTGATGACCAGTGAAGGCTAGCTGAAGAATTGCAAAGCCGGGGCCGGGGCGAATAGCCCCGGCCCCGGCGGAGGGTGCGTCCCGGTTGGCGGGCCCCGCTAGTCGTCCAGCAATTTCAAGACCTCTTTGGCCGCCAGCGGAACCGCCTTTTCAATTTCGGGGGAAAGCTGTTCGGAGAACTCGTATACATTTTTGGCCTCGATTGCCACAACATCCACCCGAGCCGGAACATCCGCACCGACGGATTGTGCGGCCTGCAGGGCCGTCATCAATGAGGCGTCATGCACGGACGCGGAATGTCCCGCGTGAGGATTCTCCAGGGCGGCCAGCGGAAATACCCTTACGCAGCCTTCCGGACCTTGATCTGTTTCCATCGAATCGATAATGATGACCCGTTGATAGCCAAGCATGCGCTCCATGAGGCTCAGACCACCCAATGAGGCGCAGTCAATTTCAACGGAAGAATCCGGGTCGATGATGGAACTCAATTCCTTGGCCACCCTCCAGCCAACGCCATCGTCGCCCAGGATGGGATTACCGAGGCCGACCACCAGGGTCTTCATCTGGCTGTGTTTCTTGGCTTGGCCGCCGTTTCTGCTACCAGTTGCACGCGCGTGAGTTGCAGCCGTTCCATGGCTGCCCGCGCCATCGCCTTGTGCAACCCGCACGAAAGCCGTGTATCCACCTCGCACAGGGCGCGCAGGGCGGATGCGTCAATCTTGATGACGCGTGAGGCCTTATCGGCGCGCAGCGTGGCGGTGTACACGTAGGGCTCGATCAAGGCGGAAATCCCAAAGACCTCGCCCGGGTTGATGTGCGAGATGAAGTATTCCTTCTTGTAGTAGGGATCGTGTTCGGTCGTGACGACGAAGTAATAGCCCACACTGCCGTCAATCAAGAAGTAGAGGTTGTCGGCGGGTTTGCCGGCCTCCACAATCTGCTCATCCTTTTCAAAGTTCACTTGGTTGGCCAGGGTGGCGACGACTTTCAACTGAGGGTCGTCCATGAAATTGAAGAATGGGAAACGCCGCAGTAGCTCCGGGGAAATCATGGTTCCTCCTATGGAATTGGATCAGGGCTGGCCCCCCGCACCGCGGCGGGCATGGCCGAGGCGGCAGGCGCCGACACTTGTTCAGAAAAATCACATACGTTTCCAGCTTCGACCCCGCGGCCCCGCCGGGGTCCGGCGCCTTCCGTCTCACCGTTTCTGCAGTTCCAGGCGCCGTCACCCTCATGGCTGGGATCGCCCGATCCAGTGACGGGTTCGGAGGGATGACGCAGGCTCTGCGTCCAGGCCGGCCTTGCTGCCAGGCGCCGGCCCTGCCCCAGCCCGGACCCTGACTGGAAGGAGCCTAGCAGTATTGCTTCAGTACATCGACGGTATTGCCGTGGACGTCATGGATGGTAACTTCCAGAGGCATCTTGCCGGGCAGGGAATGGGTCGCACAACCGAAGCAGGGATCGTAGGCGCGGAAGGCCATCTCGACCATGTTCAGGATCGGCTCGGTGACCACCGTGCCTTTCTTGATGAGGCTGGAGGCGGCCTTGTTGATGGACATGCTGATCGGCGCGTAGTTGTTGGTCGTGCCCACAATGAGATTCACTTTCGTGAGCAGGCCCCGCTCGTCGGTGATGTAATGATGCGTGAGGGTGCCGCGCGGCGCCTCGACGATGCCCACGCCTTCCGTCGGCTTTTCCGTTGGGATGGAATGAAAGTTGGGCGAGGTGATTTCGGGATCGGAGGCCAGCTCCACCCAGCGCTCCGCGGCGTACAGCAGTTCGATGAGACGCGCCCAATGGGTGGCGAGACGCTGATGGACCGGCTTGCCACCGAGCGTCGCATAGAAGCGTTCATATTCTTCCTGTGCGAGCGGTGTGGCCATTCCATCCGCGGCGTTCAGGCGCGAGAGCGGCGTGGCGCAGTAGACGCCCGAATCCTTCCCGTCCACAAATCCCTTCCAGCCGACATGCTTGAGATACGGGAACTTGAGATAGGTCCAGGGCTCAACATGCTCGGCGATGTTTTCCGTATAATCCTTCGGCGCGTATTTGACGAACTCCTTGCCATCGGGATCGACCACCCGCACCCGGCCATCGTAGAAGTTGATGCGGTTGTTCTCATCCACCATGCCCATGTAATAGGTGTGGTGAGTGTAGATGTCGCCGAGGATCAAATCCACGTAGGCCTTGTTGCCCAGCACGATGTCGTTGAACAGTTTCAGCGAGAATTGGCCGAACTCCACGGCCCATTTGCCCATGGCCAGGATCTCCTGGCGTTGTTCTTCCGTGATGCCTTTGGTAAGGCCGCCGGGGATCGATGTGCAGGGATGGACTTTGCGCCCGCCGATGATCTCGACGACGGTGTGGCCCGCCTTGCGGGCCGCGATCACCTTGCCCCCGATCTCCAGCCCGACCTTGTGGATGACACCCAGGATGTTCCTCTCCGCGACGGGAGCATCCGGGCCCATGACGAAGTCTGGGCCTGCCAGCGCATAAAAATGGGTTGCATGGTCGGTGACATAGAACGCAGAATAGAGCAATTCGCGCAGCAGCTTGGCCGTGCGCGGCGGGTCAACGTGATAGACCGCGTCCGCCGCCTTGGCTGCGGCCATGTGATGCGCCTCGGGGCAGACACCGCAGATGCGATTGGTCAAGAGCGGCATCTCCTCCACCGGACGGCCGACGCAGAATCGTTCGAAGCCTCGCAGTTCGGGGATTTGGAAATAGGTGTTGGCTACATCGCCCTCCTCATCGAGGAAGATTTCGATCTTGCCATGACCTTCGAGACGGGTGATGGGATCAATGGTGATGCGTTTTGTCATGTTACACCTTCTCCTTATCCCATGCCGATTTGCCGGCTTTCAAAAGTGAACCCGCCAGGTTGAAGCGGTAGAACTGTCCGGTCGGGTCGGGGATGCCGTCAAGGATGCGGTCAATTTCTTCGGGGTCGTTGCTGTCAATGATGGATGCGAAGGCGGAGACCAGCCGCGCCCCGTAATCAATGACTCCTTCGGCGGGGCCGTAGCAACCGATGCACTGCGCACCCGCAGATGGACAGCGCGCGTTGCATCCGCTCCGGGTCGCGGGCCCATTGCACGGAATCCCCTGTTCGAGCAGACACAACTCCGGGTCAATCTCGATGTCCCAGATGCGCTTGAACGATTTAACCGTTTTGAGATGGCGCGTTCGCTTGCATTCATCACAGACGGTGGAGCCCCCCACGCCAATGTACGATCCCTTGGGCGGAAGTTCGGCCTTGCCCTGCAAAACCTGTATGACGAGGTCTATCACCGCCGCGATTTGATGACTTTCGGGCGGGCAACCCGGCATGTAATAATCCACCTCCACCACCTGGTCGAGGGTGCGCAGCCTGGGGTAGATCTTCGGAATGTGGATCTCTCCTTCGGGCACAGCGTAGGAGGTCAGGGGGTAAATTTGCTGCGGATTGTCGGTACTGATGGTGTTGAAGGCGGTGGTGACGATCTCGCGCGAGTTGCTCAGGTTCGCCAGCCCGGGGATGCATCCCTCGCAGGCGCACGAGCCGAACGCAACCAGAATTTTCGATTTCTTGCGGAGTAATTTGGCGAGGTGCTCATTCTCCTCGTTGCGGATGCCGCCATTGAAGAGGGTCAGCAGGATCGAGCCGTCCTGCATGGCCTCCAGATCCTTGTATTTGGCGTCCATCGCGACCGGCCAGAAGACCACGTCAAAGTTGGCGTCCACCTCCAAAATCTTTTCGTGGATGTTCAGTACGGCGATTTCACAGCCGCCGCAGGAGGCCGCCCAATACATTGCGAATTTTGGTTTTGCGTTAGCAGTCATGCTGCCACCTCCTCCAGGACTGGTTCAGCGACCGCTGCGGAGGGTTGGGCGCTCTTGCCCCAGTGCAGCGGACCCAAAGCACGGATCTCTTCCACGAACGAGTTCACTTCGTGGGCGAATTTGGTGCCCTCCGCGGCGGAGGCCCATACCAATTTCAACCGGGCCGGTTCCAGTCCGAGGCCCTGAAGAGTGCGTCTCATCAGTTGGAATCGCCGCAGGGCTTTATAGTTCTGTTCGATGTAATGACATTCACCCGGATGGCATCCGGTGATCATCACGCCGTCTGCTCCGTTGGCCAGGGCTTTGAAGACAAAAGCCGGGTCCAGGCGTCCCGAACACATCAGGCGGATGAGTCGGATGTTGGCCGGGTATTTTGTACGGGACGTGCCGGCCAGGTCCGCCGCGCGGTAGGAACACCAGTTACAGGTGAAGCCAATGATGACCGGTTCGAAAGTGTCGTTGTTATCCATGTCAGCCTCCTAGGCCGCCTCAGGTTCATCTTCAAGGTTCAGCAGCAGCAGCCCCTCGATCTGCGAGAAGATCTGCTCGTTGCTGAATCCTGTGCCGCTGATCGCGCCCGCCGGGCAGGCCGCCACGCAGGTTCCGCAGCCCTGACAGAGCGCCGGGTTGATCTCCGAGACTTTGCGGTCCTCGTGGAACATAATGGCATTGAACGGGCACAGGTTGTTGCAGATGCGGCAGCCCGAGCATTGCCCTTCGTTGATGCTGGCGCGCACCGGTTCGAGGGCAATTACCTTCTGCTCGATCTTTCCAAGCACGCGGGCGGCCGCGGCCGCGCCCTGCGCCACCGTGGCGGGGATATCCTTCGGCCCTTGTGCGCAGCCTGCGATGTAGATGCCTTCGGTCATGGTGGCAACCGGGTCCAGCTTGGGATGTCTTTCAGTAAACCAGCCATTGGCCGAGCAGGAGATGCCGAATTGTCGGGCGGTTTCCTTCGAGTCTTTGCGCGGCTCCAGGCCGACCGAGAGGATGACCATATCCACCGGGATGCGGCGTTGTTTGCCCGCCAGCGTATCTTCCACCTGGATGATCAGTTTGCCCTCTTCGCCGGGCAGGCGCGCCGCATCGGTGACTTCGGCCACCTTGCCGCGCACGAAGAGCGTACCTTCTTCCATGACCCGCTGGTAGAACTCGTCATAATCCTTGAACGGCGTGCGCATGTCGATGTAGAAGTTGTATACGATGGCCCCTGTCCGTTCGTGGACGAGATGGGCGAACTTCAAGCTCTGCATGCAGCAGATCACCGAGCAGTAGTTATTGAAATTGCGGTCACGCGAGCCAACGCAGTGGATCACGCCCACCGCCTTTGGGATGGTCTTGCCGTCCCGCAACACGATCTGTCCGTCGGTCGGGCCGGCCGCGTTGGTCAGGCGTTCCATTTCAAGTGATGTAAACACATTGGCCAGGCGTCCATATCCGTAGTTGCTCACCTTGCGCGCATCGAAGATATCGTAGCCCGTCGCCAGGATAATATTGCCGACCTCAACGGTCATGACTTCATCCTCCTGCTTGAAATCAATCGCGTTGGTGGGACAGAACTTTTCGCAGGCTTTGCAGGTTCCCTTCTCATAATACGTGCAATTCTCCACATCCAGTACGGGATATTTCGGCACGGCCTGGGCAAAGGGCGTGTAGATCGCCTTGCGGTACCCCAGCCCTGCTTCATACACTTCGTCGATCACTTTCTTTGGGCACTTCTCCTGGCAGATGCCGCAGCCTGTGCACAACTCCAGGTTGACCTTGCGCGCCTTCTGACGGATGGTCACCGAGAAATTGCCGACGTACCCGTCCACCTTCTCCACGTTGCTGTAGGTTAACAGCGTGATGTTGGGGTGCGTGCCGGCTTCCACCATCCTGGGCGTCAAAATACAGGCGGCGCAATCCAGGGTCGGGAAGGTCTTGTCGAACTGGGCCATGTGCCCGCCGATCGAAGGCTCACGTTCCACGAGATAAACATGAAAACCGGCGTTGGCGATTTCGAGCGCGGCTTGAATGCCCGCGATGCCTCCGCCCACCACCAGCGTCGCCGGGTTGATGGGCACGCGGATCGGATCGAGCGGGGTATCCCGCACCACGCGTTCCACGCCGCCGGAAACGACGGCCTTGGCTTTCGAGGTCGCCGCGATCTTGTCCGTGTGCACCCAGGACACCTGTTCGCGGATGGAAACCAGCTCACACACAAACGGGTTTAACCCCGCGCGCTCGCAAGCCGTCCGGAACGTTTTTTCATGCAGATGCGGTGAACAGGCCGCAACGACCACCCGGGTCAGGCCGAGTTCCTTGATATCCTTCTCGATCAGTTCCTGGCCGAGGCTCGAGCACATGAACTTGTAATCGCGCCCGATCACCACGCCGCGGTGTTTCAGCCTGGAGGCGGCCCACTCGGCCACCTCCTGGACGTCCACCACGCCGGCGATATTCGAACCGCAATGACAGACGTAAACCCCTATTCTTTCCTGGACCTCAGATTTGCTTCCGTTGCCGCTGGTCATTTTTTCACCTTGCCTTTCTCAGCCACCTTCGGCGTCCTGCGCGGCAGCGGCTGGGGCATGGGGAGACCCTGTGCCCTGCGCGGACGGGCAGGTGCGACCGGGACGGGTTCGGGTGCCTCGACGCCGATCTTCGCCAGCGCCTGCTTCGCGCTGACCAGTTCCATGCCGAAACCGAGCTGCTTCGCGTCCAGGCCGAAGGCCAATCCCATCAATTGGGTGAAGAAGATGATCGGTATGTGGTAACTTGTGCCAAAGTGACGGTTCATTTCGCCCTGATAGGCGTCGATGTTCATCTGGCACATCGGGCAGAGTGTTGCCATGAGGTCTGCCTGGTATTGGTCGGCGGAGGAGATCAGGCGGCGGATCAGCTCGAAGGCGGTATCCGGCCCGATCTGGGTCATATGTCCGCCGCAACAGTGTGTCTTCAGCGGGAAGTCAATCACTTCCGCCCCGAGGGCTTTAAGGAGCAGATCCAGCTCAATGGGGTGCTCGTGGTCAGACCAGCGGTGTTCGTAGTCGGGCCGGGGCACCATGCAGCCGAGATAGGGAGCGACCCGCAGCCCCGTCAGAGGCCGGGTCACCTTGCTTTTGACGGCGTCCAGGCCGATATCGTACACGATCACATCAAGCAGGTGCCGGATATCGAGCGAGCCGGGTGTATAGGAAAGCCCACCCGCAGCCAGCGCCTCGTTGACCAGCTTGCCGAGCTTCGGCTGCTCGCGCATGTAGTAATCCGCCTTGGCGAGGTTGAGATAGCACGCCGAGCAGGGGGCGACCACGGTGTGATTGCCGTTGGCCTGCCTGGAGGCCAATGCCAGGTTGCGCGAAATAAGTGAGTAGGCAGGCGTGAGGCTGATGCCCAGGTACTCTGTTGCTCCACAGCAGTTCCAATCCTCGATTTCTTCCAGTTCCAGGCCGATCACGGGCGCCACTTGGATGAGCGAATCGTAATAGGCCTTTGCACTGGATTCCATCGAACAGCCTGGGTAGAGGAGATACTTATCCATGATTATGGCCCTCCAGTTCTTTGGCGCGCGTCAGGATCGCAGTGAGTTGGGGCATATTCTTGATGCGTTTGGGTGTGATGGTCATGCGTTCTTTGGTCAACATTCCGAACGCCATCGGCGCCATGTTTGGCAAACGCAGGGGGAAGTGCTTGAGATAATGCCGCGTCGCGAGCCCGAACTCAAAACCGCGCCCGTAGTTCTCGACCATGTCCACAAAAGTCTGCGAGAAATCAGGCGCAGTCGAATTTTGGTAAAGCTTGGCTTCGATGGCCATGCCCTTGAGCGTGTACATCACATCCGCGATATGCACGTTCTGCGGGCAGCGCACGACACAGTGGTAGCACGAAACACACACCCAGAACGTGTTGCTCTTGAGCGCGGCCTCGCGCATGCCGGCCCGGAGCATGGCAAATAACATGCGCGGCGTGTGATCCATATCTGCGGCAGAGGGACAAGAACCTCCGCAGCTTCCGCACTGGATGCACATCTCCAGGCGCGAGACACCCGCGGTGCGGGATGCGACCTCCTCAAGCAACGTAAGATCTTCAATCTGTTTGGGACCGGGGGCAGGAGCTGATGAAACTGGCAGAGCATCAGTCATAAGACCTCTCCTCATGGGAATGAACGCCCTCATGACCCTCTGGTTTGGGGCGTATTGGGACACGTTAACTGTTAGTATGTGCCTTATTTCACAAATTGACTAGATATAAATATCACGGTTTGGCGATGATAATCATCCCGGCCGCGAATGGGCCCGGATTG
>DATJBI010000157.1:0-15296 GCA_035515435.1 Anaerolineales bacterium
CCGGATTTTCTCTCGGTGCTGTTCCCGATGGATCTGATCCTGCAGGAAGTCTCGACGGAGCGCTACATCGAAATTCCCGAAGAAGTGCGCGAGATTTACAAGCTGTACCGTCCCACGCCCCTGCTGCGCGCCCGCCGATTGGAAAAAGCCCTGGGCACGCCCGCTCACATCTATTATAAAAATGAGAGCGTCTCGCCGGCCGGAAGTCACAAACCGAATACGGCCATTGCGCAGGCGTACTATAACAAGAAGGCCGGAACAAAAGCGCTCACCACCGAGACCGGCGCCGGACAGTGGGGCTCGGCGCTGGCGCTGGCCTGCAGCTTCTTTGGGCTCGATCTGGAAGTGTACATGGTCAAGGTTTCCTATCAACAAAAGCCCTATCGCCGGGTGATGATGGAAACCTATGGATCGCAGGTCTTCGCCAGCCCCACGGACCGGACCAATTATGGCCGTTCGGTCTTGAAGCAGGACCCCAACAGCCCGGGTTCACTCGGCATCGCCATCTCGGAAGCGGTCGAGGTCGCGGCCACTTCCGGCGGAAAAAAGAAATACAGCCTGGGCTCCGTGCTCAACCACGTGCTGATGCATCAGACCGTGATCGGCGAAGAAGCGCTGAAGCAAATGGACCTGGCAAATGAATATCCGGATGTGGTCATCGGATGCGTGGGCGGCGGCTCGAATTTTTCCGGCGTCGCTTATCCGTTCCTGCGGGAAAACCTGAAGAACGGCAAACGCACACGCCTGTTGGCGGTCGAACCAACGGCCACACCCTCCCTGACCAAAGGCATGTATACCTTCGATTACGGCGATACGGCCAAGATGGCGCCGGTCGTCAAGATGTATACCCTGGGACACGGGTTCGTCCCGCCGTCGATTCACGCCGGGGGATTGCGTTATCACGGCATGGCGCCCAGCCTCAGCGCCTTCTGCGACGCGGGGCTGATCGAAGCGGTGGCCGTCAAACAGAAGCCGACCTTCGAGGCCGCCATTCAATTTGCACGCAGCGAGGGCAT
Organism: Anaerolineales bacterium; assembly: GCA_035515435.1. Lineage (GTDB taxonomy): Bacteria > Chloroflexota > Anaerolineae > Anaerolineales > Villigracilaceae > Fen-1038. The sequence continues at coordinate 1,017 of DATJBI010000157.1, forward strand.
CATCCCTGCCCCCGAGTCGGCGCACGCCATCCGGGCCGCGATCGATGAGGCATTGGACGCGAAAAAGAAAGGCGAGAAACGCGTGATCCTGTTCAACCTGTCGGGCCATGGGCACTTCGACTTGAGCGCATACGAATCGTTCCTGAATGGAAAACTGGACGATTACGAATATCCTGCCGAGGCGGTTCAAGCCGCGATGGCCGATCTGCCGAAAGTCAGTATCCCCGCCTGACCAAATTGTTTCTTCAATCCTAAGGGCTGACTCGCGGTCAGCCCTTAGGATTTTGGAGCGGCCGCGGCCTGCCCGGCCAGGGCTTTGAAAATATCCCCAACGATAAAGGCACACAGGGCGAAGGCGAAAAGAGTAAAAGGCATGTACCATGCCAGATAATTGGTATGGGTATGCACGTAGGCCTGACCCTTGAAAATCACGAACCAGCTGATCGGAGAGAGCACCGAGACCCACGTCGCTCCGATCCACGCATAGCTCCGGCGCTTGTCCGGCAGATTCAATTTGGCGGCCTTATCCACGCCAACATAGATCCCTGTAAAGACGGCGGCGATCAGGATCAGATCAAAGAAATCGAGATTGAGGAAGGCCAGGACATAATCATTGAACAGGTATGTCGCCAGCACCGAGAGCGGGTTGGCCCTTAACGAATCAGCGTATACCGCCGGATACAGACTCGGGTCGCCATAGGTGCGCCTGCCAAACGTGCTGAGGACATCCGCCAGGCCCGCCCCGAAACTTCCATCCACGAAACGCAGCTGAAAGGCCAGCATTACGATCCCTGCGACCACACCGCCCGCACAGGCGGCGGCCGCCATGCCCGACCTTGTGACCAGGCTTCGAAAACCCCAGTGATCCAGGAGGCCGTAATAGATCAGCGGGATGAATACCATGGCCAGCGAAGGGATAATAAAGTCATATCCGTCGAAGAGGCACTTGAACGCCACCGCCGCGAAAACCAGCCAGCCGAGCATTTTGTTCGAGGCTCTGCCGTTTCGTTTCTCCCATGCCAGGTAGAATGCCGTCAGCACCATGGGGAGATAAAACGCCCACGTGAAGTAAAGCAGGTTGCGGCCAAACAATGTGATCCATGGGGAGATCAACGTAGTAAGGAAAACGATCAGGGCCGGAAACCACCCCAGCTCGCCATAGATCCATAGAATGAAAATAGAAAGCGTGAGCGCCAACAGGAGTGCCATCAAGCCCCGGAACAACCGTAAATTCCATCTCGGAGCGAGAGGACTTAGCCGGTCGAGCAGGCTGAAGAAAAATGCCTGAAATCCGGTTTGTGATTTATAGACAGAGTACGTCTGAAAATCGCCCCTGGCAAAGTAAACATCGTATTGATGCTGATAATCGCTGTCATTCAGATTCAAAGGATCCGCGTCGCCCCAGCCCATCAAGGCGCCATAAGAAGTCAATCCATACTGGCGCGCAGCGACCAGCCGCGCCATCACCAGGCTTTCACTGTCGTTCTGAAAGGTCTCAAATTTCTTTTCGCGAACCACGCCCCAGGCATTGTGATCAAACCCGAGCGCGAGCAGGATCGCGCCGAGAGCAGCCACCAAAATGCGGGCAGTCATCTTCCTGGAAAATGCCATCTAGGACCTCTTTGCAATGCTGGCGACGTTCCGACCCGGCACCGAAAAGAACCTGTCCTTCAAACTCAGGGCCGGCTTCTCCAAGAGGAAATAGCTGAGGACGGCGATCACCACGGTGATGCAAAATTCGACCACCGTCAAGAGGGTTTTCGTCCAGAAAGATTGTCCCGTCAGGATGCCCGTCGACAGGCGTGTTACGAACCAGATCACCGCCAGGTGATACACATACAAGCCATATGAAATTTTACCCAGAAAAGCCAGCGGCCTCCAGCTCAAAAACCGCCAAAAAGCACCCGCGCGGACGACGGCCGAAATGATCAAAACAAATAGATAGTCCAACAAGCTGTAGCCCCAAATGAATTGAAAGCCATTTTTCATGAAAAATGGATAGCCGAAAGCATCCGCATTGCCGATGCTCCCGGTCGATAAGAACTGGCTTAGATAGCCGACCAGGGGTACAACCACGATCAGGACGGGGAGCTGTTTGTCGGCCTTGGGGATCGGGTACCTTGCGAGGTAAGCACCCAGGCCGAAAGCATCGATATGCGAAAAAGGCAGGGCATAGATGCCATACCAGACACCCCGCATCACGAAGGAAAAAGGATGGATCTGGTAGGCGACCGTGAACCCCAAACGAAACAACAAGCCGGCGCTGATCGCCCCCAGAAACAATGCCTTCAGTCGTTTTTCCGGAACCAGGAATATCAGGAGCGGCCAGACGATATAAAATTGTTCCTCGATGCAGAGCGACCAGAAATGACTGAGAAAAATGGAAAGATTGGTTGACGTCATCCAAAAAAAATTGTAGATATAACCAACTGCAAAAGGAAACTGGGCGCGATACACTTCCATTTGGGGGATCGCGAAGTCTGCATTCTCCAGCCAAACCGTCAGGGCCAGCATCGCGAAAAGATAGAAATAATAGAGCGGAAAGATCCGAAGGAAACGGCGTCCATAGAACTTGACAAAATAATCCTTTTGTGAAAAATTCTTCTTCAAGTCGAGCAGGATGCCTGTGATCAAAAAACCTGAAAGAACAAAGAAGAGTTGCACCCCCGCCCAGCCGATTCCCAGATTATCGGCATGAAGCAAAAACACCAGCAGGAATGCAATTGCCCTCAGGCCGTCCAGACCAGGATACATGTCCATCTCCCGACCGCGTTATTCATATGTGCGCAGTTTCCCTGATTGAGTTTTCGTGTTGCGGCAAATGATAGATTTCCGGGATGGCTTTATGCTGCTTCCCCGAAAGCGATCACAACAATGTGCTGGTTCAGAAAATACGGGGAGGCACCGTCTTTGCCTGGAACGATCTGTCCAAGGGTATAGCCCCCTGCCAACGGGATCAATGGGCCAAGGATATCCTGTACCGCGACCATCTCTGCGCCCGGACTGGCCTTCAGAAGCATCTGCCAGGCGATGTCCACCAGAACCAGCGCAAAGAAGGGCCTGGCGTTTCTGAGGGCGGACAGGGCCTGTTGAGCCGCTTGACCTGCGGCTTTTTCACAGGATGCGTAACTGCCCACCAACAGGTAGGCGTCCGCCCCGTCCCGGACGTTGGCATTCATGCGGAAACTGCCGTCGGCTTCCACGCGGATGGGCGCCCGGACCACCAGCCCATCCCCCTGCTCCACGCCCAGAGGATATAAACGCGCCAGGTAATTCAAGGGCGGAAATGCCCAGTCGCGGGCGGGATAGCCAAAAAGGTCTGCATATGTTTCCGAGGCCGGGCGGCCATCGAGAGTCCGCAGCCAGAAACCGCGTGAGCGCGTCACCCGAAACTGGCTCCCTACCGGATCCCAGCCGTGGGCGTAGCCAACCCCGATCCGGAGGCTGCCGCGCAGGAATGCGGCTGACAAACTGCCCGTACCGGTTTGGCTGCGGGCCAGTTGGAATGTGCTGCCGGTATGCAGATCGCCGCTCGAAAGGCCCCCTGCTATCGGGAGCGGGCCGGGTTGAATCGCGGAACATAACTGTTCGGCATCACCGTTGAACCCATCCGCGAATATGAGCGCGGCCTGATTGTCGGGGTGCGCCGAGGCCAATTGCATTAATCCGGCCGCGGTCTCCCGGCCCGATTGGGCATAGCCCGGCAACCAATGGGCTTCCGCCTGAAAATCGCCTTTGAGCAGAGCCAGCACAACGGAATTCGTATGCTGTCCGGAGTTGGTTAACCCGGCCGGGGAACTGAATCCGATCAAGGGGACATCGCCCAGCAGGCTTGTAATTCCAGTCGCGACCTCGCGGGCCTGAAACTGATGCGAGGCGATCAAAATACCCAGTCCCGGGGTTCCCGCCCCCAGACGGTTAAGCGCCTGGTGTGCCGCCTGCAATCCGGCTTCGCGCCCTTCCAGAGCTTGCGCAGTTCCGATGGAAGCCTGAAGGGTCATAAGGGTTGGTCCTCGCTACGAACTGACATGCTTCATCAACTTTCGGCAACCGGGATCGTGAAATGAAAGGTCGTGCCCTGGCGAAATTCGCTCTCGAACCAGATTCGTCCGCCCTGCATTTCGACCAGGCTTTTGGTGATGTTCAGTCCCAGACCCGTGCCGGGGGCTTCGCGCGCCTTCTGGTCCTCCGAGCGGAAGAATTTCTGGAAGATCTTTTGCTGGTCTTCCGGGCTGATGCCGATCCCGTTATCTTTTACCCAGAGATGGATCACCTTCTTGGCGCCTTCCGAGTCCCAACGATTGTCGGATAGTTCTGCTCCCAGGAGCAGCGCACCGCCTTCGGGGGTGTACTTGTTGGCGTTGCTCACCAGATTCGTCAGCACCTGCCCGAGGCGGGTCCGATCGCCCCAAACCTTTGGCAGGTTGGACGGCACTTCCACATGCATGCTTTGCTTCTTGTCCTCCACCTGACGCTTGGTGGAGCGTACGACCTCGTCTACCAGGTCGTTGACTTCCGCTGCCTTGTAATCGAGGCGCAGGCGCCCCGCCTCGATCTTGGAATTATCGTTCAGATCCGAAACAAGCGTGGACATGCGCTCCACATTCGAACGGATCGTATTCAAGAAATTGGTCTGCATTTCATTGATCTGACCCACCGCGCCGGCCGCGATCAATTCGGTGTAGCCTTTGATCGAAGTCATCGGGTTCTTCAGTTCATGCGCCACAAAGGAAACGAATTCGCTCTTGGCAAGATCGGCGCGTTGAACTTCGTCATACAGCTGGGCATTCGAAATGGCAATGGCGGCATGATCGCTCAAACGATTCAAGAAGGCAATATCCTGCTCGGTATCGCTCGTGCTCTCGAGGAATACTAGCCCGATGGCGGTCGCCTCCCGGCGGATGGGAATCACGATCTGGGTGTGCGCACCGGGCAGCAGACCGTCCGTCCCCTTCGCATCCAGCGCCCGCCGTTGCGGCTGGCCGCTTTCCACCGCATTCTTCAAGGCGGGAAGATCCAGCGGCATCCGCTGGTTTTGGAAACCCGCCAAATGTTCCTCATAACCTTGCTGCGCCACAATGTGCAGCTTATCTTCTTCGATCATTCCGATCAAACCGGCATCCGCTCCCGATTGGCGCATCGCCCACTCGAGCGTGATGCGCATGGCGCGGTCCATTTCAAGGCTGGCATTGAGTTCGCGGTCAATGCGCTGCATCACGGAAAGTTCCTCGACGCGGGTGGCCAGTTCCTGGTCCGTCAATGTGAAGAGACGGGCATTTTCCAAAGCGACAGCCGCCTGACCGGCAAACGCCGTCAGCAGGGCCTGGTCCTCATCCACGAAGGGCAGGCCGTCACGGCGGTTGATCACTTCGATCACGCCCATGACGTTGTCTCTGACCTGCAGAGGCACCGCCATCAGGGCGCGCGTCATGAAGCCGGTTTTCTCATCCGTGTCTGCGCTCCAGCCCGCAGATTGCTTAACATCATTTTCGATCACCGGCCCGCGGGTTGCCACGGCGCGCCCCACGATCCCGCTTCCGGCGGGAAGACGCTGGCCCAACAAATTCTTTGCCACCGGCCCGACCGTCACCCGGAAGACCAGTTCCTTGGTCTGATCATCCACCAGGAACAGACTGCCCGCCTCGCAATCCAGGATGTTCACTGCGCTGTCGAGGACGTTCTGAAGCAAGGGCTCGATCTCCAGGGTGGAGGTCAATTGACGCGTCACCTCATTCAAAGTGCTGAGCTGCTTCGCGCGCTGTTGCGTTTCCTGGAGCAGGCGGGCTTTCACGATCGCACCCGCCGTTTGATCTGCAATTGCCTGCAGCAGGTCAAGCTGACCGTGCGTATATGCAATCCCCGGGTCGCGACTGCCGACGCTCAACGCCCCGATGGATTCGGCGCCTGCATTGAGAGGTACGCCCATCCAGGCGAAGAGGCCCTCTGTTTCCGGAGCCAGGTTGCGTGCCTGACATTCGCGCAGGTAATCCTGCGTCAAGATGGGGCGTCCCCTGCGGGTAATTTCGGGATTCAGCCCGGTATTCGGCGGGTACGGGACATTTTCGCGGTTCGTGAGGCGGTCGCCGTTTTCGACGCAAAAGCCATAATAAAAATAATTGTTGGTCTTGTTGTAGAGCGTGATATGCAAATGGGAGGTCGGGATGATCTGGGCCGTTTGGGCATAGATCAGTTCAAGCACATCATCAAAGGTCAGCGTGACATTCACGCCCTGCGAGACCCGGGTCAGCGCATTCATTTCCTGCACCCGCCGCTCGAGGTTGGCGACGGTCTGAATCCGCTGGATGGCGATCGAGGCCTGGTCACATAAATTTTCCAGAAAGGCCAGATCGCGCGGAGTATAAGGCTGACCGTTGAGGCGTTTTCCCAGTGCCAGCCAGCCGGTAGGCTGTCCGCGGCCAGGCACGGCCACGAAGAGTCGGGCCCCCAACAGGGTGAGCCGGGTTTGCTCCGTGTTCAGACTTTCAGGCAGAGAAGTCTCGTCCAGATACAGGGGCAATTGCTCCGAAACAAAATATTGCGCCAGAGCACTGCTGGTGGAGAAACGGATGTCGGTGCTCGCGCGCCCGTCCTCGATGGGCAGGGCCGTATATTGATCATTGAGCAGATCATAAATGTAGATGTGAAGGCGGTCGGGACCCAATGTGGAATTGATCTGCCCGCGAAGGGTCCGGCCGATCGCGCCCAGGTCGAGGGCGCTGTGCAATTCATGGGCAAAGTTTTGTATGCTTTCGTCGTAGGCGTGCCGGCCGCGAAAAAGGGTGGCGTCCACCATGCTTTGGGTTCGAATCCGCACCGGGTCCAGGAAGATCGCGATCACAAAAACCAACCCGCCCACCCAAATGGGATTCGAGGCGGGCATGGCCGCTTTGAAGATCAGACTCAGGCCGCTCACCAGCAGGGCGTAGCCACCGACGATGAAAACGGTCAGGAGAACATAGATCATGCCCTGGCGCATCCAGTCATCGGTGCGCAGGAAGCGGAACCGCAGAATGGCGTACCCCAGGGTTAAAGGGAAAATAGCAATGGAAATAAGGAGGTAGGGTGTAAAGCCGAAGAGGTTAAAGGGCGTGGTAAGGAACCAGAAAGTGATCGGGCCGAACGCGATCACGGTTCCTATCAAAATCATCCGGGCTTGGGCACGCACGACCGGCGAGGGGGCCGCGAAATTATAATAAATATTGAACAGGATATAGGCCAGACTGGACAAACCCACAAAGATATAGATGTAGCGCCAGGCCCGAATATACTCTGTGGGATGCGAGAAATTGAAGAGCGTAGTATAGGCGTACACGCACAGCACAAACGAGATGGCATAACCCATCCGGCGCAGATAGGAGCGGCCGGCGATAAAGCCGGCTTCCTGCGGAAACGCCAGGGCCAGGTCGATCAGCGCACCGCCCGCCACCGGCAGGCTCAATGTCCACAGATAGGTCAGGGTGTGCGTCGTATACAAGTCGAAAAGCGAACCGGCGCCGATGCTCAAGGAAGAGGCGAACAGCGCGAAGGCGCGTCCGGCGGACTCGGTGCGGCGGATGACAAATATCCAGAGACTGATCAAAAGGAATATCAGGCTCAGGAAGATCGGGATGACGAAATATTCGATTTGATCTTTCGTGGTGAAGGCGTGGAGCGTGACCTGATAGGTCTTCTGACTGCCGTCGGGGGAGCGAACGCTGACGGGGATTTGATCGCCCGGGTGGAAGCCGTTCAAGATGCTTTGCACGTCAAAGGTGCTGTGCACGGCCCGCCCGTTGACCGAGATCAGCTGATCTCCCAATTTCACACCCTGATTGCGGAGATCCCAGGAGGCGTCGGTCCCCGCCGGCACCACCCCGTTGAACACCATCGTGTGCTCATAAAAGGCACCCAGGAAGGGAGAGCTCATCCACCAATTGGCAAGAAAAAGCGCGGCGATAAAAGTCGCCACCGCCAAAAACTGGTAAACGAACGCTACGGCCTGCAGGGCCTGATTAATATAGGTGTTCGAACGATTTGAAAACGACATGGCACACGCCAGCAGGTCAAAACTTACCTGCACATTTTACACAGATTGCACGCGGAAAAATGTGGTACTTTCATAACAAAGCGGGAATGCCGCGGAGCGGACCTGGCTTGCGTCCGCCCCGCCTTTTTTCCCGCTTTTGGACTAAATATCGAGATTTCTCACGAATTTTGCATGGGTCTGGATGAACCGCTTTCGAGGGTCTACTGCATCGCCCATCAACATATCGAAGGTGCGGTCGGCCTCGGCCCCATCGTCCACCGTGACCAGCAGCAGGGTGCGGTTGTCCGGATTCATGGTCGTTTCCCACAGCTGTTGCGGGTTCATTTCGCCCAGACCTTTATAGCGCTGGACGTTTGCCTTGTCCGTGCCGATCTCCTTGACCATCTTGTCTTTCTCTTTGTCGCTGTAGGCGTACTTGACCTGGTTCTTGTGGGCAACCCGAAACAGGGGAGGCTGGGCGATGTAGAGATGGCCGTCTTCCAGCAAATGCGGCATATAGCGAAAGAAGAACGTCAGCAGCAGCGTTCGGATATGACTGCCGTCCACGTCGGCGTCGGTCATGATGATGATGCGGCCGTAGCGCAGACCTTCCATTTCGAAATTGTCCCCGATGCCGGTGCCCAGCGCGGAGATGAGCGCTCTGATTTCATTGCTGGACAAGATTTTGTCCAGCCGGGCACGCTCGGTGTTCATGATCTTGCCGCGCAGAGGCAGGATGGCCTGAAAGTGCCGGTCGCGCCCCTGCTTGGCTGAACCGCCGGCCGAATCCCCTTCCACAATATACAGCTCTGTTTTCGATGAATCGCGTTCGGAACAGTCGGCCAGCTTGCCGGGCAGCGTGAGGGATTCGAGCGCCGACTTGCGGATGACCAGGTCGCGCGCTTTCTTGGCCGCGTCCCGGGCGCGGGCCGACGTCAGGCATTTGGCGATGATCGCCTTGGCGGCCTGCGGATTCTCGTCGAGGAAGGTCGCGAAGGCCTCCCCGATGATCTGCTGGGAGTATGTCTGCACCTCGGGATTCATCAGCTTGACCTTGGTCTGCGATTCAAACTGTGGGTCGGGATGCTTGATGGATACAATTGCCGTCAGGCCTTCCCGCGTATCGTCGCCGGAGAAATTCGGATCCGCATCCTTCAGCAAACCGTTCTTGCGGGCATAATCATTGACCACGCGCGTCACCGCCGAACGAAGTCCGGTCAGGTGCGTGCCGCCGTCGATCGTGTTGATGGTGTTGGCAAACGAATATACCGATTCGGTGTAGGCGTCGGTATATTGGATGGCGGCTTCGATGCCGATGCCTTCGATGTCCTTCTCGACATACACCACCGGATGAAGATTCTCGCGGTTGCGATTCAAATAGCGTACAAAAGACGTGATGCCGCCTTCAAAGTAAAACGTCATCTCGTGGCCCGTGCGTTCATCCACGAAATAGATCGTGACGCCGCGCGTCACGAACGCCATTTCCCGAAAGCGCTGGGTCAGCGTGTCGAAGCGATAATCGATATCTTCCTTGAAGATCTGTTTGTCGAATTTGAAGCTGACCGTGGTCCCGGTCACATTTTCCTTCACTTTCCCCGTCTGCTTGACCGGTGCCTTCGGATAGCCGCGTTCGTACCGCTGGATGTACACGCCTCCGTCGCGCGCGACCTCGACCTCGCACCACTCCGACAATGCGTTCACCGCGCTGACGCCGACGCCGTGCAAGCCGCCCGAGACTTTGTATCCGCCGCCGCCGAACTTGCCTCCCGCGTGGAGGGTCGTCATGACCACCTCCAGCGCAGACTTTTTCTGTGTGGGATGCAATCCGACCGGAATGCCGCGCCCGTTATCTGCGCAGCTGACGCTGCTGTCGGGGTGAATGCGGATCTCAATCCGGGTGCAGGCCCCGGCCAGCGCTTCATCAATGGCGTTGTCCACCACTTCGTAGACCAGGTGGTGCAAGGCTTTGATATCCGTGCCGCCAACGTACATGCCGGGCCGGCGCCGAACCGCCTCCAGACCTTCCAGCACCTGAATATCTTTTGCTTCGTAACTCACGTTGTTCTTTTCTTTCTTTCCAGCCACAAAATCCTCCATGACAGGTCGCTGCGGGACGGACCGTCCGTGCCCGCAAGGACGCAAAATTACGCTTGAGTTGTCGGCGTGGTTGCGCGCAGTCTTTCCAGGACAGTTTGCAGCCACGCGGTAGTATCCCGATAATAGACGAGCGACGATGCCAGCAGGGCAGTCATGATAAAGGCGTGTCCAAGGATTCCGACCAGGGTCAGCCAGGAGGCATTGTCCGGCACTGTCCACAGGAAATTCAATCCGGCGCCGATCACCAACATGGTCAGAACGAAGAGGCTGCTGCCCGGCAGGGCAAAACGGGTCATTTGAAGACCGCTCAGGAAGGAGAGCAACACGTTCTGCTTGCGAAGATAGATCCCGAAGGACGAAAAGAAAAACGGCACGATCAACCACATGGACAGGAATCCCAGGATCAATAATGCGCCTTCTCCGAGCAGCGAATTGATCGCAAACAGAATATATAAAAGCAGGGCAACCGGCACGCCGATCATCCATGCCAGAAGCAGCCACAGGAATGAGTAGAGGACCGTCTGCAAGACGGCGCGTCCCGTGGCCGCAGACAGATCTGGAACGATCAGCGAAGCGACCCACTGAAAATAGAGTCCGCCAAAGATCCAGCCGCAGATCGTGAGCAGGATCAGCAGGCCGAACAGATGCCCGAGCGAATCGACCTGCCAGATCGCGGGCGCACCGAACGGCGATCGCGTCGGCATCTCACCGCTCATCAGGCTCGGTACGCCGATCGGAAAGGTCCGCAAAATACCCAGCAGGTTGAATTGCTGAAAGAATTGGGTGTACATATCCATGGCGTTCTTGAGGTCGCTGGCCGATATGCCTGCCGTTGAGGCGAAACTCTGGAATTCCGCCAGTACGGGCTGCATCAGTTGATTCAGACTGAGATGCGGGCCGAGCCATAACAGCAAATCCAGCACCAGCGGCGGCAGGATCGCGGGGATATGCGCCGCAACCGTGTCGAAACCGGTCCGGAGCGAGCCGATGATCCCGGGCGGCGGCGGGAGGGTTTCCATTCCGTTCTTTAAGTTCATAGCCGTTTGATTCTACCATACCGCTCCCTCAACATCCCTCTGGCCCATATCGGGTAAAATCGAACCATGCCACAGGACGAACGTTATTGGCCGGATGGAAACCGTGTAGGCATACTGACAGCCGCGGTTCTGCTGGCGTATGCGTTGACGCGGCTGGTCAATACGCCGGGTTTCACCGTGACCTTGCAGCTGCCCGGCTTTTATTTTGCCTATCCGCTCACGCTGGGGACTGCGATGGTCTGGCTGGCCACCGGTCTCACCGCCACCGGCATGAATTGGCTGCTGCACGGTCATCCTTCTCCGCATGGAAACAACGTCGAGCATTGGTTGTTGCCCACCCTGACGGCCTTCATCATTGGCATCAGCCTCAATGTTCTGCCCTTCGGGTCGTTGTGGTGGATCGGTCTGGCCGTGAGCGCGGGGATTTTGATCCTGATCTTCAGCGCGGAATACGTTTCCGTGGACACCGGCGCGCCGATGTATGCCCTGGCGTCGGCCGCGTTGATCGCGCTTTCTTACGCACTCTTCCTCATGCTGGTCGTTGCCCTGCGCGCGGCGGGCACCCGGCTTTTTCTTATCGCGCCGGCCATCTTCATCGCGGCCGGATTGGTCAGCCTGCGAACCCTTCATCTCCGCCTGAGCGGTCATTGGGAATTCCCCTGGGCGGTCGGCATCGCCCTGGCCTGCACCCAGACCGCAGCCGGTGTGCATTATTGGCCGATCTCGCCCCTGCAGTTCGGTTTGATCCTGCTGGGTCCGTTATACGCGCTTACCACTCTGGCCTCCAACCTCAGCGAAGATGTTCCGTTGCGCAGGGCCGCGCTCGAACCCGTTGTGCTCCTGGCCGCGGCCTGGATCGCAACGGTCTTCATCCACTGATGGAACTGGGATTAAAACGCGAACATTGGCTGATCATGCGCACCCATGTCCAGGCTCTGGCGCCCCTGGAAGCTTGTGGATTGTTGGCGGGAAAGAATAATTCGGTTGAAAACGTTTTATTGATCGCGAACCAGGCCAGAAGCCGCGTCCGGTTCCGGATGGATCCGAAGGAACAACTCCAAGCCTTTGATTGGATCGCCTCGCAGGAACTGGATCTGGTTGGTATTTTCCACTCGCACCCCGCGGGACCCGAAACGGTTTCCGCAACCGACATCGCAGAGGCCGCGTATGCCGTCACCCAGATCATCTGGTCCCGAACAAAGGGTGATTGGATCGCGCGTGGTTTCTGGATCGAGGACAAGCAGGCCACACAAGTAACATTAAAGGTGATTGACGATGAGCAACCCTGATGGATTTTACGTGTTAAAGTTTCTGCTCCACTTGGAGGAGCAGTGATGCAGATATTGAACGATGCGGCCGTCGTCAGCCTGGCCTATATTTTGGGCGCCATCCCGTTCGGCCTGTTGATCGTAAAGCTGGCGACGGGCAAAGACATCCGGCAGGTGGCCAGCGGACGGACCGGCGGAACGAATGCCATGCGCGCGGCCGGCTGCTGGGCAGGGCTGGCCACCGCGCTGTTCGACATCTTCAAGGGAGTCGCGGCGGTCTGGCTGGCGCGGACATTGACGCCCAATGTTTGGATAGAAGTGCTCGCTCCCGTGGCGGCCGTCCTGGGACATAACTATTCGATTTTTCTTTTGGAACGCCATTCCGAGGGCAAGATTCGCCTGCGCGGCGGAGCCGGAGGTGCAACGGCCGCCGGCGGCGCGATCGGGCTGTTATGGCCCTCCTGGTGGCTGATACTCTTTGGACTGCCCGTCCCGCTTTTGATGTTCTTTGGTGTGGGTTATGCTTCTCTTGCGACGATCAGCATTTCCCTCACCGCCACCCTCATTTTTGCCGTTCTGTATTTTCTGGGATATTCCACGCACTGGCAGTACATTATTTACGGCGGATTGATTTTCCTCATCCTGCTTTGGGCCCTGCGTCCCAACATCAAAGCGCTGCTGGAAGGGCGCGAGCGCTTTCATGGCTGGCGCCCATGGAGAAAGAAAGGGGCCGAAACCAAGAAAGTGGAATGAACAAGAAAGCCGGGCCTTTCGGCCCGCCTTTTGCAGCCAACCACATGCCCTTATTGTTCGCGCGCCTGCTTGATCAAGGCTTGCAAGTTGCGTTTATGCAAGCCCTCCGCCAGACCGCCCAAATGCACACGGCTTTTGCCGCATTCTTCGATTCTCATTGAATCCATTGTTTCATCCACGGACTTGCGCCGGGCCGCGGCCTTGACGACTTTCTTGAGGTTGGTGAGGTAGGTGAGATTCTCTCTTACGGCCGCGTCGATCTCGCCGCGCAGGATAATATCGCCGTGGCCCTGAATGATATTTTCCAATCCCATGCGCCCAATCTTTTTAGTGGACGCGGCAATATCGTCAATATTGCCGTCCACCACATACGGCAGGGGCATGAACGCGTCGCCAGCAAAAAGGACCCGATCTTCCTCGACCAGCACCGCGATGCCGTCATTGCTGTGGCCGGGGGCCGACAAAATATTCAGATTCTTTTTGCCCACTCGCAGACTCATTTCGCCGGCCGTAAACGTCAGGTGCGGCAAAACGATCTTGACCTGCCGGAACGCGGCGTTTTGCTTGCGGGCCGCCTCCAACGACGGCCCCCCGCGCTGGTCCAGCAGGGTGCGGCAGAGCTCATGGGCAATAATGGTCGCGTCGGGGAAAAAACAATTTCCCCAGGCATGGTCGGCATGATAATGAGTATTGATCACATAGCGCACGGGCACACTGAGTTCATGTTCGATGAACTCGCGCATGCCGAGCGTCTCATCCGGGAGCGCCAGGGTGTCGATCACCACGGCCCATTGCGGCCCGACGACCACGCCCGCCGTCACCTGGGCATAGACCTCACTTTGAAACCAGAATACGTTTTCAGAGACACGTTCGCGGTGCATTCAAACCTCGGTTGAAATTTACTTATAGATAGCACAATGGAGGGGCAAAGTCAAGTTGTTTGTACAATTTCTTCTCCCCCCGATCCCGTCCAAGAAAAAGGCGAGGTCCAGCACCTCGCCCAACGCCTAGCCCTTATCCTCCTCATCCTGCAGGATCATCACACGATACGCCTCGGCATATTTGATCCCCTGCGCCTGACCCGCCTCCTCCGCCCACTGGTACATCCATTTCTCCACTT
>DATJBI010000158.1:0-13593 GCA_035515435.1 Anaerolineales bacterium
GCTGATGAAAAGTCGGGTTCGCCTTCACGCGAAAAAATATCGGTACTCGATCTTGGATCGACACCGATAGAAGCTCGTTTGGAGTCAACCCACGGCGCTTCAACCAACGGCCAGCCATAGCGCTCGCGGATCAGGCGGACATTCGCACCTTTTGCCGCCGCGTAATCTTGAGTCAAAACATCACTCAAATGGAAACGACCCGGACAAGGTCGGCCTTGGAATATTGTTCCTCATCAACACCTTGACCAAATGGCTGGCATCGAAGACGCGGAGGGGGATGCAGAATATGCAATTAGCAGCAGTATGATTATTATCAACGGACCGGGCTTACCCAGGCGGGCTCTTCATGCCGAACTTCTCAGCCATTTACGCCTACGTGTGCTACTGATATAAATCCTTGGTGCCCAAGCATACAATCTGACCCGCATCAACGCCATAAGCATAAAGCGCGGCATAATTGCATTATTCCTATAGATCGCGCTAAATGGGCTGCGCAGTTGCAGATCCAAATTGTCTTATTTCAAGAATTGGGTGGAATCAAACTGCCCAATCTGTTTATTTTGGCTTAAGTTTCTCAGATGAACTGCTGGAAACGGAATATGATCCGGAGGCGAAATCCACTTCCAACATCGCCCAATCCACTCCATCCTCCCACCGCAGGGCAATTCCGGAGTCGCGGCTCTCCGGCATGCTGAACGATCCATTAAAAGCAGGATGATGATTTCGAAAGTGAATTAATTCGAACAGCGATTGCACGACCGGTCGCTGAATGGCTCGATTGATCTCTTCAGGCGTGTAAAAATGCCTGTTGATATCACGCCCGACTCCGCTCTTGGCAAGCAGGTTCATATCATTCTCCCCTGCCAGCAGGCCCACATAATAAACCTGTGGCACGCCAGGCGCAAAGAATTGGATTGCACGCGCCAACAAATAGTTACGGTCATTGCGCCCAAGAGCATCGTAGAATGTGCAGTTCACCTGGTACAGATCAAGATTGGAGGCCGCCGCGCCGGTCGCCATGCGGCTCTGCCCCTTGCTATTGATGTGGATTTGTTCGACCAAAGCATCCAGTTCTTCTGAAGGAATAATGCCAGGGCGGTCTTCATGATCGGAGCCATCCGCGCCGACATCAATTATGCCGATGCCATCGTGCGTATCCAGCACAGTGACGGCGTTACGCGGGCTGATCTCCAGCCACCGTCTCAAATAACGACCGGTATGGTTGAATATGGCATGCAGCACCAGGGGAGGCAGTGCAAAATCATAGACCCGATCCACATGGCGGGCAATTTCGATCTGCTTGAGGTAGTGGGCATGGATCTCAACGAGCACTTCAACGTTCAGTTTCGCCGCCTGCCCAGCGAGGTATTCTATATAAGCGAAAGTCTCAGGTATCATGAAACAACTGCTGCCCGGTTTTTTGACAGCATACCCGACGGCATCCAGCCGCACCGCGGAGATGCCATTATCATGCAGTGTCCGCAACACAGATTGCAAATAGTCTTTCCATTGTGGTTGCATCACATCGATGTCGATTTGCTGTTTTGAAAAGGTGGTCCACAGCAGGCGCTTTTGGCCGTTCTTTAGTGTGACATAAGAAAAAGGCAGGCCGGGCCGTGGACGGTAGATCGTCAGCAGGTCGGCTTCGGTAGCGCCATTCGGGAAGATGCTGGACATGGTAAGGAACATATCTTTGTAAATGGAGGCGTCCCCTTTTTCAGAATAGTCCAGGAATTGTGGAGAGGATGTGGATAAATGGTTGACGATCAGGTCCGCCATCAGATCCACCTCCTGCCCCAGCTCTTTGATATCTGCCCAGCTTCCCAGGCGGGGATCAATCTTGGTGTGGTCGATGGGGTCAAAGCCGGCATCCGCCCCATTGCTGGGATAATAGAAGGGGAGGATATGCACACCGCCGAAAAGCCCAGACAGCGGCCCATGCAGCAATCGATTCAGCGTTCTTATATCGCCCGTCCCCAGGCGATCTGCATAAGTGATGAGTTGTACTTTGTTTTTCATGCTGTTTGTCTCTTCGGTAACAGTTTGGCTCTCAACACAAGCCGTCCCACTACAAACCCTTCATAAATTGGAAAGCCTGGTCATTGAAACCCGGCAGTGGTTCATGTGCGAAATCTGGGTAGATTGCCATGGTCTTGGGCGAAACGATCTTGTTGTATACGGCAAACTGAGTGGATGGCGGGCACACGGTATCCATCAAACCGATTCCCCACAATATCGCCGCGTGAATACGATGAGCCAGGAATTGAATATCGATGTAGCCCAACTTCTCAAAGATCTCTCCTTCGAGCTTATGCATCGGATCTGAATGGCGGAAATATTCCTGTAACTCCTGGTAGGCATCTTTTGCCTGATCCATCTCCCATACTCGGCTGTAATCGCTTAGGAAAGGGTACACCGGAGCAGCACGTTTTATGTGAGGTTCCAGGGCAGCACAGGCTATGGTCAAGGCGCCTCCTTGACTGCCGCCCATCGCACCAACTCGATCCGCATCCACCTCAGGCATTTCCATAACAATCCTGGCAAGTTGAGCTGTATCAAGAAATATCTGCCGGAAGAGCAGCTTTTCCGGAGAACCCTTTAGAGCATCATCCAGTCCGCGGATGATATGCCCGTGCAGGGTGTTGCCAGAGACCCGGCCTCCATCTTCTGATAATCCGGCCTGACCGCGACAATCCAGGGCCGCCACTGTAAAACCTGCCGCCACATAGCCCAGCTTATCGAACCATTCTCCGGAATCCCCCGTGTACCCATGGAACAGCAATATGGCGGGGTGTGCGGCCGGACCATTCGCAGGTCGGAGCAATTTTGCGTGTAAGCGCGCCCCTCCAACCCCTGTAAAAAACAGATGAAAACACTCAACCCTGGGTGCCTGAAATTCGGCCGGGGTTAATTCGACTTGCGGATCGACGGCCCGCATTTCCATCAAGCTCCTGTCCCAAAACGAATCGAAATCGTCGGGACACGGATTTTTACCTTGGTAAGTTCTCAACTGTTCAAAGGCTAGATCAAAGGTCAAAGGCATATCCGGCTCCCAGGTGTCATGAGATCAAAGCAGAGGAATCTCCGCCTTGCTTTATTCGGCCCTTTACCATTTCCTCTATCATCACCGCAAATGGAACCGACTTGAATGGTTGTTTCGTGTTTGCATCAACCACAGATCTTGACCGGCGGAATCATCGCAAGTTGAAACAGTACAATCAATCCGAATACGCAGATGGTAAACAAAAGCGCATTGACCTTCCGCTTGTTCCCTGCGCGAAAATACGACGTGCCGGGGGGCAGTGATCAGGATGAGAACTTGGCTGACTTGATTGATCGGTGCTGTTCACAAGACCGCTGCTCATCCTTTGACCGAACCCTGGAGCAGCGCCGTGATGATCTGGCGCTGAAACAGGATAAATAACACAAGGGTGGGTACCAGGATCAGGATCGTTCCGGCGCACAGCAGGGGGATATCGGTGGCATAGTGGCCCTGGAATGCTCCCAGCGCACCGGCCATGGTCCGCTGCGTCGGGTCCTCGACGAGCACCAGCGCAAGCAGGAACTGGTTCCACGTCCAGATGGACATCAGGATCCCCAGCGACGCAATCGGCGCCCGCGCCAGCGGAACATGGATGCTCCAGAACATATCCCAGGTGCTGGCACCATCCACGCGGGCCGCATCTGAGATTTCGCCCGGCATGTTGACGAAATGGGCGCGCATCCAAAAGACGGCAAAGGGCATGTACAAGCCGATCAGCGGCAGCACGATCGCGAGCCGGGTATTGTAGATCCCCGCCGCCCGCTCCAGCAAATAAATGGGGATGATGATCCCTGGAAATGGAAGCGTCAGCCCGAACACAAACAGGAAGAGCAGCCAGCGCGCGCCCGGGATCCGCAGCAGGCCAATGGCAAACCCAGCCATCGTCGAGATGACAAGGGACAAGGGCACGACCGCGAGAACAATGAAGGTGCTCGACAAAAGCAGCGCGGGCATGTCCGCGACTTTGAACGCCTCCGCGAAGTTGCCCCACTGGGGGACCGCGGGCCATTCGAGACCGTTGGGCACGGTCCCGGACGGATGCAGCGCGGTCACAAAGATGCTGATGAAGGGCAAGATCGTGAACGCCATCAGCGCCAGGAGGAGAAGCCGGCCTGCCCAAAGTTCACCGCGCGCAACCCTCATCGCGTCTCCTCTCGGCTCAACCACTGGATGGGGATGATGACTACGACGACGAGGATCATGAGCATGACAGCCAGTGCGGACGCCAGGCCCACGGCGCGCTGTGCGAACGCCAGGACGTAGATCTGGATCCCGGGGACCGAGGTCGCGTTGCCGGGCCCGCCGGCCGTCGCTACGTAAACGATGTCGAACGCAGCCAGCGCGGCAATCACGGTGACAGTCAGGCACACGCCTATCTCGTTTCTGAGGAGCGGGACAGTGATCGCGAGAAATTCCCTGAACCAGCTGGCACCATCGAGCCTTGCCGACTCGTATAGGGCTGGGTCAATCTTCGTCATGCCGGTCAGCAGCAGGACGGTGCAGAATCCCAGCAGCACCCATATTCCGATCATCCCAACTGCTGAGAGTGCCCACTGGAAGTCGCCCAGCCAGGCACGCGTGATCGCGCCGAGCCCAACGGCCTTGAGGAGCTGGTTGATCAAGCCCGGTAAGGCCAGCAGCCAGCCCCAGATGATGCCCGCCGCAACGAGCGGGATGACTTGAGGCAGGAACAGAACGGTCCGTGCTATCGCCCCAAGCCGTCCGGTCGCCACGCGATGGATCACGCTCGACACCACGAGACCAAGACCCACCGGAATGAAGCTGAACCACACAACCAGCCAGAAGGCGTTGTAGATCGTCCCGATCAGGTCGGGCACCTGGAAGATGGTCACGTAGTTCTTCAATCCAACCCAGGTTGCAGGACTTACGCCGTTCCACTTATAGAATGAATACTTGACGGTAAGCACGAGCGGTTGAAGCACGAACACTGCATACATCACCAGGGCCGGCAGGACAAACAGCCAGCCAATCGCGCTCTCCCGACGGACCATCCTGTGCAGGAAGTTCCGCCGAGAGAGCGTGGGAGCCACGGGACGGTTGTCTGAAGTCATTGAAGATGTCACCGTTGATTTGGAAAGCGTAGGCATCCGTCACGCGGCCCCATTACTATTGCTGAGCAAGCTCCCGCAGATACTCGGCCTGGACGGCTTTGAGCAACCCGGCTGCGTCCTCTTGGCCGCCGACCATCTTCTGGAGCTCGGGCGTCCAGCCCTGGGCGAAGATCGAGCTGGTTGAGTTGGCGATGAAGTCCATCGCCGTGCCAGCCTGGTTGATCACACCTCCGGCAGCCAGCGTGTCGTTGGTGATCGAGCCTGAAGTCACACTCGGCATCGTGGCATCGGCCGGTCCACCGGGGTTGGAGCCACCGACAGTGACGTCGATCTGCCGAGCCGCGGGATTCGTGGCAACCCAATTGAGGAAGAACGCCGCGCAATCCGCATGCTTGGCCTTGGCGGCAATGCCATAGGTCAGCGGGGAGGACATGGCAGCAGGCGGATTGCCGGCTGTGGCAGGCGGCATGAGGAAGAAACCAGCGTTGCCAGCCATGTTCGTATCGTAGTCCGCGTTCTCCCAGTCGCCGTTGAATGTGAAGACGCCTTCGCCCTTGACGAAGCGGGCGTTAGAGTCGGTGTATTCGATGGCGTTGATATCTGGAGGGAAGTAGCCGTCCTTGATCCATGTTTCGAGGTGCTGGGCCGCGGTCAGGTTTGTAGGCGTGTCGATCGTAGCGCCTGGCTTCTGGAAGATCCAGTCATTGATCGGCTGGGTCGGGCCGAGTGACGCCATGAGCGCCTGCAGCGGGAACGCCAGCCCCATGCCGCTCTTGGCGCTACCCCACTGCATGATCGGGAGTAATCCGGCCGCCTTCGCCTTCGCGAGCAGACCCTCGAATTCGTCGAGCGTCTGTGGAGGCGTGGTCATGCCGATCTGAGCGGCCAATTTCTTGTTGTAGAAGACGCCGGTCAGGCTGTAGTTGAGGCCCCACGCATAGAGCGTGCCGGAACCGCGGGTGCCGTCCGGGGCAAGCCGGTTCTGATTGATCTGCGCCATCGGCCACTTATCCCAGCCGAACTCCGTTGCGTAGGTATCCAGGTTCATCAAGAGCCCGTCTTTGGCGTATGATACCATAGTCGGTAAGCGAATCAGGTCTGGCGGGTTGTCACTGGCGAGCAGGAGCGGCGCCGAAGTGATGAGATTCGCGAACTGGTCCTGGCTAATGTTCCAGGTCACGTTCGGGTATTCCTTAGTAAACTCTGCAGAAAGCTTAAAGGGCAGGTCGAAAC
The DNA here is from genome assembly GCA_035515435.1 of Anaerolineales bacterium. Classification (GTDB taxonomy): domain Bacteria; phylum Chloroflexota; class Anaerolineae; order Anaerolineales; family Villigracilaceae; genus Fen-1038. The sequence goes on from DATJBI010000158.1 coordinate 6,349, forward strand.
CGGTCTCAAAGTAGCCGTTCAGTACAACCGGATCTGTCCCGCAGCTTGGAGCCGAGGCTGCGGGAGCCGCGGTAGCAGCCACTGTGGCGGGAGGCTGCGTTGCGGCAGGGGCAGCAGTTGCAGCTGGAACCTGTGTTGCAGGAGGGGCAGCGGTTGTTGCGGATGCCCCACAGGCAGAAAGCAAGATGGCTGTCACAACCGTCAGGCTTGTCAAGAACCATAGTACATGTTTTTTGTTCATTTCTCGTTCTCCTTTGTGAGCTTGAATATCGGTTCATTGTGAGGTTCGGAATTTTCGTGTTTTTGAATTCTCAATAAGCTAAACCTCCTGAACTTTGAATATGGGAAGGACATGAACAACAGTTATGTTAGTGGTATTCTGAAAGCACTTTCATCGTCAGTATACGACCATTAAATATGAGAGTCAATATCCGGTTATTATGCAGTTTGACGTTCGATCAAGGCGAGGGAAAGCTTGACATGCCTGGGCGGTCTGGAAGGGGATTCTATCTGTGCAAGCAATATTTCCACCGCCAACCTGCCCGATTCATCCAGATGCTGACGGATGGTGGTCAGGTCGGCATATTCGGCAATATCCAGATCGTCAAAACCTACTACTGCCAATTGTTCGGGCACCTGGACTTTTAACTGACGGGCAGCCTTCAGAACACCCAGGGCCTGGAAGTCTGTCGCCGCAAAAATGGCGGTTGGTGGCTGGGGCAAACTGAGTAATTCCGCCGCGACCTTGCGGGTCTGTTCCTGCGAATAGGGAGCGAGCCTGACAAACGCGTCCGGGAGCGCGATCCCAGCCTCTTGCAGACCCTGACGAAATCCGAGCAGACGTAGACTGACAGGATGAATAGAATATTCAGGCAGATCGGTGTCGCCCAAAAATGCGATGCAGCGGTGGCCTTTTTCCAGTAAATACTGTGCTGCCATTCGCCCCCCCATCACATCATCAATTTCTACGCTGCTCAAATTGGGGTGAGGAAACTCAACCAACACGGTGGGCAGGTCATGGTCTATCAGACGGCGTACGTCCGCCTCATCCACCGGCAAAGAAAGAATGATCAGGCCATCCAAATTGCCGGTCAACGGCAGTGAGGAGAGAAAACTTTTCAGATGATCCGCCGAATCAACAGTGTAAATGACCATTTCGAATTTCTTGGGGGATAAAGCTTCGGAAATTCCCCTGAGACGTTGGACAAACGATGGGGCTGTGAAAAATGGCGAGATTACTCCAATCCGCCCGGTACCTCGCAGGGCGCGGGCACGGGCCTCAGCTTTGGGCACAAAGCCAAGCGCGTCGATTGCAGCCAGGATTCGAACGCGCGTAGTGCCGTTAACTTTATCAGGTGTATTAATTATCCGTGAGACCGTGCTGATGCTTACGCCCGCGCGTTTGGCAACATCATAGATGGTAGGGGGCTTGTTTGGTGGCATAGAATCCTTGAATGAAAGCGAGAATGAAAGCATTTTCATTGTATGTTTATGTTTTATTTTTGTCAACTGAGTCCATCATTGCGCGCTGCAGATAGAGTGCATTCCTGAACATCTTGATGATCTAGTCGCGGCCTCGATGCCCGTCCGCAGTTCGGCCTTGTCTGCCAGGATGGCGGAGATCGTCTCGAAATGACTCCTGGCGGTATTGGCGATGAGCTGGGCGAGCGTGGTCTTGCCGGTGCCGGGCGGACCCCGCAGGATGATGGACGAGAAGAGTTTATCGGATTCGGTGGCAGGGCGCAGAAGTTTGCGCTCAGGGGTGATGCGTTCCTGCCCGACAAATTCCTCGAGGGTGCGCGGCCGCACGCGCGCCGCCAGCGGCGCACCGCGCTTCAGGCGTTCCTGCATCGCGTGGTCGAATCGATCAGGCAGGCAGGGATTCACCCATTACATCCCCCGGCCATACCTTAAGGGAGGAACAGGCAGAATTCCCATCATGCCGTTCCATGAATGTTGTAAAAGAAGGATAAAACGGATAAGCCCCGGCCGGTGACCGTTCGCTTCAGGGAAGGAAGCTGCCGAATTCGCCCGGCTGAGTTTTCCTGACGATTATCTTAAGCTGCCCCGTCCAGATTGGAGCGCTGAAATCCACCGCTCTAAGACGCAAAATAGGATCGCGCCCCCGCTGTCCAAAGAGAATGATGACATCCGACTGGATGGGATCCGTTCCCCGCGGCGGCTTCCTTTGTTATAGGCAATATTTGTTTCCAGCCACGCCGTGTTCGCCAGCCCGTTTTGCGTGAGGCCCGCCTTTCTGCCGGGGGCTATTTCGAATCAGGCGGTGCTTCCGCGCTCCTACCATTGCCGTAGATGCGTCCGCCGAATACCGGGCCCAGAACGTGCAACAGGAGATCGGCGCAAAAGTGAGACAACATGGCGGCCTCCAGTCCGTACTGCCAGTAAAGCCAGCCAAAGGCGATCCCTGCAACACCATTGAGCGCGACAGCACGGAGGACGAGCATCGGGGTCAACGGTGTGATGTTCCCGGTCGCGGGCAGGTGTCCCAGTCCGAAAAGCACCGCGGCCAGGATGATTGCCGCCCAGTACGCACCGGCCGCGGGCAGGCCGCCGGAATTCTGCCAGAACCGGCCCAATATCCAGACCAGGCCTGAAACCAGGAACAGGCGCATGAGGATTTCTTCATCCAGGCCCCCATAAAGAGAAGCCAGGAGACGTTTCCAGACTGGCATGCAGGCATCGCTCCTGCCCAGGGCTGCCGGTACGTGCGCCGCGAACACAAGGCGTTCAAGCAGCGCTATGGGCGCGAAAGCGAGTACTGCCAGGGCGATCGCAGGCGGCAGGATCCTCAGGAGCGGCGTCCACACCGGCCCTCCCCTCAAAGCCGCCTGAATATTCGGCGCACCCAGTCCAACCGCCTGTGCGGCGAGCATGCCCAGGCTCGCCGCCATGGCGATCAGCAATGCCGTTTGCAGGAAACTGATCAAAGCGAGCAGCGGCAACGACAACTTGGCCCGTGAGAGTTTATCTCCCGCCAAGGCGAAAGAATATGGAAGTATGGCCGCGGCTCCCAATAAACCCAAGGCCAATATTACAAGGAATTCGGGCAGGGAAAAGCTGGACATATTGTTGATCCTTTAGCGGGTGGATCACTCAGTGCCAACGGACATCCACCACGTCTTGAAATGATTGTACGTGCAAAAATGCTCTTTGAGCAAAAGAAGCGGAAGTGGGAATCGGTTGGTGGGGAACTCGCACCGCATGCAGGGGCAGATCCATTACATTAACTTCGCGTAACTTTCAAGCATTGTCTTGAAAAACTCCTGGTGGATTTAGGAACCGCGAAGTTTCCAATCCATTCACCACCAGGAGGCTTCTCCATGATACCTGAAATTGAAGAGTTCTTGAGTTGGCTTCGGCGCAAATCGCCGAAGTCCTCAACTGCCATTCATTATGGTAGCGATTTAAAGTTGTTCTTTGCATGGTTGCCTAAATCCTATGTAGATGTGAAAGTACAAGACATTGATGCCTTCATCGAACACAGCCTCAACAAAGGACAGACAATCTCAACTGTAAATCGTAGGCTTTGTGCACTGCGTAGTTTCTATCATTTTGTCGAAATCCAATCGGACACCGCCCCGCGCAATCCGGTGATCCCACGTCGCCATTTCATAAAAAAGGGAGAGCGACTTCCGCGCGATATCGAGGATCCGATTCTGGAAGGGCTATTTGCAGTAATCAACAACGTGCGCGACCGAGCCATGTTCTTGTTGATGTTGCGATGCAGATTGCGCGTCGGTGAAGTCCGCAATCTCTCACTTAGCGATCTGTATCTCGAACCTTCCTTCGGAAGCCTGCCGCGCTTGTGGCTGCATGGTAAGGGCAATAAACAGAGAGTCGTGTATCTTTCCTCCCAAGCATTAGCGGCATTGCAGAACTGGCTATTGCAGCGTCCGGTTACCGGAGATGATGCAGTCTTTATCAATCGCTTCGGTCGCAGACTCAGCGTCACCGGCATTCAGGATCGATTGGCAGGGTATTGTCGTAAAGCTCACGTTTGGATCACCTGCCATCAATTCAGACACACCTTCGGACGCCATCTCACCGAAGCGCGCACGCCCGTCACCAGCATTCAAAAACTGCTCGGTCATAGTTGGTTGAAAAGCACCGAAGTTTATCTGCATATCTCCGATCCGCAAGTGCAAGAAGATTATCGAACCGCGATGCAGGAAGTGTTATCACGTTTGCCATTGGTGGAGGCTATGCCATGACATACAAGCTTCCTTTTCGCTATAAAAACGTTGTACTGTGCGATCCGGATATTCAACGTTTCGGAGAATGGTCGGAAGCCAACCGCGCTTTCTTCGATCGATTCCGAACCTGGCTGATCGAACGCAGTTATAGCAACTCCGTGCTCAAGATGTATGGAGCCGCAACACGCACAGCGATCGAATTTCTGCGAAAAGAATATTGGCAGATCGATCCGGATTGCGATCTGCCGCGCGTCGTCGCCCATCTTGAAGAACGTCCTCTTTCTCCCCAAACGCGTGCATGTTATCGTAAAGGTCTGCATAAACTGGATGAGTATTTGCACATCGTGCTCCACATTCCGAAAAAGCCAAAGGAACTGCGCTGGGAGAACGGCATCGCTTCCCTGCCGGAATGGCTTCAAGGAGATGTTCGCGAATTTCTCCGCTTCTGCCAACGCGCTTGGCCCGAAGAAAAACGCTTCGAGCGCGGCGCCGATCTGCTGTACACGATCTCGCGGCCATTGAGCTGGTGGGCAAAGGAATTTCAATTGCAGGATGTCCTCGAGATCACTCCGCAGCTTTGGTATGCCTGGCTGGATAAACGTTTAGCAGATGGGCTCAGCGCCAGCACTTTGAACGGCGAGCTCTTCTCGTTGAAGCCTTTCCTCTATTTCCTGCAAGACCTGGGTCGTCCAGTGTGTGAACGCTTCCTGCTCCTGGATCGTTTGGAGATCAACAAGAGACTGCCCAAGGATGTCCCCATCGATCAGTTGCAGCACTTGCAGATGTACATCCAAAAACAAAGCGTCACAGGCAGCGGAAATCAGCGGCGACAGGGCATCATGGACCTGGCTTGGTTCTTATTGATGCTCCACAGCGGTTTGCGTTCGGGTGAGATTCGCTTTCTGAAGCTCTCCGATATCGATTGGGCCGAGAAGCGCGTGCGGATCGAGCAGTCCAAGCGTCTAAAAGACCGCTTGGTGCCGATGAGCGAAGTCACGATGCAGGCTCTGAACGCTTATCTCAAAGTACGCGGTCCCCAAAAGTCACTGCCGGAGAATGTGTTCATCTTTCGCGATGCGCCGCCCTCGGAAACATACCTTTTCGAACGAATGGAGTTCTTTGGCAGGCGGACTGGCGTGGGCACCATTGCGCCTCATCGTCTTCGCCATAGTTGTGCAACTTTGCTTTTGAACTCAGGCGCATCGGTTCTCGCGGTGCAAAGCATTCTGGGTCACAAGCAGGTGGATACCACCTTGGAGTATGCGCGTCTTTATGATGGCACAGTTGCGGCGGATTATTATTCTGCGATGAACCATATCGAACGGCAGCTAGCCTTGCCGGAAGATTCAACCAAGAAAGCTCCAAGCCTCGGTGAATTGATCGCGCTCACGGATGCACTTCATCGCGGCACGCTGAATCCGGAGCAATCCGAGATCGTGAGAACTCTGCGCGATGGATTAGCGCGCTTGGCAGCCTGTCCTGGCCAACAGGCCAGGGAAAAAGAAATGGCGGTGGTGTGATGTGAGAGTTGGTAAGGTGCAAAAAGGTTTTTTGTATGATACGCTTCGCAAGGAGCTTGCGCAAACTTCTTATTATCGGCCTCGCTTGGATCTTATCCAGATTCCAATCATGATTCCCATTAGACTTGCTATTCCAGCTAAACCTGCAAGAACTGAAACAAACCAAAGAGGCATTTTTAGAATCACATAGCCGAGATAATATACTGTCCATAGTGCTAGAACTAAGATAAATGTACTTGCAAACAAGATTGGGAGAGTAAGTTTATTCCTCATATAGTTTTCTCCTAAATATCCAAGACAATTATGGAGATGTTCCTGGTATTACTCCTGATTTATAAATCAAATAGCCTCCCCCAACAATAGCACTTGCTCCACCAACAATCATAACACCGCCAATTACCGCCCCTAGCGCTACATGAGCCATACCAATAGGAGGAATAACCATTTCTGCAGCAGCAGCAGGTACAGTAATTATCACAATAACGGCACCCAAAGCAGCAGTAAATGCCCCGGCTCCTATTAAGAAAGCTCCCGTGAAAGCCATTCCCCAATTAGGTTCATTCTGTGCAGTAAGTGTACTCTTGCTATCATAAGTTGTGGGCGTTTGCGGATTTTGCGTTGGATCAATTGGAAGCAATGAGTTGTAATCCGATGTTTGTGGCGTGAGGAAAGGAATACTGTCGCTACCATTGTAATCAGAAGTTTGCGACGTGCCATAGTAGCTCCCGCCACAATCCCATGGGTTCTCCGCACAGTAATTATCTGTTACGGGTGGAGTTGTGGCGGGAGTTTGATTTCCATGCCAGTTGCGCGCGTATTGGCCCTCGCCGTTCCACGCAAGCAAGCATTGATGCCATGCGTAAGCATGACCGAGGCCATTACAATAATGCCCAGTCGGGTCAGTGGCATTGATTGGGTTCCCCAAGACGTACATATACCTGTTCAGGTTTTGTGGATCTGATGTGTTGGGTATAATGGTATCTGGAGACAGGAAGGTTCCTAGTAGGGGGTCCATGAACCGGGAGTGGTAGTCTAGCAAGTTAATGTAATTCATGAACAACAGGCTTGGGCGATTATGACGAGTCAGGCTCAAGTTGCATGGCAAGATCGTGCAGGAGCTATTGACTATTGGATTGCTGCTAAGACTCTCAATTTTGTCCCAGCCATGGCAAGTGTTCTTAGTGGAGGCGGGGGAGGCGATTACCGACAAAGTGGTTCTGTTCTGCGAACCATCTTTTTCTACATTGTGGGTTTCTATAATCGAGAGCGCCTGCACTCATCCCTGGGGTATCTTTCCCCGGAGGAATTCGAGCGGCGCTACCATCTCAGTTTGTCTTAACTCAGTGTCCACTTTTTCGGGTGAAGCTCAACCAGCCGAATTCGCTATAACACTTCTATAATATTGACTCGGGATAATTCTAAGGCTTTCTTGGACTGGCAAAACAAGAACGGTTCGGTCAGTCAGAGGGACACCAGACCAAACCCTTGCAGAGACAGTAGAATACAAGAAA
>DATJBI010000159.1:0-25606 GCA_035515435.1 Anaerolineales bacterium
TCAATTTGCGCCGCCGGGTCGAAATCTCAAAAGACGCCTGGAGATAGATCAGCAGATCGGGGTGGGTAATTCGCTGCCACATATATGGAACATAGGAATGTTCCTGCGCGATATGCCGGCATCGCCAGCCTTCGCGTTCCAGCCCGGCAATCAGGGTGGATTTGCCCGAGCCGCAGGGTCCCACTACCCCGATCAGGAGCCCTTTACTGTCAGGCTCTGCTTCTTCGTTCATCAGGAGATGGGAAGCCGCACCGTCATCCGCCGGACCTCATCGCCCTCATGGGGAGCAACCTTCACAACCAGCACGCTGATATCGTCAGCGGGCCGCCCCTCGTCCAGCTTGACCGCATAGGCCAGGAGATCGTCGGCCAGTTCCTGCGGGGCGGGTTCCTGTTCTTCCAGCAGTGATTCGATCACCTCGCAGACATCCATCGGCCGGCCGCGCCGCTCACCCGCGTGAGAAAGTCCGTCGGTAAAAATGACAATCGTCAATTCGGCTTCGATCTCGATCTCGGTAATGATCGGCCGGACATCGCGCGAAGTTCCGAGCGGAGCGCTCTCGCCCCCCAGACAATCGGTTTGATCCCCGCGTGCGATGAAGATGGGGCAGGGGTTGTTGCGGGTCAGAACGATGGTGCCGCTGTGCAGGTCCACCGAAGCAATATTCAGGGTGCTGATGACCTTGCCCTTCTTATCCGTGTAGAGCGCATCGGAGGCGGCGCGAGCTGCCGCGCCGTCCCGTACTCCTTCGGCCAGAAGCCCGATCACTTTGCGGACGACCATCATCGAAACGGCCTTTGCACCGTGACCTGAAGTCTGCCCATCAGCCAACACGACGGACAATCCGCCGTTCGGCCGTTCGATGGCCTCCAGCGTGTCGCCGCTTTCTGGCGACGCATACTTGTTGACTTTGGCGACAGCGATTTGCACTTCCATGTAATTGATTTTACAACGTTTCGGGCCCGGCGGGGAAGAGCCGCGCGGTGACCCTGGCGGACAGGTCGCGGACCGCCTTCAGATTCTCGATCGGGTGAGGGCCGCCGCCGGCCGGGGGCTCAGCGATGCGCACGGGTGAGGCAGCGTGTCATTTCCTCCCCGCTTCAGGCTTGACGTCACTGCCTTCTCCCGCTATAATCTGCCCGCTTCGTTAAAAATGTTTGGACGGGCATTTGCCCGTCCGTTGCATGTAAAAAGGAGAAAGCCATGACACCCCATCCCAAGCGCAAACATTCCAAGGGCCGGCGCGATCGCCGCCGTTCGCACGATGCACTGGAACCGCGCAACCTGGTTGCCTGTTCCAATTGTGGTTCGATGCGCCTGCCCCACACGGTCTGCCCGAACTGCGGACACTACCAGGGCCGCGAAGTGTTTGAGGTCAAAAAGGAAAAGAAGAACCCTGAGTAGCCTGCAGCGAGCCGTGACGAACACGGCTCGTTTGTGTTTAAAGAACAAAGGACAAATATATGAAACTTGATTCGAACACAACAACATTTGTCTTTCCCGGCCAGGGATCGCAGGCGGTCGGAATGGGCAGGGACCTGGCTTCAGCCTATCCAGCCGCCCGCGCAACTTTCGATGAGGCAGACCACATTCTGCATTTCCCGATTTCCAGGTTGATGTGGGATGGGCCGGAGTCTGAACTGAACGATACGATCAATACCCAGCCCGCGCTGTTTGTTCATTCGATTGCTGCCTTCCGGGTCCTCTCGCATCTCCATCCGGGTTGGCAGCCGGCCGCGCTGGCCGGGCACTCTCTGGGCGAATTATCGGCCCTGGCCGCGGCGGGTGCTTTGTCCTTCGAGGCGGGCCTGCGACTTGTCCGCAAGCGCGGCGAGTTGATGAAGAAGGCCGGGGAAATGAATCCGGGCAGCATGGCGGCGATATTGAATCTGGATATTCCAGCTCTTGAAAAGGTCTGTGCCCAAGCCAGCCGCGGGGCCGAGACCGTGCAGGTCGCGAACGATAACTGTCCGGGCCAGGTCGTGATCTCCGGCGCGAAAGCCGCGGTCGAACGCGCCATGACAGGCGCAAAAGCCGCGGGAGCCAAGCGCGCCATTCCCCTGGCGGTCTCGATTGCCGCCCATTCCAACCTCATGGCTACGATCCAGGCGGAATGGAATGAGGCGGTGAAAAGTGCCGCGATCGGAGACGCGCCGATTCAAGTTATTGGAAACGTGGCTGCCAAGCCCCTGCGCTCCGCGGGGGATCTCTGCATTGATATTCAATTACAAATGCAATCACGCGTCCGCTGGACGGAGTCGATCCAACTGTTGGCCGGCCAGGGGATCACAACTTTCGTCGAGGTCGGGCCGGGCAGTGTCTTGCTGGGATTGATAAAACGAATCGCTCCGTCGGCGCTGGGGCAGGCGCTTGGAAATCCTCAAGACTTCGAATCGCTGAGCGTGTGATCGGCCGACTCAGACTCGTATTGAGCGAGGTGCCTTGTGGACCGGCAGTTGTTTGTCGACCGTTTGTTGGAAACCGAGAATCTGACGGATAGGCTGGAAGATCCTGATGCAGATTATCTGCTCAAGTGGGGACTTGCGAACATCGACGGCTTGATAAACGGGGTCCCGGACGAGGCCGAGGCCGGCGACCGGATCAACCGTTTGATGCATGTGATGCGGGCCCTGAATTCCGCGGCGGGCGGCAGCCCGGGCGTGAGGCGGGACGCGCTCGTTGATCTGCTGGATCGATTTGGCCAAATGACCGGTGAGGGGATGCACGTTGCCGAAACCGAATACCGCTCGGTAGCCGAGCGCGTTTCCAAAATGAACTCCCACGAAGCTCTGGTTTATTTGACGGAGTGGCTGGACGGAAAGCGGTTGTAAATCCCGAAACTGCAAAGGAACCTACCCATGTCTATCAAGCGCAGAACAAGCCAGGGCCTCACCGGGGTGGGCCTGCTGGTCGTTATCGTCTTCGTACTCCTGAGAATATTTTCGGGCCAGGGCGGTGTCCCGACAGCCGTGACACCCACTGTGCCTGCTCCGCCCGCGAGCGCGGCGCCAACTTTCCCGGCGTCCGCCGGCGGCCCGACACTCGATGGCCAAAGCCCGGCGTGGCTGAAGGTGTATTTTACCGATCCCAATCCGCCTGACCAGCTGGGAAACGGGATCGATCAATACGTCGTTGCCGAGGTCAATCGTGCCCAAAAGACGATCGACGTCACATCCTTCGACCTTAACCTGGAGAGCTTCGTCGAGGCGTTGGTCGCGGCGGCCCGGCGCGGCGTGCAAGTTCGCGTCGTGTATGATGGCACGAATGGCAGCCAGGCCCTGAGCGCCTCTGAATCTCCAACCGGTCAGGCGTTTGATGCCGTCCAAGTCATGAAGGGTGCGGGCATCCCGCTGGTGAACGGCGGACGTTCCAACGGCCTCATGCACGATAAGATCATTATTGTTGACAGCCAGACCCTTTTTATGGGCTCGTGGAACATGTCGTATAACGATACATTCCGGAATAACAATAACTTGTTGGCCATTACTGACCCAACGCTGATCTCCAATTATCAGGCAAAGTTCAATGAATTGTTTGTGGAGAAGCGTTTTGGCACCAAAGCCCAGGTCGGTGCACCAACGCCGCATATGGACATTGACGGGATTGACGTCTTCAACTATTTTTCACCGGTCGACCATGTGACGGATAAACTGGTCGCGCTGGTGAACGGCGCGCAAAGGTCCATCCGTTTTATGATCTATACCTACACCGATCAGGGCCTGGCAGCTGCCATGATCAGCCGCTTCCAGGCCGGCGTGGACGTGGCCGGGGTCATTGAAGATCGCGGCGCCTCGCAGGGTGCGCTCGTGCCCCTGGCCTGTGCCCAGGTCCCGGTGAAGGTGGATGGGAACAAATACACGATGCATCACAAGGTCATCGTGATCGATGACAGCATCGTTGTCACCGGGTCCTTCAACTTTACGAAGTCGGCCGATACGGCAAATGACGATAACGTGATCGTCATCTATGACCCGGCGGTGGCCAGGCAGTATCTCGATGAATATGATCGGATCGAGGCCCTTGCCAAAGATCCCGATCCTGCTGAAATCAAATGTCCGTAGTGTGCGGCACCCGATTGCGCAGTTCCCCGGTTTGTCTTCAGGGTATAATTGCATGATGATCGCTTTATCTGACAGCGGGATTGTCAGCGCGGAATCAATCGTGGTTCTGGAAGTATATCTGGTCAGCGAAGACGCCTGACCAGATTTTGTTTCTCAGATCTCCCTCAGAGTTTCTTTGGGAAGGAGGATTGGAATGAAGTTAAGCAAAATTGCCAGTGAGATCGCGGAATCGCCGACGTTTGCCCTGAATGAAGAGGCGCGCTTGCTGCGCGAGCGCGGAGAAGCCGTGATCCATCTGGGGATCGGGGAACCGAAGAATAAAACGCCAATCAATGCCATCCTGACATCGGCGGCCAAGCTGACCAGCGGCGAAGTCAAATACACCCCGCCCGACGGCGTGCCGTCCCTTAAGAAGGCGATCGTCCGTTACACGGAGGAAAATTACGACCGCCTGGTCGCGCCCGAGAATGTGATCGTCACCAATGGCGCGAAGCAGTCGCTGTTCAACATTTTCTATTCCATCCTGAACCCGCAGGATGAGGTCATCGTGATCGCGCCTTATTGGGTTTCCTATCCGGAAATCATCAAGATGTGTTTGGGAAGGCCCGTGATCGTCACGCCCGAGGACGGGACGTTCACGCCTCGTTTCGAAGATATTGAGAGAGCGGCCACCTCCTATACGCGGGCGATCCTGGTCAACAGCCCAAACAATCCATCCGGCGTGATCTATCCGCCTGAACTGATCGAAAAGCTGGTGGCCTGGTGCGAGCGGAAAGGCATCTTCCTGGTTTGTGATGATATCTACCATAAATTGACCTTTGATCACAAGGAGGCGGTACCGGCGATCCGATTTACAAAGAAGGATGTCGACGATTCGCATGTGATCATTGTGAACGGGGTGGCGAAACTCTACGGCATGACCGGTTTCCGAGTAGGATGGGTGGTGGGACCGCGTGAGCTGGTGCGGGTGATGACCAACGTGACCGTGCAGACCACCTCGGGCGTGAGCCCGGTCAGCCAGGCCGCCGCGGAGGGGGCGCTGAACGGTCTGCAGTCTGTGGTCGAGGCGCTGCGTTTGCAGATCCAAAACAACCGCGATGTGCTGCTGCAGGAAATGAAGTCCTTCAGCGGCGCGCGTCTCATCCCGCCGGACGGGACCTTTTACGCACTGCCCGACCTGCGCGCCCTGAATGGCAACTCGGTGGAACTGGCGCGCTTCCTTTTGAAGAAAGCGCTGGTCGTCACGGTGCCGGGAAAAGAATTTGGAATGGAGGGACATATTCGGATCTCGTTCAGCGGCACGGTCAAGGATGTGACGGAGGGTGTCGCCCGCATGAAATGGGCCCTGGATGCAAGCAGCCCGAACGAGATCTATATTGGCGATCGGAAAATGGTGAGGGATTGGCTATGAACAATTTGCTCAATATCAAGACACCGGCAGAGCCAGTCGCCCAAGTTCGCAAAGCGGACTACAACCTGTCGAATCACGGCATCGGCAATCTGCGGCTTGCTTACTGGAATCTCCCGATGGAAGCGCTTTATGAAGAGGCGATCTTCCGGGGCGAGGGGGTCACGTCCGTGGGTGGACCGTTTGTTGTCAATACCGGCAAGCATACGGCGCGTTCGGCGACGGACAAATTTGTCGTCCGGGAGGTCTCCAGTGAAGGTCATGTTTGGTGGGGACAATATAATCGGCCCTTCGCGGCGGATAAATTCGAGGCCTTGTATGATCGCATGCTGGGTTTTTTGCAGGGACGGGATGTCTTCGTTCAGGACCTTTACGCCGGCGCGGACGAGAACTATCGTTTGCCGATCCGGATCATCACCGAACTGGCCTGGCACAGCATGTTTGTCCGGAATATGTTCCTCGCGCCCGGGTCGCTCGAAGAATATAAACGCTTCGTTTCGGAGTTTACCATCCTGGCGCTGCCGTCCTTCAAGGGCCTGCCCGCGGTGGATAACACCGCCACAGAAACCTTTATTTGTCTGTCGTTTGAAAAGAAGCTCGCGATCATCGGTAACACCGCCTATGCGGGCGAGATCAAGAAATGCGTCTTCACCATCCTGAATTACCTGCTTCCGCTGGAAGGGGTGCTTTCGATGCACTGCTCGGCCAATGTCAGCCCGGCCGACGAAAATGACGTAGCGTTGTTCTTCGGACTCAGTGGGACGGGCAAGACGACCCTTTCAGCCGATCCCACACGGCGCCTGATCGGAGACGATGAGCACGGTTGGAGCGATGGCGGGGTCTTTAATTTTGAAGGCGGATGTTACGCGAAAGTCATCGGCCTGTCTGCGGCGGCCGAGCCGGAAATCTATGCAACGACGAAAATGTTCGGCACGATCCTGGAAAACGTACCTTATGATCCCGTGACGCGGTATATTGATCTCGACGACGACTCCCTGACCGAGAACACGCGCGCCTCGTATCCGCTCACATTCATTGACAATGCCGTGCCCGAAATGAAAGCCGGACATCCGAAGAACGTCATCTTTTTGACATGCGATGCGTCCGGCGTGATGCCGCCCATTGCGCGGCTGACGCCGAATCAGGCCTTATACCAGTTCATCTCAGGCTACACCTCCAAGATCGCGGGGACGGAGGTCGGTCTGCGCGACGAGCCGGAGATCACCTTCTCAGCCTGTTTTGGCGGGCCGTTCATGGTGCACCATCCCTATTATTATGCCGATATTTTGAAGCGCAAGGTTGAGAGATACGGCGTCAAATGCTGGCTGGTGAATACGGGCTGGGTCGGCGGGCCGTACGGCGTGGGCAAGCGGATCAGCATCCGATATACGCGCGCCCTGCTTTCTGCGGCGCTGACCGGAAAGCTGAACAAAGTCCCGTACAAGGCCGACCCGGTCTTCGGCTTCGAAGTCCCAACGCAATGTGCGGAGGTTCCCGATGACGTGCTTGATCCGGCCGGCTCGTGGCCGGACAGGAGCGAGTACGACAAGAGATACCGCGACCTTGCGGCGCGATTTATTGAGAACTTCAAGAAGTTTGAGACCCAGTCAAATTCAGAAATCGTTAACGCCGGCCCTCACATCTGAACCACTGACCCTGCGGCATTGGTTTTGCAAAGGCAATCCAAGACGAGGCAGGCAGTCTGAGAGCTCCTGCAAGGTGAGCGTTATCGTCTGCCAAATTGATTTGTGAACGTAATTTTGGCATTGGGTATGCTGGAGACCTGCCCGTCTGAAGCCCCATGCCAGCCTTCTGTTCCCCGGATTACCGCAAATGCATGGAAAGCCGGGCGCGGACAGGACGAACAGGCTTGCCAGCTCGTTGGAATTGCAGAGCGGCGCGCGGCGCTCGCATCATCGGCGGCTGTGTCCTTGAAGCATGAACAGGTCTCCTGCAGGGCTTCGAACCGCCGGCAGTACCCGGGACCCCTTTTCAACAAGTGCCGATCGTGAGCACCATGGGTGGCGTTCCTGCTGAGCTGAAAATGGAGCAAACCAGGTTCGTTTCACTATTGTCGGCGGAGAGCAGGACTGCAGGTCGGTTTGGAATTCTTGGGTCGGCAAAAGGCCGGGAATCCTCACCCCTATCGGAAAACCACCAGTGCGACACCCGCGACAGTCAATAGCAAACCTACCAGATAACGCCACGTGATGGGCTCGTGCAATAGCAGGATGCCAAGCATGCTAGCCAGGATAATGCCCGTCACGCGGATGGTGGGAGAGCCGACCGAGATGTTGACGCGGGCGAAAGTCAGGTAAAGCAGGATCGTCACAGTGCTGAATGCCAGACCCACTGCCAGGGAATACAGCAGGCCGGGTTGGGTGACGAAGAGCGGCTGTTGTGTGAGTTTTAGAGAACCGACCCAGATCAAACCGACGGTAAACGTGGTCGCACCGTAGACCAGCATCCCCAGGCTCGCTGAAATTCTGGTCGAAGCCAGTTTGACAAAGAAGTCGGCGCCCGCCAGGAAAGCAGAACAAAGCAAGGCGGAAGGGAGCCAGCGCATGATCATGGAAGCCTCATTTCTCTATTCAAACTTTTCGTAGGGCAAACCATCGAGCCAAAATAGCTTCAGCCATAAAGTCCATGCCATGCTCGCGCAGTCTGTCGATGCGATCATTCCACAGATCGGCTGTTCCGATAACGGGAGCCGTGTCGCACAGGATCAGCGAATGCACCCTTCCCGGCCAGCAGGCGGCAAAATCCAGGGCGATCATGCCCCCAACCGAGATGCCCACCACCACGGCTTGCGATACCTCGAGCTGGTCCAGCAGGCCGCGCAAATCGGCGGAGAAGTCATGAATGGAGTAGGGAGCAGGTGGGCAATCCGAAAGACCGTGACCCCGCTGGTCGAAGCGCAGCACTGGACAATGGTCCGTGAAATGCGGAACGACCCCATCCCAGATCCGCAGGTCCGTTCCCAACGCGTTGATGAAAACCAGTGGAATGCCCGCCCGTTTGCCTTCGAGCGTGTAGTGGATCGTGAGGCTGTTTTCGATCATGAAGTTCATATCTGGCCGTCATAAAAAGGCATGCTGCCGGTTCGTTATCTTTCGCAGGATGGGCAGGATGATCGCTCTCTCCTCATCGGTCATGACCGTCTTTTTCTGATATAGATCCTCCACCTCGAATGCCATTCTCCGTATTTCCTCCAGCATGCCCATGCCTTTCGGGGTAAGTTGAACATGGTACTCGCGTCGGTCGTGGGGCGAACGCGTTCGTCTGAGCAGGCCACGCTTGCTCAGATAGTCCAAGATCCCGACCATGACGGCCGGGGCCGTCCCTATATTTTCAGCAATGTATTTTTGGGATATGCAGGGGTTTTTCGAGATGAATTCCATTGCAACGAATTGCTTTGGAGTCAGTTGCAGAGGTTCCATCACTTCGGTACACAATTGCGTTATCGCTACATGCGCCAGACCGAGTAAATGGCCGACCAATTCAGGCAAATAACTGTAATCGATCGGTTTATCGGTTGTGTCTTCACAATTGGTCGTGAGTTCTGTCACGGGTCCTCTCTGTGGGGCTGGGAGTTGGCTTAATTCATTTAGTTTATCATATATATTATTTAAATATTAATCAAGAGTGAATTTGTCCTATTTATTTTTTCACTCGAATCGAGGGGCAGCCACGACCTGGAAGGATCCGGCTCCGCGCACGCCACGAACGAAAGCGCCAGGTTGGGAGAACCACAGCGATGGGATAAGCTCCGCCCGGCGGGCACTCATGGAATGGCAATGCTCCGGCTGGTTGAGCTGGGGCTGGATGCAGCACGTTCCCATTGGTCACCCGTCTCTGCGTTCGTGCTGAAAATCCCAAGCGGAATGGATGCCAGGCGTCTGACCTTTTTGCCCTATGCTATAATGAAGCAGTAGATCTCTTTGCGACGCTGTGTTGTCCATTTGCCAAAGGAGCAACCCACATGTCCAAAATGTTGATCGACGAAATCGATCTGTATTACGAAAGGAGCGGTCAAGGTGCGCCGCTCTTGTTCGTTCATGGGCTCGGCTCAAGCACCAGGGACTGGGAACCTCAAGTCAAGGAATTTTCCAAGAATTATCAGGTTATTGCATTTGATCTGCGCGGTCACGGTCAATCCGACAAACCCGCCGGACCGTACAGCATGCCCCTGTTCGCCTCCGATACGGCGGGCCTTTTGCGGGCGCTGGGAATTGAAGCGGCTCACATCGTGGGAATTTCGCTGGGCGGTGCCGTGGCCCTTCAACTGGCGCTCGACTCGCCAAAGCTGGTGAAGACGCTGACCATTGTCAACAGCGCGCCCAGTCTGGGCGGCACTCCCGAGCAGGCAAAGGCGGAGATCGACCGCAGGGTCGGCATCGTCCGACAAACGGGCATGCGCGCTATGGGCGAGGCGCTCGCCCCCAATCTCTTTCCGAAAGCGGAGCACGAGGCTTTGCGCCGCGCTTTTATCGAGAGCTGGGCGCAGAACGATCCGCGCGCTTATATCGACTCAACTCTTTCCATGCTTGGATGGGATGTGACCGGCCAGGTCAATACGATCCGTTGCCCGACGCTGATCCTGGCCTCCGATCAGGACTACACGCCACCGGCGTCCAAAGAAGCCTACGCCAGGCTGATGCCCGAGGCGCAGTTGGTGGTGATCTCGGATGCGCATCATGCCGTGCCGATGGAGGCGCCGGACAAATTCAACGCCGCGCTGAAAGAGTTCTTATCCAAACACTCTTGAATTCAAATCAATATTTGCCAAAGGAGGCTCCCCATGCAAGGACAGATGATGGACTATCCGCTTACGCTCACGCCGCTGCTCGAGCGGGCCCGGCTGCTTTTTCCGAAAAAGGAAATTGTCACCAAAGCCGGACCGACCCTGGAGCGGATCACTTATGGGCGGATGGCCGAACGGGTGGCGCGGCTTGCCACCGCCCTGGAAAAACTCGGCGTCCGAAGCGGCGACCGGGTGGCCACGTTTGCCTGGAATAATGAACGTCATCTCGAATTGTATTTCGCCGTGCCCTGCATGGGAGCCGTTCTCCATCCGCTCAATCTCAGGCTGCCCGCGGACCAATTGACCTATATCGTTGCCCACGCCGATGATCAGATCCTGTTTGTCGATCCGACGCTCTTACCGGCGATTGAAAAACTTGCGCCCCAATTCAAGAGCGTCAAACACTACGTGATCATGAGCGATACGGTTCCCGAAGGCACCACGCTCAGCCCGGTCCATGCCTATGAGGATCTGTTGGCGGAGGCCAGCCCCGAATATCCCTGGCCGCACTTGGATGAGAACCAGGCGGCGGCGATGTGCTATACCTCCGGCACAACCGGCAATCCGAAGGGCGTGGTGTATTCACATCGTTCGATCTACCTTCACAGCCTGGGCCTGAGCATGATCGATTCTTTCGGCCTGACCGAACGAGATGTATTTATGCCGGTCGTCCCGATGTTCCACGTGCTGGCGTGGGGCACGCCGTTCGCGACCGTGATGCTTGGGACGAAGCTCGTATTTCCGGGCCCCCATCTGCAGCCGCGCGATCTGGCGGAACTGATCCAGGCCGAGAAGGTGACGCTGACGGCAGGTGTTCCGACGTTGTGGCTGGGGCTGCTGGCTTTGCTCGACAAGGAACGGTATGATCTGAGCAGCCTGCGCGGCATGATCGTCGGCGGTGCAGCCGCCCCCCAGTCCATGATCGAAGCGTTCGAAAAGAAGCATGGACTGAATGTCATCCACGCCTGGGGCATGACAGAAATGTCTCCGCTGGGAACGGTCAGTCACTTGAAGAGCTACCAGGAGGAGCTGCCTGAAGAGCAGCGTTTCGCAATCCGTGCCAAGCAAGGATTATCGGTGCCCGGTGTGGAAATCCGAGCGGTCGATGAATCTGGAAAGGAAGTTCCATGGGATGGGAAGGCTTTCGGTGAATTGCAGGTGCGCGGACCCTGGATCATCAGCAGTTATTACCACGACGATCGCAGTGCCGATTCATTCATGGATGGCTGGTTCCGCACCGGCGATGTGGTCACGATCGATCCGGAGGGCTTTGTGCAGATCGTCGATCGCACGAAAGATTTGGTCAAGAGCGGCGGCGAGTGGATCTCCAGCCAGGATCTGGAAAATGTGATCATGGCGCATCCGAAGGTGCTCGAGGCGGCCGTGATCGCCGTGCCGCATCCGAAGTGGCAGGAACGGCCGCTGGCCTGCGTGGTCCCGAAACCCGATTATAAGGATAATCTGACCAAAGCCGAGATCTACGATCACCTGCGCGCGCGCTTCGCCAAAATGTATCTGCCGGATGATATCGTTTTTATCGAGGCGGTTCCCAAAACGAGCGTCGGTAAATTCGATAAAAAGGTGCTCAGGGAAAAGTACAAGGATTACCAATTGCCAGAATAGCCCGAAATCCAGGACCGGCGCAAGCCAGCCCTGGATCCGGCCTGCCCGGCATTTCGTTTATAATCCAGGCGTATGAATTCCTCCGCGGCCGCTGCACCGCGTCTTGCCTGGGCGGACCTCACTCGCTTTGTGGGTGCCTTTTTGGTTGTCCTGGCCCATGTCGTCACGTATCCGAACTTGATGGGCCAGGGAACCTTCTGGGCGCAAACCGCTTACTATACGCTCACCCGCACGGCAGTTCCCTTGTTCTTCATGCTGAGCGGGATGCTGTTGCTCTCCAAGCAAGAAGCGCTGGGCCTGTTCTTTCGCAAACGGGCCTTGAAAGTTGTATTTCCTTTCCTGGTATGGTCCCTGCTGTATTACTACTGGTACAACGCTTCCTCCCCCGGCGCGGGCAGTTTTTCATTCTTCCTGCTCGGGATCGTTAAGACGCTAAAGAGCCCGCGCGCGGCACATCTTTGGTTCTTCTATTCGTTGATTGGTTTGTACGCGGCTGCGCCGATCTTGAGGGTCTTCACCGCCGGCGCCAGCAAAAAAGACCTGCTGTATTTCTGCGGCGCCTGGCTTTTTGTAGTCCCTCTGCTTGCCATCATTCATGAGCAATTTTCGATCCTGGTAGATTTCGAGTTTCCCTTCCTGACGGGTTATATCGGCTATTTTGTCCTGGGTTTCTTCTTGAACGGACTTCCGCTGACGAGGCGGCTCGTGCTGGTCTCGGCGCTGGCTTTGGCTGTCAGTCTTATTTTCACCTTTTTCGCCATTTACCTTGGGAGCCAGTCGCCCCACTATGACCAGTTCTACGAGCAATACTTGAGCTTGAACGTGATCGTGATGTCTGCTTCCGCCTTCCTGCTCTTAAAATCCATCAATCATCGAATCCCCGCCTCCCTGAATCCATGGTTGATCCCGCTGGGCGGGGCGGCCTATGGCATCTATTTGTTCCATGTATTGGTGATGGATGTTTTTAGCAGGTATTGGGCCGGAGGCTTCCCAATTTTGCAGACCGGCCGGACCGTGTTCGTCATGCCGCTGGTGGGGGGCATCGCGTTTGTGTTCTGTCTCGTGACCATCCTGGTCTTGCAGAAGATCCCCTTATTGAAATACCTTGTGCCGTAGGTTTCGTTTTTCTCATGGACCCGCCTGAATTCGAAACAGTTTGAGGTCTGAGTTTGGAACATTGGCGATCAAAATAAACCGGGGGTCCGTCCGGGCACCGCTGTAGATCGGCTGCAGGGCCTGGCGCGGGGCAGGCAGAATGAGGTATTCTGCGTCGTAATGCCGGGCGACGAAATAGATCGTATCCAGATCGTTGTTCGGAATCATCACCGCCTTATAGCCGACTCCTTCATACACATCCCAGACATCTCTCGCCATGACCACGATCTCCTCGGCAGATCCCGGCCTGTGGCCCGCATCCCGTGCAATGATCTCTCTGATCGATGCATAGGATCGATAGATCGTATTGTAATAGGAGTTGTACTGATAGTTCAGCGAATAGCCGGCATAGCCGGCGTAGGCGGTCAGAGCGATCGCAGCCGCGATAAAGAGCGGCATGGCCCGCAAGTAATGACGGAACAGATCGAAGATCACAACCGCAATGAATGGGATCAGGATGGCCAGGCTCTTGGGCAGGGAGCCCGGCCCTGAAAAACTTGCGATGAACGAATAAAAGCAATATTCCAATCCGGCGAAGAACAGGATCGGCAGCAGAAATCTGTTTTTTTCCATTTTTCTCTGGATCAGCGCAAGATCAGCCAAACCGACCACGGTCAATACGGTCAAAACGGGATTCAGAAAGCTGTTGAGGGTCCGGATATTATCCATCGCAACATGGAGCTTGTTATCCAAAATCCCTTTGAGGCCCCACGCGGCACGGTAGGTCTGCCAGGTGAACGTCTTTCCATAGGCATGAAAATCTTCGTAGGTGGTAAGGAACATTGTGCTGGCGGGCCCCCTGGGAAAGAGTGTGCCCAGCGCCAGGTAATTCCCGATGAGCAGCGGCGAAAGGACTGCGAGGTGGATCCCTGCAGCTCCTGAGCACAAATAGATCTTCTGTTTCCAGGAGATCCGGGCGAATAGTATGCTTGCCTCCAGCGCCAGGAGCAGCAGAATTCCATCCTGGCGGGTGAACTGCGCCAGTCCGCTGCCGATGGCCGCGATCAGAAAGAAGCGCGGCTGTTCAAATCCCCGGATGGCAAAATAGAGGGCAAGGGCCCCAAATGCTCCAAAGAAGATATTGGCATCGGTCGTCACCGACACCCAGATCTGATAGGGCGCGAAGAAGGTTAATAACCCGGCGCAGGCCGCGGCGGAGCTTGATCCGGTCAGCACTCTGCTGGCCAGATAGGCTGTCAGGGCGGGAATACAGCTGATGGCGATGGAGGCTAACAGTGCATTAAAAACAGACTTTCCCAGGAATCGCATTGGGAGGCTGAGCAGAATAGACGTGAGAGGATTCCAGAAATCACTGCTGTAGTGCGTAAGGGGCACCAAGCCCTCAAAGAAATAAACCACATAATCGATCACCAAGCCTCGCCCATCCACGATATTCTTGGCTACGGTATAGTAGAACGCAGGATCACCGTGTCCAGGCGTTTGGGCGTTCGTCGCCAGATAGAAGCGCAGGATCAGGCCGGCGATCAGCCCTCCGGTAAATATGGCGGTCCAAAGTCTCGTTGGCTCCCGGGGGTTGTGTGCGGCGCGAGGATCCTTCACAATGCCCATGCCAGCATGAGTCCAAGGATCGCCACGATGAGCCCGAGGTGGAGCAGCAGATTGGAGCTTGTCAGCCATGAAGGCTCAAGCACGAACTGCAGGATCAGATTGATCACAATCAGAAATATGCCGATCAGCGGCAGGAGCCCTTTGCGGTGGGCAAGGTATTCCGAAAGCGCATCCAAGAGTTTTGACATCAGATCTCCTCTGCCTCCGACTGGGCAGGATGGTTTGTCGTCTGCCACGGCGAGAATTGCGCGGCCAATCGTCCGGGGATCCGTCCCTGCATCACTACCGCGCCCCGCTCATGGGCGATGCGCTCAACCTGACCTGCCTCATGGAACAACGAAATCAGGGCACCCTGTTGATAGGGCAATCGAACCAGAATTGATATGTAGGTCTCATACAGTTCTTTTTTGATCAGAGCCAAAAGGTCTGGCAGACCGATTCCTTTGCGGGCGGAAATGGCAACGGCCTTTGAATATTGCCTTACTGTTTCGCGCGCGACCTCGGGCCGGACCAGGCGGTCGATCTTGTTTAACGCGGTGACCGTGGGAATGTGTCCCGCTCCGATCTCCTCCAATGTCTTCTGAACCGATTGGTATTGATTCAAGGCGTTCGGATGCGATATGTCCACCACGTGCAGCAGCAGATCCGCTTCGGCAATTTCCTCCAGCGTGGCATGGAAGGCCGCCACCAAAGTGGTCGGCAGTTTCTGAATGAAGCCCACCGTATCGGTCAGGAGCGCTTGATAACCGCCCGAGAGCTCGATCCGGCGGGTGGTTGGGTCCAGCGTGGCAAAGAGCTGGTCGGCCACATAGACATCCGATCGGGTGAGACGGTTCAGTAATGTGGATTTTCCCGCATTCGTGTATCCAACCAGGGCGATGGTGGGAATCCGGGCGCGTTTGCGCTGCGAACGATAACGCATCCGGTGGGCGCGGACCTTTTCCAATTCTCGCTTCAAGTGGGCGATGCGATTTCGAATGGACCGCCGATCCACTTCCAACTGCGTTTCACCGGGACCCCGCAGGCCCACGCCGCCTGAGCCGGTCCGCCCGCCGCCGCCGCCGGCCTGGCGGGCCAAGTGCGTCCATTGTCCGGTCAGCCGAGGCAGCAAATATTCGTATTGAGCTAACTCGACTTGAACCATGCCCTCCGCCGTGTGCGCGTGTTGAGCAAAAATATCCAGGATGAGCGCAGTTCGATCCAGCACCCGGGCGTTCGGCCCCAACGCCTCCTCCAGTTCACGCTGGTGACGCGGCGAAAGTTCATCATCGAACAGAATGACCTGTGACAGGGTCTCTTCGCTCAACGCCTTGAGTTCGGCCACTTTGCCGGGACCGATGTAGGTTTCCACGTTCGGATGATCGAGCTTCTGGGTCAATTCCCCCACGACTTCGAGTCCGGCGGTATCGGCCAGCAGGGTAAGTTCGGCCAGCGAGTCCTCCAGGGGCAGGAAATTTCGGTGACCGCGCAGATCGACGCCCACCAAAAAAGCACGCTCACGCGCGGGTTGTGTCGGCTGGGGAATTCTCTTTGACATCAGGTTCGGACTGCTGTTTTTCTAGTTTGCTGAAGAGTTTGGCGATCTTTGGATCCGTACGCTCGGTACGGATGGGCAGCAGGATATGAAAGGTTGAGCCGGGACATTTTTCTTCGTCATAGCCTGGTGACTCGACCCAGATCGTTCCACCATGCGCTTCGATGATACCACGAGTGATGGGCAGGCCCAGACCGGGGCCGCCGCCTTTGAATTTGGTCTTGCCGCTGGAGTGCAGGTTGACGTGACCGATCTGGCCGAATTTTTCAAAGATCTGGGTCTGGTTTTCCGCCGAGATTCCGATGCCGGTATCGGCAACCGTGATCTCGATAAAGCCCGGCAGACTGCGGCCATCAATGGTGATCCCGCCCTGGTCCGGCGTGAACTTGATGGCATTGGCGATCACGTTCTTCAGCGCCTGATAAAGGCGCTCCGAATCCGCATAGATCCACGTCTCGCTTCCAGCGAAATTCCTGATTTCCAGCCTCTGATGGCGTTCCTGGATGGCAGCCTGCAATTCCCGGTTAAGCAGCTCCAGCAATTGGCCGATCCAGATCGGCTGCAGGTTGAGGGAGAGCAGGTCGTTGTCAATTAACGAGACGTCGATCATGTCGTCTATGATTTCGTGCAGCCGGTTGATGCCCGTGTTCACTCCGCCCAGGAGCGTGTCTATCTGGCTTTTTCCGTTTTGGGTGACCTGGTCGCGCATCATGGCCGCATAGCCCTCGATGAGCGTCAGAGGCGTCTTCAGCTCATGGGCGGCCACCGAAATGAAATTTGATTTTGACCGGTCCAGTTTTTCAAGCGTCTGTCTGACCTCGATCAGCTCATTGGTGATGTAGGCCACCCGCGCCTCCATTTCCAGGCGGGCGACCTTTTCCAGGCTGTACATATAAATGGGTGTGATCGTGGAAAGCAGGTCGAGGGCTTCCGGTTCCGGAAGATTGGCAATGGCAATTTCGTTCGTGATCGATATGATGCTGTTCAGGATCCCTGAAACATTCTGCTGGCTTTGTTGCAGATCGGACAGGGTGGGGGAGGAGGTCCACTCGTAGATGACGGGATCCAGCCAGGCCGGGTTCCCGGTCGTGGCCGCCTGTTCCAGGCCGTCAAAGAAACGATCCAGTTCGGTAACGAGCGCCTCGCGCGCACCCGCGCCGCGCGTCAAGGTTTGTGAAACGCGCTGCAGCCAAAGAGCGCGGATTTGGTGAAGTAGTTCGGGGGCCTTCATGGAAGTTCTTTGCCTACCCAAGTGTACGCTGAGATGCCTCTTTTGACAATTTCATTTTGATTGACGGTTTTGTTGGGTGATCCAGGTCAGCAGGACCTCCCCGACCATCCCCAGGCTCTTGGACGAAATCTTGTCGGGTGTGTCGGCGGTGGTGAGCCAATATTTGTAGTCAATATCAATAATGTCCACGGCCGGGATGCCCGCCTGGATGAACGGGATGTGGTCGTCCAGGATGTTGTATTTGACGCTCGGGATAAAAGAATCCGCGTACCCCAGTCTGGCCGCCGTGTCCCAGATGGAAGTGCGCAGAGCCAGATTTGAGTTTCCGTCCATGTAAAAGGTCGGATTCTGCCCGCCGACCATGTCCACGAGCAGCATGGCCCGCGGCGCAGCCGTCATGCTCGCCACAAAGGCCCTTGAGCCAAGCGTCCAGTCCCAGCCCGGGATCCTGCCATTATCCTCCGCGTCGAAGAAGACCAGCCAAATGGATGGCGCGTTCGCCGGCAGGGTTCGGGCCAGTTCCAACAGGACCGCAACGCCCGAGGCGCCGTTGTCCGCGCCGGGCGTGGGCTGGGTCTGTTTGGCAGGATCCGGATCGCGGTCCGCGTAGATGCGCGTATCGTAGTGCGCACCCAGGATGTATTGCGGCCCCTGGCTGGTTCGAAACGCAACTAGATTTTGCACGGGATGGCCGAGTTCCTCGCCTGGCTGGATTTGAACCTGCCAGCCTGCCGATTCCAGCTCGCTCCGCATCCATTCCTGGATCCTGGCGTGTCCCTCCGATCCGGGTGTGCGCGGCCCGAAGGCCACCTGGGTCTGCACATCCGCCAGGGCGCGCCCTCCATCGAATTTAATGCCGGCCGTGGGTTGGCCAGGCACAAATGCCCGCACATACCAACCCAGCATCAGGGCAAGCAGGGAACCGATCGCAGCCAGATAGAGGGCAATGCTCCGCCTATTCATGTGCGCCCAGGAAGCTTTCAAGATCGGCCAGGGCCCGGTCTGCGAAGCCTTTCGCCCGTTCGCGCTTGCCGCGCCCCTCGGTGTTTTCGAGCGGCGGCAGGATCCCAAAATTGGCTTTCATCGGTTGGAAATCCTTCAGATCGGCATGGGTCACATAGTGGCAGAGCGCTCCGAGCATGGTTGTCTGGGGAAAAATGAAAGGCCTTTGATCTTTGTGCACTCGGGCGGCATTCAGGCCCGCCAGCAGGCCCGTGGCGATATTGCCCATATACCCTTCCACCCCGGTCAATTGACCGGCGAAGAACAGATCCTCACGATCGTGAAACTGCAGGGTCTGCTTCAGCAGCCTGGGGGAGGCAAGAAATGTGTTCCGGTGCATCTGCCCGTAGCGAATGAATTCTGCAGCTTCCAGCCCGGGGATGAGATGCAGGACACGCGCTTGTTCGGCATATTTAAGATTGGTTTGAAAGCCGACCAAGTTGTAGAGATTGCCGGCGAGATTGTCCTGCCGCAATTGAACCACCGCGTAGGGCCGCCGGAGGCTGTGCGGATCGGTCAGGCCGACCGGACGCATGGGGCCGAAAGCCAGCGAGTCCTTCCCGCGTTCGGCCATGATCTCGATTGGCAGACAGCCCTCAAAAAAGTGCCCGGCCTTCACACCGCTGTGAATCGAATCTTCGAATGATCGCAATTCGATCCGTTCGGCCCCCAGCAGGGCATCCACAAAAGCATAGTATTCACTTTTTGTGAGCGGACAGTTAACGTAATCGCCTGCCCCAGCCTCTCCGCGGTCGTAGCGCGAAGCGCGGAAGGCAATATTCATGTTGATGGTCTCATAGGAAACGATCGGTGCGATGGCGTCGAAGAAAAAGAGATGTCCCTCGCCGCTGCAGTCTGTGATCTTTTGCGACAGCGCAGGGGAAGTCAGCGGACCGGAAGCAATGACCGTTAATGTCGATGGAATGTCGGTCGCCTCCTGGCGTACGATCCGGATTCGGGGATGGTCTTGGATTCGCTCCGTCACGGTTCGCGCAAAAAGTTCGCGATCCACCGCCAGCGCGGAACCGGCCGGCAGCGCCGCGGCTTCGGCGCATTCGAGCAGCAGCGAGCCCAGCCGGCGCAGTTCATTTTTCAGCACCCCCGAGGCCCGATCCGGTAGGTTGGAGCCGAGGGAATTCGAGCAGACCAGTTCGGCCAGATAATCCGTTTCATGGGCGCCTGTGGAAAGGGCAGGGCGCATTTCGTACAGACTCACATCCAGGCCGCGTTGCGCCGCTTGCCAGGCGGCTTCACTACCCGCCAAGCCACCACCAATAACGATCAAATCCGTCATTCTGAAGTCTATTGTACCATCCGAGGGTGCTGTATAATCTTCGGTATGGAAGCGCAACTCGAGGAAGCTTGCCGGCTGACAGGCGCGCGCTGGGCGGCACTTGCCGAACGCGGCGGAGGACAATGGCTGATCCAGGCTGTTCATCATCTGACCAAATCGAAGCAGGCCGCGCTGAAGAGCTTCCTCAGTCAAGAAGCGGTAGACACCTGGCTGGCCAGCATCCTGGCTGGAGGCAGCAATCCATCCCTGGCCCTGCCGGCGGAAGCAAAGCTGGAGGGAGCCCGGCTTTATGCCTTTCCGGTCCCCCAGACTTCGCAGCTTCTGCTGGTGGGCGGACGCCCATTGTCCTTGAATCGCCAGGGCATTTGGCGCCTGGTGTCGGCGCTGATCAGGGCAGGCAATCGCGATTCGGAGGTCGATCTCGTTCCGGATCTGCAGACGGAATTGTCTTACGATCTGCCCCGGGCCCTTGACCGGATCCTGGCCGCTTTTCTGCGGATTGCGAACCCCCAGGGGGCCTGGTTGGCCATCCGGCGCGGGGATATGCTGGACATTGTGTCACAGTCCAATGACCTTCCGGGGCTGGGCGTTTCCCTGTCCGTGGATTCGAATCCCTTCCTGCGCAGGATCAATCGCACGCGTGCCGATGTTGCCGTCCGGAAAGACCAGGCTGACTGGGACCAGATTCCGCAGGCCGCCTTGAAATCCAATACGAAGGTGTGGTGCTGTTTTCCGTTGATGGTGGGTCAGCGCCTGATCGGTGCGGTGGCGCTTTGGAGCCAACTGGAGTTCGAAGCGGATGAATGGTCCCGGCTGCGCGAGGTCGCCAGGCGGATTTCTTCGCAGGTGGAGGTGATCGTAACATTTTCCGAGCTGGCAAACCACCTGCGGCGGCTTGGAATGTTGAATGATTTTGCGTTGACGATTTCGTCGGCCCAGAACCTAGACCAGATCGCACGCCGCGTTTTTGGACTTCTCTCCCGCTCTTTTTCAACGGATCTGATCTCGCTTTACATCCCCTCGGCCGACGAACGGCTCATTCGCGAATTCACAAACCGCGATGGAAAGTTTGCCGCGCAAAACGCCGCGCTGGCCGGTCATTACGCCGCGGCTTTTCTGAAGGCAGGCCGTATCCTTCGCCTGAGCGATCCATCCGCCGCCGAATTCAAACCATTCTATTCGGAAGCTCGCTCGGTTCTGCTCGTGCCCCTGAAGTATCGCGGCCGAACGATCGGCCTGCTGGCTCTCGAAAGCCTGCGCGCCGGAGCGTTTACTCAATTTGATGAACACTTGATCGTGGTCATTGCCAGTTATCTGGCCGGATTGATCGAATATGGACGCCTGCGCGAGGAAGCGGAAGCGCGCGCCCGCAACCTGGGGCTCATTCATGAGGTCGTCCAGCAGATCATTGGATTGAGCAATAAAATTGAAATTGCCCAGATCACTGCCGACCTGGTAGCGCAATACTTCGGTTATGAGCTGGCCGCCGTGATGCTCCTGAACGCGGGGGCCAAATCTCCCATTCTGGGTCTGGGCGGATCCCGGTCGCAGGCGGTCCTGCTCGAGTTGAAACAGGAGGAGCTGTTGATGCAGGACGGCATCACGGGCCACGTGTTCAATACGGGCGAGAACATGCTCGTGAACGACACGGCCCATGCCAAACTCTACAAATCCCTGCAAAGTTGGGACGCGGGTTCGGAAATGTGCGTGGCCCTGAAAGACGGCGATCAAGTGTTCGGTATCGTTGATGTGGAGAGCGCACAGCCCAATGCCTTCAGCAGCAATGATCTGGTGGCCATCGAGTCCCTGGCCGGCGTGCTGGCGGCAGTGGTCTCCAGCGCAGACCAATATGAGCGTCAATTGGAAACGGTCCGTCAGCTGCGCGTCGCCCAGGTGGAACTGAAAGCCCGCATGGCCGCCCAACAAGAGGCGGAAAGAAGGCTTTTGCAGGCCGCCAAGCTGGCGGCAGTGGGCGAGATGGCAGCGGGCATCGCTCACGAATTGAATAATCCGCTGACCACGGTGACCGGTTTCACGGAACTCCTCCTCGACGAGAGCGCCTCCGATGCGCCGCACCGGGCAGATATTGAGCTGATCCTCAAGGAGGCCAGGCGGGCGCGGGATGTGGTCAGGCGGCTGCTTGATTTTGCGCGCCAGGGCGAGCGCACCCGCACCAAAGCGGATATCAACGAGGTGATCGAGGACGTGTTGATGCTTACCCGCCATCTGATCCACACGAGCGGCGTGCAGCTGTCGCTCGAGCTGGCCAAGGACCTCCCCTGGATCTCGGTCGACGTGAACCAGATGAAGCAGGTGTTCTTGAATCTGATTCATAATGCGCTGCAGGCCATGCCGGCGGGAGGCAACATGGGAATCCAGACGTCGCTCAGGACCAAGGATGATCGTACGTGGATCGCCGTGGCGATCAAAGATACGGGCATTGGAATTGAAATCAATAATAAGGACCGGATCTTCGAGCCGTTTTTCACCACGAAAGGTGATCAAGGAGGCACAGGTCTTGGTCTTTCGGTCACCTATGGGATCGTGACCGATCACGGCGGCACGATCGAGGTGGACAGTCTGACGGGCAAAGGTTCGACCTTTGTTGTCTGGCTGCCGGTCTAAACATGGGCCCAATCACGATCCTGGTCGTAGATGACGAACCCGGCATCGCTTTGCTCTGCAAGCGTCTGCTCTCCCGGGCCGGCTATTTTGTGGTCGCGCTGACCGATCCGAAGGAAGCGGCCGCCTGGGTGAAAGAACACGCGGCTGATCTCCTGCTCGTCGACATTCGTATGCCGGAAGTGGACGGATTTGAGCTGATCACACTCGCCCGGCAGATGCAACCGGATCTGGCCGTTCTGGTCATGACGGGCTTTGGTACGGTTGAGACGGCCATCCGGGCCCTCCGCCAGGGCGTGGACGGCTTGATCTTGAAACCCTTCCAGAACGGGGAAGAACTGGTTCAGGCCGTGAAACTGGCCTTTTCAGACAACCAAAAAAAGCGGGATGCCGCGCGCATTAACGCCCTGCGTCCGTTGTTTACCGTCACCGAGTCGCTGTTCTCCGAAACCAGGCAGGATTCCTTGCTGGATCTCATCGTCAATGCGGTGCTTGGACAACTGCGCTGCCGGCATGCGGCCTATTACCAGTATTCACAGACCGATGCGCGGTTTGTGCTTCTGAGCGGGATCGGCAAGACCCTGACCGACTTCCTGATTCAGGCCGACGCGGGCGGTGCTCCAATTCTGATCAATGCGGTCGGCCCGGGCAGCCCGGATCTGCAGGCCCGCCTGCGCAAGGCCGGCCTGGGCGCGGTAATGTTTGCACCGATCGTGAGCCCGGGTTCACGGAGTATCTTGTTTGCCGGCCGGGATCCCGAGGAAACCCCCTTCAGCGAGGCCGATCTGGAGATGTTCCAGATCCTGGCGCGGCAGAGTGCCGCCGCAATGGAAAATGCACGATTGTATGATGAGCAGCGTACTTATGTCCGCAAGATCGAAGATTCGCAGACGGCCCTGTTGCAGGCCGAGAAGATGGCCGCGGCCGGCCGTTTGAGCGCCTCGATCGCCCACGAAGTGAATAACCCGCTGCAGTCCGTGCAAAACTGCCTGCATCTGGCCGGCCGGGGGGACCTGCCGGAGGCAAAGCGCATGGAGTATTTCGACCTGGCCCGGATGGAACTGGAACGGTTGTCTCTGACCGTGCGGCGGATGCTGGATTTTTACCGGCCCGGCGCGGCCAAACCTGAACAGGTCAATATCCCGGAAATGCTGAACTACGTTCTTTCCTTGATGCAAAAGCAGCTGGCAGAGCGCGGCATAGAGACAAAGATCAATTTCCCGTCTTCGCTGCCGCCCGTCACGGCGGTCAATAGTCAGATCCAGCAGGTGCTCATCAACCTGATCTTGAATGCCTTCGATGCCATGCCGGCCGGCGGCCGCCTGGCCATCACGGGCAGATCGGTCGAGGGCGGTGTCGAGGTCATGTTTCAAGATAGCGGACCCGGCGTGCCCATCGAAGAGCAAAAGAACATCTTCGAACCTTTCTTCAGTACCAAGGAGGGCGGCACGGGATTGGGCCTGACGGTCAGCTATAATATTGTCACAGCGCATGGCGGTTCCCTGGACCTGCTGGCGGGCCAGGGACACGGCGCCTGCTTTAGGCTCTTTCTACCGACAGGAGACACCCGATGAAATCCAATCTTCTCGTGGTCGATGATGAGAATGTGGCGCGCCAATCCCTGACCGATATCCTGAAGCTGGAGGGCTATAACGTGGCCTCGGCTCCCAATGGGCAGATGGCGGTGGAGTATGTTCGCACCCACCCGGTTGACCTGATGATCGTCGACCTGCGCATGCCCGGCATGGACGGATTGGACGTGGTGCAGGTGGTCAATCAAGTCGCGCCCGACACGGAGATCGTTTTGCTGACGGCCTTCGCCTCGACGGATTCGGCCGTGAGGGCATTGCGCCTGCGGGTGCATGACTATTTGACAAAACCCGCCGCGCCGGCTCAGGTTCTCGCCAGCGTAAAGCGAGGATTGGCCCGCCGCGTGGCAAAGTTGCAGTCCAAGAGCGGCGCGGTCGATTCGTCCGAGATCGATGAAACGGCCATCGAATATAAATTGAAGGATGGAACCGTGGTGGATCTTTCCCGGCGGCAGATTCGCTCGGCCAAAAGAAAAGTCGAGCACCTCACCCCGGCGGAGGGCAGGCTGCTGCGGATCCTGATGGAGAATGCCGGAAAGGTCTTTTCCCACCGCGAGCTGGTCCTGCTCGTTCAGGGCTACGATACATCTCAGCGCGAGGCCCCGGAGATCCTGCGCCCGCTGGTGAGCCGCTTGCGGCATAAATTGGAAAAATTTCCGGCCTTGGCGGCACGGGTCGTCAGCGTGCGCGGCACCGGCTATCTGTATGAGGATGAAAAATGAGGGGCGGGAAATATCGATCCAGCCTGCTGCCCAAAGGGGGTTGATTTATTCGTGGGGCCCCCAAGGGATGTCGGCGGGGATATCGCGCGGCAGGTCGGGAGGGCGGATCCATGACAGCCAGCCGCCTTGGCCGCGGTCATGGACCGGACGGGGCTCTTCCAATTGGACCAGCAGCAGGCTGAGTCCCAGTCCGGCCGCGCCGAGCCACTGGGTCCACGCCAGATTTTCTTTAAGAAAGAGATAGCTGAATAAGATCGTCACCAGCAGTTCGCTGAGCCCCAGCAGCGCCGTCTGCAGCCCGCCGATATGCTTGACGCCCAGGAACAGGGAAAGGCGCGAGAGGAGCGTGGCAACGGTCAATCCGATCACCGGCCACCAGACTGGACCGGGTGTTATCCACTGGCGATCGAAGAGCAAATAAGCCGGCAGAACGACGATGCTCATGGCGATCAGGGTGTAGAGCGTCACGGTCGGTGCCGGGACCTCATATAAGACCCGCTGGTTGATGGGCAGGTGAAGCGCATACAGGGCAGCCGCGCCCAGCATCATGACTATGCCGATCGGATCCGCAGGACGGCTGGGCAACGTGGTGATAAGCAGCAACGATAAACCTGCAATTCCCATCCGATAAAGCGTCAGGCGGCTGGGCGGCTGGCGATCCAGGATCAGCCAGATCGCCACAAAAAAAGGATAGATCAGGTAGAGGGTCTGCCCGACGCTTGCATCCAGACGTTCGAGAGCCATGTAATATAAAATGGAGCCGAGGCCGTTAATGGCCCCGGCCAGAAAACAGCCGATCAGGCCGACCGGATAAATATAAAGATAGGAGCGAAAAAAGAGGAGCATGACCAGGAAGATCAGGCCGGCCGCCAGACCGCTGCGAAAGGCCGTCACCGCCAGCGGAGAGAATCCGAGATTGATCGCCAGCTTTCCAAAAACCGGAGAGATTCCCAGAAAAGCCGCCGAACTAAGCGCCGCAAAGACTCCCTTGG
>DATJBI010000160.1:0-7587 GCA_035515435.1 Anaerolineales bacterium
CAATCGTAATTTGTAAAAAAGAACGCGATTCCAGCCTTGCCTGAATTGATCCAACAAGCCGCCCGCGCCCTCAACTTGAGCCGGTCTTGGTCGCTTGCCAACCCCTAAGTTTTGAGATGATACTTACCGGAGATGCGATGCACACCCAAAAACGGCTCTCGGCCAAAAATATAGAGCAAGGCGGCGACTACATGTTCCCCGTCAAGGAAAATCAACCGGGGCTCTACAAAAGCATCCAGCAGCTCTTTGCCCCGGAATATCCCAAGCCCGGCTTTGGCAAGATCCGACGGTTTCCCTCACCGCCCAGAAAGTGAACAAAGGGCATGCCCGTATGGAGTATGGAGGTCCGCACGATGACCACCAGCGAAATGCTCAATGCGTATGCGACCTGGCCGGGACTGGCTCAGGTCTACCGCTTGGAGCGTCGCTTTCGGTGGTTCCGTTCTGGGCATTGTTATCACTCGTCGACTTTGAGAAAGCCATCTTTGATCCGTCCCGGGGCCTTGACAAATGGAGCCCAGGCGCGGTATATTATAACTGACTGGTCAGTCATTTAAAAGGAATATCATGTCCCCACGGCCCGATGTCAGTGACGAACGCAAATCCCAGATCCTGAACGCCGCAGAACGCATCTTTACGAAAAAGGGCTTCAGCGACGCGCGGATGGATGACATCGCGGAGGGGACGGGCTTGAGCAAGGGAACGCTCTACCTGTATTTCAAGAGCAAGGAGGATCTGATCATTGCGATCCTGGACCGCATCTTTTTGAGCGCATTCAGGCAGCTCGATACCCGCGCGAGCCCCGAGACGACTGCAACGGAGGCCGTCTGGCATTTTACGGAAGAAGTGATTCGCGATTACTTGAAGATGCTGCACATGATGCCCATCGCCTATGAATTCCTGGCACTGGCCTTCCGCAATTCGATCGTGCAAAAGGCAATGAAGCAATATTTCAACGTTTACATGGATGCCCTGGTCCCCATCATCCAACGCGGCATTGACGCCGGCGAATTCCGCCAGGTGGATGCACAGGAAGTGGCCATCGCGGCCGGGGCCATCTTCGAGGGCACCGTTCTTTTATGGGTCTACGACAATAGCCGGGTGGATGTGGAGTGCCATATTCGTTCGAGCATCAAACTGCTGCTCGATGGCCTTCTGGTGAGCGCCTGACCACCGGGCTCTTTTTTTAGGTCAATACATGACTGACTAGTCAGTACGAGGTTTGCCGATGGAAGATAAAACATGAGCCAATCCATTCTTGATACTCGCCCCGGCGGGCTATTGCGCCTGGGCCTCCGAGGGCCCATCTGGCTGTTCCGCCTCCACCTGGACCCTCTCCTGGGCGATCGTTTCCTGCTGTTGATCCACACGGGCCGGAAAAGCCGCCTCCCGCGTCAAACGGTGATCGAGGTGGTTCAACATGATGGAACATCAGACACCTACTATGTCGTCTCCGGCTGGGGTGAGAAATCAGACTGGTACCGGAACATCCGCCAGACGCCGCAGGTCACCGTCTGCGTTGGCGGGCGGAAGTTTCAGGCATACGCAGAGTTCATTTCCACCGAGAAAGCCATCGGGATCCTCGAGACCTACGCCCGCGAGCACCCCACGGCGTTCCGCGAACTGAGCGGACTCTTCCTGGGCGAACGCCTGCAGCCGGGGAGTGACGCCCCCGGGCGTCTGGCACAAAAAATGCCGATGGTGGCCTTTCATCCCGGGCAATCAAAAGATCAAAGGAGTTGAAAATGCAAATCGTGATTCTGGCCGTTGTCATGATCGTGGTAGGTTTGATCGCCGGCTGGCTGGGGGGACCGATCTGGAAGAACAAGCGTCCGATCGGCGTGCGGGGCGATTACATCGCGGCGGTCATCACCGCGGTGGTGGTCGGCTTCATGGATTGGTTCGTGATCCCGGCGATGGGCTTCTCGACCACAATGCGAAACCTGGGCGTGGCACTGGAGCCGTTCCTGGGTGCGCTGCTCGTGCTGTGGATCATCCGTGCCGCCAGGAAGTGATCCATTTCCGGCCGCGGCGGCGCCAGGCCTCCTGAAGGGAAACAATGACCCCGATCGTTGAGACGAAAGAACTGAAACGCGACTTCAAGAAGACCCACGCCGTGGACGGATTGACCCTGGCGATCGATGCGGGCGAACTGTTCGGGCTGGTCGGTCCTGACGGCGCGGGGAAGACGACAACCCTGCGTCTGCTGGCGGGATTGCTGGATATCAGCGAAGGCGACGCCGCCGTGCTGGGCTTCGACCTGAAGGAAAGGGCCGAAGCCATCAAGCCGCACATCGGCTACATGGCACAGCAATTCAGCCTGTACGGCGAACTATCGGTGCTCGAGAATCTGCAGTTCTTCGCCGAGTTGTTCGATGTCCCGCGCCAGGACATGGCGGCGCGCACCCAAAGCCTGTTGACCTTTGCCGGCCTGAACGAATTCCGATCGCGGCGCGCCGCGGATCTCTCGGGCGGAATGCAGAAGAAACTGGCGCTGGGCTGCACCCTGATCCACCGGCCCGAGCTCCTGCTGCTGGATGAACCCACCACGGGCGTGGACCCGATCTCCCGCCGTGAGTTCTGGAACATCCTGACCGAGCTGCATCTGCAGGGCACGACCATCATCGTCAGCACGCCGTACATGGACGAAGCGGACCGCTGTTCGCGCGTCGGACTGATGTACGCGGGCAGGCTGGTCGAGTGCGATGCGCCGCGCCGCATCCGGGAAAAACTCGAGGGAGAGATGGTCGAGATCCAGGCCGACGATTGGCAGAGGGCCCTGAAGACCGTGGCGCACTTGGGCGGGGTCCGCGAAGCGCAGACCTACGGGGAGTCCATTCATCTGCTGGTCGACTCCGCCAGGCGCCGCCTGCCGGAGATCGAACGCGCCCTGAAGAAGTCGCGACTGGCCTATCGCAGCATCCGCGTCGCACCCGCCCGGATGGAGGAGGCCTTTATCTCACTGATTCGAAAGTTGGAGGCGTGATGTCCCCTCGACACATCTGGGCCGTGACGCGCAAGGAATTCAATCACATCATGCGCGACCGAACCACGCTGGTGCTCGTGCTCTTCACCCCGACCCTGATCCTGCTCTTGATGGCCTACGCCCTGACGGTCGAGTTGAAACACATCCCGATCGCCGTGCTGGATTTCGACCACAGCCAGACCTCGCAGGCGTTCATCCAGCAGATCACGGCCGGACAGGACCTGGATCTGTATGCCTCCGCCGCGAGCATGGATCAGATCAATTCGATGATGCTGCGCGGGCAGATCAAGGCGGCGATCATCATTTCGCCGGGCTTCGCGGCCGACCTGCAGGCGCTGAAGGGACTTTCGATCCAGGTCATCATCGACGGCACGGAACCGCAGGGCGGAACGTTCGCGGTCGAACACATTTCGCAGCGGGCGGAGGAATTTGTCAACGGGGCGCTGGCGGGCCAGCTGCGCGCCCGGGGGCTCGTGCTCGACACCCTGCAGCCGCTGGACGTGCGCATCCAGACCTGGTTCAACCCCGAGCTGAAATCGCGCAACGCCCTGATCCCCGGCCTGATCTCGATGGTGCTGGGATTTCCGGCGCTTTCGGTGGCGCTCACGCTGGCCCATGAGCGCGAACACGGCACGCTCGAGCAGCTGCTGGCCACGCCCATCGGCCGGACCGAGCTGCTGCTGGGAAAGATCATTCCCTACATCATCGTCGGGTTGATCAATGTC
Source organism: Anaerolineales bacterium (assembly GCA_035515435.1). Taxonomy (GTDB): domain Bacteria; phylum Chloroflexota; class Anaerolineae; order Anaerolineales; family Villigracilaceae; genus Fen-1038. The sequence goes on from DATJBI010000160.1 coordinate 3,712, forward strand.
GTTCTGATCCCGCTGCTTTCCATCGCCTGGTTCCATATTTCATTCAACGGGAATTTCCTGCTGTTCTTTGCCCTGTCGGCACTGTTCATGTTCGGCGTCCTGAGCATGGGCATGGTGGTGGGCGTCTTCATGCGCACCCAGGCGGCCGCCCTGGCGCTTTCCTTCCTGGTGGTCTTCTATCCAGGCTTCTTCCTGAGCGGCATCTTCTTCCCGCTGGCCTCCATGCCCGAGGTGGCGCGTCTGGAGGCGATGTTCCTGCCGGGCACGCAGTACGCCGTGATCACGCGCGGGGCGTTCCTGCCGGGCGTGGGATTGGACGTGCTCTGGCCGTACGCGGTCATGCTTGTCATATTGGGCCTCGCCTACTCGGCGCTGGCCGCGTTGTTCTTCCGAAAGAAGCTGGGATGAGCAGCAAAGGAACCTCAAGCACCCTGGACACAAATTTCAGGCAGGAAGCACGGATCCAGCCGGCGGGCCGCTTCGCCGTCCGCGTGTTCCACGGCCCGGGAGCGCGGTGCCATGATTAAACGGATCTGGTCGCTGGTCATCAAGGAGTTCATCCACCTGCGCAACGACTGGTGGCTGCCGGCCTTCATGCTGCTGGGCGGCGCCTCGGAGCTGCTGCTGGTCGGCTGGGCAACCTCCCGCCCGATCACCAACCTGCCGATCATGATCCTGGATCAAAGCCGGACCCCCGAGAGCCGCGCCCTGGCCGTCGGGCTCGAAAACACGAAGACGTTCAGCGCTCCTCAGTTCGTCGGCGATATGGCGGCGATCCGCTCGGCCATGGAGCGCGGACAGGTTTACGCGGCGGTCATCATCCCGCCCGACTTCGGGGATGAGATGGCTTCTGCGACGGGCCATCCGACCATCCAGGTCATCTTGAACGGATCGGAGAACACGCCGGCGCTGGCCGCCCAAAACGCGATCCAGGGTCTGGCGGGGCAGGTGGATGAGCGCCTCGTCGTTCAACGCCTCGGACTGGATCCGGCTGAATTTGCGGGATTTGTGCCGAGCCTGCGGGTGTGGTTCAACGAGGCCCTGAGCGAAGCGCTCTACTCGACGCCCGCGGAACTTGGATTGATGCTCGAATTCACCGTCCTGCTCTTCGCGGCACTGACCTTCTCGCGCGAACGTGAGCTTGGCACGCTGGAGCAGCTGCTGGTCATGCCGTACTCTTCGATGGAGATCATCATCGGCAAATCCATTCCGGTCGTCATCATCGGCTTCGCGGATCTCCTGCTGATGCTTGGAATGGTGCACTTCGCCTTCGGCGTCCCCGTGCGCGGGTCGCTGCCGCTCCTGTTGATCCTGGCGGTCGGTTATATGCTGGTCGAACTTGGCAAGGGGCTGGTCCTCTCGGTCGTTTCGAGGACCCAACACCAGGCCTTTCTGCTCGTGCTGCTGGTCGGCATGGTGGACTTCATGTTCACGGGCTACGCGGCGCCCGTGGAGAGCATGCCGCAGGCGCTCCAGGTCTTTGCCTATGTCATCCCCGCCCACCACTGGCTGACCATCCTGCGCGGCATCCTGCTCAAGGGCGCGGGGCTGGACGTGCTCTGGCCGAACGTGCTGGCGCTGGCGATCCTTGGGATCGCGATCGGCACGTTCTCGCTGCGATTCGTGAGAAAGGCGCTGGACTGACCATGAACTCTCAAGGGCCCGCCATACTGGTAAAGGGGCTCACCAAACGCTTTGGCGACTTCAGCGCCGTGAACGGCATCAGCTTTGATGTTCAGCGCGGTGAGATCTTCGGCTTTCTGGGCCCGAACGGATCGGGCAAGACCACCACCATCCGCATGATGCTGGGATTGATGGAACCCACTGCGGGCACGGTCGAGGTGCTCGGTCTGAAAGTGGAGGGCGACACAAGCAGGATTCGCCCGCGCCTCGGATACATGGCCCAGCGCTTCAGCCTGTACAACGACCTGACCGTCGGGCAGAACCTGAACTTCTACGGCGCGGCCTATGGGCTGTCCAATTCGGAATTGCGAACGCGGATCGGAGAGGCGCTGTCCATGGCCGGACTGCAGGGACGTGACCATCTCAGGACGGGCGACCTGTCAGGCGGCTGGCGTCAACGCCTGGCGCTCAGCGCGGCCATCCTGCATCGCCCCGAGATCCTTTTCCTGGACGAGCCCACGGCCGGCGTGGATCCCCTTTCCCGCCGCGCCTTCTGGGATCTGCTGTATCAACTCATCGGCCAGGGCGTTACCGTTTTTGTGACCACGCATTACATGGACGAGGCGGAACACTGCCATCGCCTCGCCTTCATTCAGCACGGCACCCTGATCGCCTGCGGCACGGCCGGGGAGATCAAGGCCGGCATGATGCGCGGCGAGGTGCTCGAACTCGAACCGTCCGATGCGCCCGGCGCCGTGAAAGTGCTGCGCGCCGCGCGCGCCGACCAGACGCTTCCACTGGAAGAGGTTGAACTGTACGGCGCCCTGGTCCATGTCGTGGCCCCAAACATGCAAAAACACCGGCGCGCCATTGAGCGCGAACTGCGCCGCGCCGGAATCCGCCCCGGACACGCATCCATTATCGAGCCCTCGCTCGAGGATGTTTTTATCTCTGCCATGAAGGCTTGACCGCGAAATGACTGCTCCTTTCAGTCGGAGGCTCCCATGAAAAAATTCACTCTCGTCCTTGCCCTGCTGCTCGTTCTCTCCACCGTCGGTTGCGGCCCGGCCGCCAGCACGGCGATCCAGGCCTCGGGTCAGATCGAGGCGACCGAGATCTCGGTCGCGCCCGAACTGTCCGGCTTGGTCGTCGCGGTGTCGGTCGACGAAGGCGATCCCGTCAAAGCGGGCGATCCGCTGATCCGCCTGGACGACAGCCTGCTCCAGTCCCAAAAGAAGTCGGCGCAGGCCGCCCTGGATTCCGCGAACGCCAGCGCCCAGGCCGCGGGGGATGCCCTGGCGGCAGCCCAGGCCGAGTACGATCTGACGCTGTCCAATGCCCTGGCCGCGGACCAGCCGGCCCGCCTCGATCTCTGGCAGGGACCCAAGCCAGATCAATTCGATCAGCCGGTGTGGTATTTCTCGAAAGAGGAACAGATCAAAGCCGCGCAGGCCGAGGCGGACGCTGCGAAGGCGTCGCTCGCAGATGCGCAGGCCAAACTGGCGAACGTGGAAAAAGAGGCCTCCAGCGCTGATTTCCTTAACATCGAAGCGCAGCTCGCCGAGGCGCGCTTGAAGTTCCAGGTCGCCCGGAACGTTTTGAACAGCACCAGCAGCGCCTCCAACAGTCAAGCGCTGCATGACCCGGCCCAGACGATCTACGACGATGCCCGGACGGGCCTTCAAAACGCGCAGCAGGCGTATGACCGGGCCCTGACCACCCAGGCAGCGAGGGATGTGCTGGCTGCCCGCGCCGACGTGACCGTCTGGCAGGAAAACTATGACGCAACGCTGGACGCCTGGCGCGCGCTGCAAACCGGCGCCGATTCACCGCAGGTGGCCGCCGAGGGCAAATTGGTGGACCAGGCCAAGTCGACACTCCTCCAGGCGCAGGCGGCGGTCCTGGCGGCGCAGGCCAATCTGGATGCCATCAACACGCAGCTTGCAAAGTTGACGATCACCTCCCCGATCGACGGGGTCGTTCTGACTCGCAGCATCCAGCCTGGCGAGGTGCTCCAGGCGGGCACCGCCGCCCTGACCATTGGCCAGCTCAATGCGTTGAAGGTCACGGTCTATATTCCCGAAACGCAATACGGGCAGATCAACCTCGGCCAGGCGGCCAGCTTGAGCGTGGACTCATTCCCCGATCAATCTTTCCCGGCCAGGGTCACCCGAATCGCCGACCAGGCTGAGTACACGCCCCAGAACGTGCAGACGAAGGAAGGCAGGCAGACGACGGTCTACGCCGTCGAGT
>DATJBI010000161.1:0-13499 GCA_035515435.1 Anaerolineales bacterium
GATCACATCGCTGGCTCATTCCCAAGGGACGACCTCGCGGCATTCGTCCGGGAAGAAGCTGTACGAGCTGGCGGACATTGTGATCGATAACCATTGTGTGAAGGGTGATGCGATGATCTCGATGAAGGGGCTGCCGACGCCGGCGGGTGCCGGCTCGGGCATCGCGGGTCTATTCATCATGAATGCCATCATCGTGCAGGCGGTCCAGGTCCTGTTGGAGCGCGGCGTCGAGCCGCCGGTTGGAAGGAGCGGCAACCTGGACGGTTCCGATCAGATCAATGCTCCCCTGCTCGAGCGGTACAAGGGCCGGATCAAGATCTGGTAAGCCCGGCCCTTGGAGAGGGCGGCGCCGGAGGCATCCGCCTCCGCTGGACCAGCGGGAATCCTGCTCAAACACGCCCCTCCCGCGGCGCCGCAAAACCTGTTCCGATCCTGCCCCTGAGCACGATCTGGCCGCCGAGGCGCTTTTGCACTCATAAGTGGGATCTGCCCTTCCGTGCAAATCCATATTCAAGGCAGCCATCTTCGGAAGGCAGATCGGGACGTGCGGGTTTGCTATAATCCGATCATGAATTCTGTGCCCGGCAGCCGCCTTTTTCGCAAACAAATTGCCATTCCACAAGATCACGGCTCCTGGATTTTCATCCTCACACCGCTGATCATCGGCGTGGCCGCAGGCAAGGTATTTACCCAAGCCACCCTTGGCCTGTGTACAGCAGCCGTCTGTGTCTTTCTGCTGCGCCAGCCGGTGACCACTCTCGTCAAGGTCTACTCCGGCCGCCGTCCTTCTACAGACCTGACCGCCGCCTATTTTTGGGCGATCGGGTACGGCCTTCTTGCGCTCGCGGCCCTGGCCGATATATTTTCGCTTGGCGACGGATACATCGTGTATCTGGCAGTTCCGGGCATCCCGGTTTTCGCGTGGCATTTGTGGCTGGTCAGCCAGCGAGCGGAACGAAGGCAGGCCGGCATCGAAGTGATTGCAGCCGGTGTGCTATCGCTGGCTGCGCCCGCTGCTTACTGGATCGGCGTGGGTCATTATGATCCTTTCGGCTGGTGGCTGTGGCTGCTCTCCTGGCTCCAAACCGCAGCATCCATCTTGTATGCCTATTTGCGTCTCGAACAGCGTGAGTGGAATTCCGCGCCCAGTCGTCTTGAGCGTTTCCGCGCCGGGATGCGCGCCCTGGCCTTTTCCTCCTTCAATCTGATCCTCAGTGCAATATTAGGTCAAGCTGCTGGGCTCCTGCCGCATCTGATCTTCATTCCTTTCCTGTTACAATGGCTGGAGACGCTGTGGGGAATCGATCGTCCTGCTGTGAAGTGGAAGCCCGTACGCATCGGTATTCGGCTGATGGCGGTTGGCGTTTTATGGACCGGACTCTTCATTATTTGTTGGGCAAAAGGTTAGGCGCAAACATGGAAGATCCTGCGGATGCATGCTCGCGGGGTGCTGCCTGGCCTCCCCTGGCTCGGCTATTTTGGTGCAGGAATGCCTTCCGATGATTTTTCTGGCGCGGCCGGGAAGTATAATAGATGCCGATCATGTTTAAGAGTCTCCAAAGCCGGTTAATCCTTCTGTTTGCCGCATTTGTGCTGTTGGTTCTGATCGCGGTCGGCGCGATGTACTGGGGCCTGGAGACCGAGCAGCAGGATGCCCTGACCATCAACCTGGCCGGGCGCCAGCGCATGCTATCTCAACAGATGGCACGGCTCGCATTCGCATCCGGAGCAGGGCAGGAGGCTAACAACACCGCTTTGCAGGGGGCCGAGCAGGCCTTCGATCAGACTCTGCATGCTTTGCTTTACGGCGGGGCCGCGCCTGAGCTGCCCGACCCGGACGTCATGCTGCCTGTTACGCGCGATCCTCAAATTGTGTCCGCCCTGGATCAGGAGGATCTCACCTGGACCAAATACCGGGCCATGCTTGACAATTTGCAGCGCACTGCGCAGAACGATCCTTCTTTTTCACAAACCCTCCAGTCCATTCAACGAACCTCCGGCACGCTGGCGCAGCAAGCAGATGCGGTTGTGCGTCTCTACGAAACAGCTTCCAATGAAAAAATCGATCGGCTGCGCGCGATCCAGTTTGGCTTTCTGGCGGGCGCCTTCCTCCTGCTGGGAATAGGTGCATGGACCACGCGGCAGTCCGTTCTGAAACCCCTTCAGCGGTTATCCCAGGCAGCCGTGCGCGTCGGCGGGAATGATCTCGACACAGTCATACCGGCGGAAGGGCCGGCCGAGATGCGTGAACTCGCGAAGTCATTCGACGCCATGCGCATCAATTTGAATTCATCACGTCAAGAGCTCGTTCGGTTGAACGAGAGCCTCGAAGCGCGTGTCGCACAGCGCACGCGCGAGCTGGAGACCCTCAACGAAGTCAGCCGCGAGATTTCTTCCCGCCTGGACATTCAACAGGTTTTGGATTCAGTAACGGAGAAAGCACGCTCGCTGCTTGGCGGAGAGGTGGCCTCGCTGTGCCTTGTGGATGATAACCAGCATTGGTTGAAACTGCAGGCGATCAGCGGACCGAAGAATGCAGTGCAGGGGGATGCGGTGCTGGTGGAGGACGAACTGGCGGGGGCGGTGCTCGGGAGTCGGCAGGCTTTGTTGTGCGGAACGGACGCATGCCGGAGCGGTTGCCGCATGTTGAATGCACGCTACCGGACCAGTCACATGGCCGCACCCTTGAGGATCGGTGAACGTGTGATTGGCGCGTTGTGCGTGGGCAGTCCCGCCCAGAACCGCTTTGCGGGCGAGACGACGGATATGCTGACCAAACTGGCAAATGCTGCAGCAATTGCGCTGGAGAACGCGCGGCTCTATGCCCAGGCTGAGCGCGTTGCAACATTGGAGGAACGCCGCCGGGTGGCGGCCGAAATGCACGATGGCCTCGGGCAAACCCTCAGTTATCTTGGGTTGATGACTGATCAAGTGGTGGACTTTTTATCGGAAGGGCAGGATGAGGCCGCCCTGGAGCGTCTGAGAAAGACGCGCGAAGCCATCGGCAGGGCCACGGCTGAAGTGCGCCGCGCCATCCATGACCTGATCGCTGAATCGCCGCCGGAGATCGATCTATGTGATGGGGTGCAAACCTCTGTGAATGAGTTTGCCTCTGAAAACAAGATACCGGTCATTTGGCACATTGATCGAGATGCCCTTCCAAAATGCTCAAGCCGGACAGCCGAACAGGTGTTGAATATTACGCAGGAGGCTCTCAAGAATGTGGCGCATCATGCTCAGGCGCAACACATCACGGTCGGGGTGGGGCAGATCGACGATCAGTCCTTTATCGCGGTGGAGGACGACGGAATAGGCTTCGATACCTCCCGGCCGGAACCCAGCGGACATTTCGGCCTGCAGATCATGCAGGCACGGGCCGCCCATATTGGCGGTACCTTGGAGATCGAGTCAACGCCGGGAAAAGGCACCCGGCTCCTGCTCAGGTGGCCGAACGGAAGCGGGCGATAATTTATGGAACGCGCAAGCATCCTGCTGGTGGATGACCACGAACTTTTTCGGGAAGGCCTGGAGGCTATTCTTGGCGCGCAATCTGACATGCAGATCGTGGGCGTGGCGAACGATGGATTGGAGGCGCTGGTCAAAGCGCGCGAACTCAAACCCGATCTGATCTTGATGGATGTGCAAATGCCCGGCATGGATGGATTGGAAGCCACACGCCGGATCAAACAAATTTTGCCTGAGACCATCATCGTCATGTTAACGGTCCGCAACGACGATGAGAAACTGTTCGAGGCGCTCAAGAACGGCGCGCAGGGTTATCTGCTCAAGGATATTCGGTCGCAAGAGATGCTGACCATGCTGCGGGGGGCATTGCGTGGCGAGGCCGCGCTTTCCCCGTCCCTGGCAGGACGCGTGCTGACCGAGTTCCGCCGTTTGAGCAGATCCAGTCGATTGGGCGACGAAGAGGCTGCCAACCTGACCGAGCGCGAGCAACAGGTGTTGCTGCACGTATCGCACGGTGCCCCGGACAAAGAGATTGCCGAGACGCTGAATATCAGTCTGAATACGGTCAAGACGCATATCCGCAATATCCTGGCAAAGCTGCAGGTGAATACGCGCCGGGAGGCTGCAAAAGTGGCGCGGGACAAAGGCTTATTGTAGTTCCTGAAGAACTAATTCTTTCCGGGAAAAGAGCGGCCAGCAGGTCACTCTTTTTTCGTTCCGAAGGCGGGATGCAGAAGGATTTTTTTGCCGAACGGATTCCGATACTATTGGCAAAGATCTTGTTCAATTCATCCCGGACCTGGTTATGCAAAAACGGCGGATCCTGCTGGCATGTTCCCAGCATCTTTTCGGCGAAAGCCTCGAGAAGATTTTGCGCAGCGCGCAGGATATAGACTTGATCGGTCCGTGCGAGTTGAACGACGATATCTGCGGGCGGATCGCGGAGATCCATCCGGACTCGGTGCTGGTTGTGGATGAGGATCCACAAAATGACTCTCTGATCCATCTCACGACGCTGATCATGGAGCGCTACCCCGAGCTGTCCGTCATGCGCGCTGACCTGACGGAGAACGTGGTGCGTGTTTTTTCAACCCATCTGCTCCCGGCGCGCGGCACCGACCTGCTGCAGACCATCCGCAACCTGCCTGTGCGGGGGCAGAAACCGGCTGCGGATAAGGACCGCTAGAAGGAGACACAGGGCATGTTGACCAGAACAATCCGCGGGTCCATACTGTTCACGATCATCACGGGGGCGTTTTTGGCAGGAACAACCATGCTGGCGCAAGCCGCTTCCCCGGCCCAGGATCGATCCAATGGCGAGGCGATCTTCAAAACCAAATGCGCGGTCTGTCACACGATCGGCGGCGGCCAATTAATTGGCCCTGACTTAAAAGGCGTAACCCAGGATCGCGCGCTGGCCTGGTTGTCTGCCTGGATCAAAGCACCGGATAAAGTTGTGGCGTCCGGGGATCCCATCGCGACCCAGCTCGTAGCTCAATACGGCATGCAGATGCCCAATCTTGGTTTAAGCGATTCGGATGTTGCAGATGTCATCGCATATTTCCAAAGCCGAGATGGCACCTCCGCCGCGCCCTCCTCATCCACGCAGTCTGCGCCGCAGAATCCCAATATTCCTGCACAAGGGGCAGCTTCGACAACTGAGCTCGACACTGTTCTATCGTTGAACGGCGATGCCCAGTATGGGGAAGAGCTGTTCACGGGCGGGGCGCCCCTGCAAAACGGCGGAACCCATTGCATGGCCTGCCATACCGTGGAGGGCGTCGCCCCTTTGGGGGGTGGTGCACTGGGTCCCAATCTCACTCACGTGTACTCGCGTTACGGACGCCAGGGATTGGCTTCCGCGCTCGGTACATTACCGTTTCCCACGATGCAGGGCGTTTTCAAGGACAGATCCCTGACGGAGAGTGAACAAGCGGACCTCCTGGCATTCTTTCAACAGGCAGATCAACGCGGTCAAGGGAGCAATCAACAGAACTTCTGGTATGTGCTGGGCGGAGGTTCTCTGCTGAGCGTGATGTTGCTGGCAGGGATGTTGATCTTTTGGCCGCGTCAACGCATGGGCATTGCCCAGCGTCTGCGCCGGGATGGAAAGTTATAAATCAACGGAGGCGGACATGGCTAAATGGGTAAAGGAAACGGTTGCGCCGGTCGAGCGAAAATGGGAAGAATTCTATCGAAATCGTTTTGCTCACGACAAGCGCGTACGCACCACGCACGGTGTCAACTGCACCGGTTCCTGCTCCTGGGAGGTGTTTGTTAAGGACGGCATCGTGACCTGGGAAATGCAGGCTACGGATTATCCGCTGCTGCAAGAAGGATTGCCGCCCTATGAACCGCGCGGCTGCCAGCGCGGGATTTCATTCTCCTGGTATCTCTACAGTCCGATCCGGGTGAAATATCCGTACGGACGCGGCGCGCTGCTGGACTCGTGGCGGGCCGCCCGCGAAAAACATGGCGATCCGGTGGAGGCCTGGCAGTCGATCATGGATGACCCCGCGGAGCGCGCCCGTTTCCAGCAGGCGCGCGGCAAGGGCGGCTTCCGGCGCATTCGTTGGGAAGAAGCCTTGGAGATCATTGCGGCCTCAGTCATCTATACGATCAAAAAATACGGGCCGGATCGCGTCAACGGTTTTTCGCCCATACCTGCGATGTCGCAAATTTCGTATGCCGCCGGTTCACGGTTCTTGACCCTGCTGGGCGGCGTTCCGCTGTCGTTCTATGACTGGTATTGTGACCTGCCTCCGGCCAGCCCTGAAATCTGGGGCGAGCAGACGGATGTGCACGAATCGGCCGGATGGTACGAGTCGCGTTTCATTGCAATCATGGGCTCCAACATCAACATGACCCGTACGCCCGATACGCATTTCATCTCGGAAGTGCGCCACGCCGGGGCCAAACTGACTGTTTTCGCCCCGGACTTTTCCCAAGCCGCCAAATATGCCGATTATTGGGTGCCGGTTCATCCCGGCCAGGATACGGCTTTCTGGATGGCGGTCGATCACGTCATCTTGAAAGAGTTCTATGTGGACCGGCAGGTCCCGTATTTCGTGGATTACGTGAAAAAATACACGGACCTGCCTTTCCTGGTTCAGATCGACGGCAGGCGGCCCGGGAAATATGTGCGGGCCGGTCTCCTCAAGGAATATCGGGAGCAGGAGAACGGCGACTGGAAAATGTTGATCTGGGACAAGCGTTCAGATCGCCCGCGCATGCCGAAAGGCACGATCGGTTATCGCTGGCAGACCGAGCCGGGCCGGTGGAATCTGGAGATGAAGGATGGCGCAACGAACGAAGACCTGGAGCCGGAACTATCGCTGATCGAAAACCATGACGCGGTGGAGCAAATCGAATTCGATGATTTTGCTTCGGGCGGCAAGAACATGCGCGGCGTCCCGGTCCGGACGATTGAAACGAGCAAGGGCAGGATCACGGTCGCGACCGTGTTCGATCTGACGATGGCGCAGTTCGGCGTCCGCCGCGGACTGAAAGGCGATTATCCCGGATCGTACGATGATGAATCGTGCTATACGCCGGCCTGGCAGGAAAAATTCAGCGGCATCCACCGCGACACCTGTATCCGTTATGCGCGTGAATGGGCCGTCAATGCCGAAAAGACCCGCGGGAAGAACCTGATCATCATCGGGGCGGGCGCCAATCACTGGTATCACAACAACCTGCTTTACCGTTCGGCGATCGTGGCCCTGATGCTGACCGGAAGTGTGGGCGTTCCAGGCGGCGGACTTGCACATTATGTGGGACAGGAAAAACTCGCCAACCACGCCTCGTGGGGCGCCATCGCTTTTGCCGCCGATTGGAAATTGCCCAGTCGTCAGCAGAACACGCCCTCCTTCCATTACGTTCACACGGATCAGTGGCGTTACGAGCGCGGCTTCACCGCTTATGACGCGCTGCCCGGCGACAAGCAAAGAGAGCATACGATCGATTATCAAGCGCGTGCCGTGCGCAAAGGCTGGCTCCCGTTCTTCCCGCAATTTAATAGGAGTTCATTGGAGATCGTCAGGGATGCGGAAGCCGCTGGCGCAAAGTCCGAAGCGGAAGTAATCCAATATGCGGTCGAGCAATTGAAGAGCGGCGGACTTCGTTTGGCGGTCGAAGACCCCGATGCTCCTGAGAACTGGCCGCGCGTCTGGCTCATCTGGCGCGGCAATGCGATCGGCACCAGCATGAAGGGGCACGAGTACATGCTGAAACATTACCTGGGCACCCACACGAACATGAACGCCAGGGAGATGGCAAAAGGCTATGTCAATGAAGTCAAGTATCGCGACGAAGCACCGACCGGCAAGCTTGACCTGGTCGTGGATCTGAACTTCCGCATGGACACCTCGGCCCTCTACTCGGACATCGTCCTGCCCGCCGCAACCTGGTACGAAAAAACCGATCTGAATTCCACGGACCTGCACACATTTGTCAACCCGATGCAAGCGGCGGTCCCGCCGGCCTGGGAATCCAGGAACGACTGGGATATCTTCAAGGCGCTGGCCAGGCGAGTCAGTGAACTTGCCAAAGTGCATTTGCCCCAACCCATCCGTGATCTTGTGATGATCCCTCTCCAGCACGACACCGCGGACGAAGTATCCCAAGCGGAGAGCCGCGACTGGAAGCGGGGCGAAGTCGAAGCCGTCCCCGGCAAGAGCATGCCCAAGTTCCGCGTGGTTGAGCGTGATTACACCCTGCTCTATGAGCGCATGGTCACGCTGGGTCCGGGCGTGGCAGAGAACGGCGTGGCGGTGCACGGTTTGAAGATCCCGGTGGCCGACGAATATCAAGCGCTGGCTCAAGAACAGGGACGCCGGTTCAACGGCAAAATGTATCCGAGCCTTGAAGAGTCGTTGGAAGTGGCGGATACCATTTTGCGGCTGGACCCTGTCACCAATGGCGAACTGGCCTATCGTGCGTTCGAACAAGAAGAACACAAGACCGGACGACCCCTGACTCATCTGGCGGAGGGAACGCGTGCGGTGCGTTACTCGTTTGCCGATCTGGTGGCCCAGCCCAGGCGCGTGCTTACGACGCCGACCTGGTCCGGCAGCATAAATAAGGGTCGTGCCTATTCGCCGTTTACGTTGAATGTGGAGGAACTGATCCCCTGGCGCACCCTGACCGGTCGCCAGCATTTCTATCTGGACCATGAAAATTACCTGCAATGGGGTGAGCATCTGCCGACCTACAAGCCCCGCCCGGATCATACCATGCTTGATGAGACCCAGAACACGCAGGCGGAGGCCCAGGGCAGGTTGATGAACTACATCACGCCGCACGGCAAATGGAGCATCCACTCGACCTATTCTGATAATCATCGCATGATGACCCTCTCGCGCGGCGATTACCCGATCTGGCTCAATGATAAGGACGCGGCCGAACTCGGAATTCAAGACAATGACTGGGTCGAGTTGTTCAACGACAACGGCGTGTTCGTTCAGCGCTGCAATGTCTCGGCGCGCATTCCAAAGGGCACCGTGTTTGTGTATCACGCCACCGAGCGCACCCTTGGGATTCCCATCTCGCCGTTGCGCGGCACACGAGCCGGGATGAACAATTCCATGACGCGGACGCGCCTCAAGCCGGTCCTGATGGCGGGCGGCTATGCCCAGTTTACCTATGCCTTCAATTATTGGGGTCCGACGGGTGTCAACCGCGATACGAACGTATTCGTGAGAAAAGTCGACAAGGTCGAGTTCTAGATTCGTGCCGATCAGAGAGACCAAAGGAGACAAGACTATGAAAGTACGCGCCCACCTGAGCATGCTCTTCCACCTGGATAAATGCATCGGGTGCCACACCTGTTCGATTGCCTGCAAAAATCTCTGGACGGATCGCAAAGGCGCCGAGTATATGTGGTGGAATAATGTTGAAACCCGGCCTGGCAGCGGCTATCCGACGCAATGGGAAGATCAAAAGCACTTTCGAGGCGGCTGGGAATTCATCAAAGGCTATGGCGAGAAAGATACGATCAAGCTTCGCCTGCACGATAAGCTGAGCGCATTGGCCAGACTGTATTACAACCCGGATCTGCCCAGCCTCGAAGACTACTATGAGCCATTTACTTTTCGATATGCGGATCTGTTCGATGCGCCCGCCGGCCCTGACCAGCCGACCGCCATCCCGATCTCGATGGTGACCAATCAACCGCTTCACATCGAATCGGGCCCCAACTGGGACGATGATCTGGGCGGATCGCCGCTCTATGCCCGCAACGATCCGAACCGCCGGAGCCTGCCGGATGAGGTGCAAGCGTCATTGGATGAAGTGGAGCGGGTCGTTTTCAACTACATGCCGCGCATCTGCAATCATTGTCTGAATCCCGCCTGTGTGGCGGCCTGTCCGTCCGGTGCGATTTACAAGCGAGCCGAGGATGGCATCGTGCTGGTAAACGAGAATCAGTGCCGCGCCTGGCGCATGTGCGTCGCGGCCTGCCCCTACAAGAAAGTCTATTACAACTGGTCCACTGGCAAATCCGAAAAATGCATCCTGTGCTTCCCGCGTCTTGAAACGGGGCAGGCTCCCGCCTGCGCGCATTCCTGTGTCGGACGCATTCGCTACATGGGGGTTCTGCTCTATGATGCGGACCGCATTCCATCGGCTGCGGCCGTGCCCGATGATCAACTGATTGATTCATTCATGGACACCATTCTTGATCCCTTCGACCCCGAGGTGACCGCCGCGGCCCGCGCCAACGATATTGAGGAGGGTTGGATCAAGGCGGCCCAAAACTCACCCATCTACAAGTTTGCGAAGGTTTGGAGGATCGCGTTGCCCCTTCACCTCGAATACCGCACCATGGCAATGATGTTCTACATTCCGCCGCTGTCGCCGGTGATGAGCGCGATCGAAAATGAATCGGTGCGGCTTGAAATCTCGAATGAATTAAAGGATTTTGATCTGCTCGATGATCTCGACGCGGCGCGCCTCCCGGTGCAATACCTTGCGAATCTCTTCAGTGCCGGCGATGAAAAAGTGATCCGAAGGATCTTGCGCAAGATGTATGCGGTGCGGCTGTATATGCGCCGCAAGACAGTGGATAACCATGTGGAGGATGCCACGCTTCAGATCCTGGCCGACGCCGGGTCCAGCTCCGAAGAGGCGGAAGCGATCTACAAGCTGACGACTCAGCCAACTCTCCATGAGCGGTTCGTTCTGCCGCCCTATCAGCGCGAAACGTCCATCGAAACCTGGAAGGATCCACTGGTGCACAAGGGCGAAGTCGGCGTCGGCTACATGCAGCCGCCCAGGCGAGGTGAATAATGCGCATCCACATGGTGCTGGCCCAGGCATTCAGCTATCCGGAGGCAGGTCTGCTTGCAGAACTGGAGGAGGGGCTGTCGGGAACAGGCAAAAGTCCGGCGCGCGCCAAGCTGGAATCCTTTGTTAAAAAGATCGGAGAATTGTCGCTTGCTGAATGGGAAGAACTTGCCACGCGCACGCTCGATCTCAGTCCGGCCGCCGCGCCGTATATTGGTTTTCAAATCTGGGGCGAGAGTTACCAGCGCGGTGAGTTTATGTCGAAGATGAACCGGGCCTTGCTGGAGGCGGGCGTGGACCCGGAGGGCGAACTCCCGGATCATATTGTGCCCGTCCTTCGTTATCTCGCCGTCACCGACCAGCTGGTCCTGGAACTGGCTGAGAATTTTGCCAGGGCGCTGAAACGCATGATTGCGATTCTGCGAGAAAAAGATAAGAGCAATCCGTATCTTGACCTGTTTGAGGCGGCGCTCGAGGTTTCTCCGCAGGTGCCCGGTCAGGAAATGGCAGGTTAAAGATGAAAGCAACCAGGATCTTAATGTCGGAACACCGCCTGATCGAGCGGCTGATCAATCCGTTGGAAAACGCCGCCCATTATCCTGAACGCGGCGGCGAAGTGCGTCCCGGCTTCTTTGTGGAGGCCGCCGATTTCATCCAAGGCTTTGCGGATGGATGCCATCACCAGAAAGAAGAAGACATCCTGTTCAGGGCAAGGGCCCACCGGATCCTTCCATTGGAACAACAAGAACGCCTGGCCCATGGCTTCGAGCAGCTCGAGCACGACGAGAGCGGCGAAGGCATCCACGAGAGATATCTTGCACTAGCGGCGGCTCTTGAGCAGGAAGCCGAGAGCCTCCGGCCGGAGGCGTAAATGGACTGGAATACTCTGCTCTTCCTGATTTTCCCGTATGCTGCATTATCCATAGCGATCGTGGTGACGGTTTACCGTTCCATCTATCGGCCCTTTAGCATCTCGAGCTTGTCGTCGCAGCTGCTCGAGCGCAGGCTGTTGTACTGGGGTTCGATTCCATTTCACTGGGGCATCACGATCATTTTGACCTTTCACTTGATCGCCATCTTCCTGCCGCAAAGCATCATCCTGTGGAACGCCCAGCCGGTGCGCCTTTACCTGCTGGAGATCACCGGACTTGCTCTGGGATTATGGGCGACAGTGGGGATGGTCATCCTGATCGTGAGGCGGGTGAACGTGGCGCGCATCCGCGCTGTCAGCACGCCAATGGATTACGCGGTTGTTGTTCTGTTGTTTGTATCGTTGGCAACCGGCGTGACCATTGCTTCATATTATCGGTGGGGCTCATATTGGTTTACCGGCATTTTTACACCATACGTGATCGGCATCCTGACCCTGCATCCCAACGCCGCGCCGCTTGCTCCGTTGCCGTTCATTATCAAACTGCATGTGTTCAACTTCTTTCTGCTGGCGCTGGCGTTCTCTTTTTCACGCCTCGTTCACATCATTACCTGGCCCATTGCTTATCTGGTCAGACCCTGGCAGATTGTCATCTCGTTGCGAAGACCACCGACACAAATCTAAACCCCGAAGGAAATTCTCATATGCCAATCAAAGGTAATCCGCAAAAAGGCCTCTTCGGCGCGACGCTGGGCTTCTTCGCCGGCTTTGCGGCAGTTGCGCTATTTGGGCCCACCGCCCAGAAATTCAAGGACCTGATGGGGCTGGCACCGGTCATGGTCGGTTTTCTGGTCGCCATGCCATCCCTGTCCGGGTCGTTGTTACGCATTCCTTTTGGCGCCTGGGTGGATACTACGGGCGGACGCAAGCCATTCTTGATCCTGCTTTGGCTGTCCGTGGCCGGCATGCTCGGGCTGACAGCGGTCGCCTATTTCCTGTACCCAGACGGCTTGACAGGTTCCATCTACCCCTTGCTCCTGTTGCTCGGGGCCCTTTCCGGATGCGGCATCGCCACGTTCTCGGTCGGGATCGGACAGGTCTCCTACTGGTTTCCCCAGAAACAGCAGGGCAGCGCCTTGGGAACCTACGCGGGGGTTGGAAACCTGGCCCCGGGTCTGTTCTCTTTCCTGCTGCCGATCGTGTTGGCAAGCAGCTGGGGATTGAGCGGCGCCTATGTTGCCTGGCTGGTATTTCTGACAGCGGGCACGGTAATCTACCATTTCATGGGACTGAACGCCTATTTCTTCCAAGCCCGCCAACAGGGCAGGTCGGTCGAGGAGGCACGTCAAGACGCCCAATCCCGCGGGGAGGAACTCTTTCCAAAGGGCAATGCGACGGAGAGTCTGATCAATGCCGCGCGTGTTTGGAAAACATGGTTGCTGGTGATCATCTACTTCACGACGTTCGGGGGCTTTCTCGCCATGACCTCCTGGCTGCCAACCTATTGGACCTCATTCTACAAGATCAGCGCGGTGACCGCCGGCATCCTGAGCGCACTCTACTCATTATCTGCTTCCGCGATCCGCGTTCCGGGGGGCTCGATCGCGGACAAGTTCGGCGGCGAGCGAACTGCGATCCTGTCGCTTCTGGCGACGCTGGTCGGCGCGGTATTTATGACCGCTTCCCATTCTTATGGAGCGAGCATCGTGGGGGAGTTTATCATGGCCATCGGAATGGGCACCTGCAATGCGGCTGTCTTCAAGTTGATGCCGCAGTATGTCCCGCAAGCTGTCGGCGGAGCCTCGGGCTGGGTCGGCGGTTTGGGCGCATTTGGAGGTTTTGTCATCCCACCCGTCCTAGGATATTTTGTGCGTCTGGG
>DATJBI010000162.1:0-5838 GCA_035515435.1 Anaerolineales bacterium
TCACCTTCGCCCAGGCCTCCAGCGTCAGGTCATAATTACTGCGCAATTCCGCGGCCGCGGATTTGGCCTGCCTCAGGTTCTTCTCGATCGTATCCACAATGACCCAGATAATGACCGAGGCGGCCAGCAGCAGGACGCCCAACGGGACGAGGGTCCCGAAGCTGGTCGGGCCGATCCTGGGATGGATCAGCCGGCTCGTTTCCAGATAAACGATCAGCCCCAGCGACCCGAAGCTGGCTGCAGCAAAATAAGGCGTGGCCCTTTTCCCGAACAGCAGGGCACCAACCAGCAGGAAGATCGGGTAGGCCAGGATCCCGGGGTCATGAACACCATTCCCGTCAGACAGGTTGAAGGTGATCACGACCAGAAAAATGAGACTCAAGAGCGAGGCGGCAAGATAAACGTGTCCCTGCCGGTTGAGGATGAGCACCGGCAGGCAAAGGACTGCCATACTGAAGAGGGCGATGACCGAGATCCATGTGTGGAACTGAAGGTCGAACCAACCCAGGATGAGGGAGGCGATCAGGGCCGTCCAGATCAGCACCGAAAGAGTGCGTTGACGTTGACTGCGTTCGTAATCGGGAAAGTCTTCTGGCATACGAGTTTCCTTGCCGGAATCTTAGACAGTCGGCCATACAACAGTATCCAACCCAGTATAGGCTATTTCCTGCTCGGAATCAATGCCGGCACCCGACGAGGTGGAGATCGCGATTGTGGAAAAGCGGAATGGAATTGCCAAGCGTCCCCGGGCGGCAATTCAACCGAACATGCGCTCCCTGCGTTGATCGTGTGCGGCAGCACGGTCAGTGTCAAGTTGCGGTGCGGGCCAACGGACCCGGCAGAGCGCCCTTCCGAAAAAGGGCGCTGGAGACTGCCGACAAAACATGAAAGGCATCCGATATGTTGTGCCCGTAGGCTTGCCCCGCCGCGTTCTTGATCTTGCTTCTATTTACCGAACACAAACTGCCCGTTCTTGTAAAACAATTGCCCGTCCACCATGATCTCCGAATCCTGGCGCAGGTCGCAGATCATGTCCCAATGGATGGCACTGTGATTCTTCGATCCGGTTTCGGGGTAACCCGCACCGAGAGCCATGTGGAATGTCCCGCCGATCTTCTCGTCGAAGAGAATGTTGCCGGTGAAGCGGTCAATATCGGTATTCGTGCCGATCGCAAACTCGCCAAGGTAACGCGAGCCCGCATCGGATTCGATCATCTTGAGCAGGTAATCCTGGTGCTTCTCGGCCTTGGCCGTTTCGACCCGGCCGCGATTGAACGTCAGCTCCGCACCCTCCACGGCCACGCCGCCATAGATGGCCGGAAAGGTGAACTTGACCCAGCCGTTGACCGAGTCTTCCACCGGACCGGTGAAGATTTCCCCGTCGGGCATGTTGTAGGTTCCGAACGAATTATCGAATTTGCGGCCCTTCACGGAAAGGGTCAGATCCACATTGGGGCCGCGCAGCGTCACCTGGCCCTTGCCCTGCACAAAATCAATTGCGCTCTGCTGTTTGGCCTCGAGGTCCTTCCAATAGGCGACCGGGTCATCTTCATGCGCATGAACGGCGTGAAAAACAAAATCCGAATAATCCATCAGGCTCATGCCCGCGTCTTGAGCATAGGCCTCGGTTGGATAAAGAGTCGTCACCCATTTGAAGGCACCCTCGGCGCCGCGCCGCATTTGCGCTTCCGTGATGGAACTCAGCGCTTTGCCGCGCCGCTGAACTTTGACCGGGTCCACACTTCCGCTGCCGCGGGTATTCGTCGCGGAATGGATACGGATGCGCGACTCAAATTGATCATAGGCCAGTTTATAGAACGTCGGGACAAAGTCAAGCTGCGCATCGCTGGCATAGGTCACATACATCTCATCCTGGCTGAACGGCATCATGCCGGGCAGGGCCACCAGCGGGTGCGGATGCCCGCCCCTTTCCAGGACCTGGATGAACAGTTCACGGATGAGCGGTTCGGCCGCGGTCGTGCCTTCGATCAAAACGCGGTCTCCCGGCTGGATGCGGGCCGAATGTTGCACCAGGACTCTTGCAAACTTTTGAACGCGAGGATCCGTCACAGAAATCTCCCAGGATCCGAGGCATTTTATGCGGACCGCCTTGAATCCATTTTGATTATATCATGCGCGACTTGGAGTATACTGAACGCCAGGCTCAGGATGAATCTCGAATGAAACAGCTGCTGCAAAACATGAAAAATGGAAAGGCGATTGTTGAGGAAGTACCCCTGCCGGCCCCGCGCGCTGGATTTGCGCTGGTCCAAACTGCGGCCAGTTTGGTGTCCGCAGGCACCGAGCGCATGGTGGTGGAATTCGCTGAAAAGAATCTCCTCGGCAAGGCGCGCTCGCGTCCCGATCTCGTCAAACAGGTGATGGATAAAGCGCGGCGCGACGGGATCGTCCCAACGGTCCAAGCCGCCTTCAATCGTCTGGACCAACCGCTGGCGCTGGGCTATTCATCGGCCGGCACGATCGTTGCGCTTGGAAAGAACATGCCGGGCTTCCGGATCGGTCAACGCGTGGCGTGCGCGGGCGGCGGCTTTGCGGTCCATGCCGAATACAATGTCGTGCCGCGCAATCTGCTTACGCCGCTCCCGAAGAACGTCGATTTTGAGTCGGCGGCTTGTACCACGCTCGGTGCGATTGCGATGCACGGATTCCGACTGGCTGAGCCCCAGATCGGCGAGACCGTCGCGGTGATCGGGCTCGGGCTCCTGGGTTTGTTGACGGTACAGATCGCGGCCGCGGCCGGATGCCATGTCCTGGGCATTGACATTGACCCGAAGCGGGTGGCCCTGGCATCATCACTGGGCATTGAATCGGTTCGCCGCGCCAGCGCCGCCGAAACCTCTGGGGCCTTTACGGCCAACCGCGGTTTCGACCTGGTCCTGATCTGCGCCGACACGTTGTCCAACGATCCGGTTGAGCTGGCCGCAGTGATTGCGCGTGACCGGGCCCGCATCGTTGCCACCGGCGCGGTCGGCCTGGACATCCCGCGCAAGATCTATTACGAAAAAGAATTGTCGTTCATCAACTCGCGTTCGTATGGTCCCGGTCGTTATGACTCTTCGTACGAAGAAGAGGGCCGTGATTATCCGCTCGGCTACGTGCGGTGGACCGAAGGGCGAAACTTTGAATCCGTCGTCAAGTTGATGGCCAGCGGCAAATTGAAAACCGCACCGCTCATCACGCATCGTTTCCCGATCGAACAGGCCCCGCGGGCCTATGAAGTCATCACGGGCAAGCAGGCAGGATCGTTTCTCGGAGTCTTGCTGACCTATGAGGGGAAGAAAGCGGCCAAAAGCCGCAAGATTGAATTCAGGGCGGTTCGCGTTCAACCTTCGGCGGTCAAGCTGGGTGTGCTGGGCGCGGGACTTTATGCCAATGCAACCCTGTTGCCCGCCATCAAAGATCTCAAGGACCTTGGTTTGGTTGGCATTGCCTCCGCGGGTGGACTGCATGCCCAGCATTCCGCGAGGAAATATGGTTTTGGCTATGCGACTTCGTCCGACGAAGAGATCCTCCATGATCCCAACATCAACACGGTCGCCATCCTGACGCGGCACGACACGCACGCGGATCTGGTGCTCAAAGCCCTGCGGGCCGGTAAGAATGTGTTCGTCGAGAAGCCCCTGGCAATGAACAGCGTGCAGCTCCTGGCAATCAGCAAGCAGCTGCAGGCGAGCGACCGATTGCTGACCGTTGGCTTCAATCGCCGCTTTGCACCTCTCGCGCAACAATTATCGGACTTTTTCAAGGATCACGCCGAGCCGATGCACGTTCATTACCGCGTCAACGCCGGTTCCATCCCATTGAGTCACTGGACCCAGGACCCGGCACTCGGCGGCGGGCGAATCATCGGCGAAGCCTGTCATTTCATTGATTTCATCACCTTCCTGGTGGGCGCCGCACCGGTTTCCGTGACCGCTCAGGCCCTGCCCGACAACGGCAGATACCGCGAGGACAATGCCTCGATGACCTTCATTTTTCCCGACGGTTCGATGGGCGTCGTGGATTATCTTGCCAACGGCGACAAATCCTTCCCAAAGGAACGCCTCGAGGTTTTCTGCGGAGGGAGGATCGCCGTGCTGGATGATTTCCGGGCCCTGGAATTGGTCGAAAATGGAAATCGCAGGACGATCAAGGGCGCGCAGGACAAGGGCTGGAAGGCTGAAATGACCGTCTTCGTTAAATCCATCCGCGCCGGCGGCGAACCGCCGATCCCATACCCGCAATTGATCGGTGTGACGAAGGCCTCGTTTGCGGCGGTGGAATCGATCCGGAGCCATGCCCGCATTGCCATTTCATGAATTCCCATTTCAATCTGCTCGCGCCCTTCTACGATCAAGTCATTCAATTTTCCGGCCTGGAGAAAATGCTGCAGGTCCTGGAGCTGCCCCACCCAGGCATTTTGCTGGACGCGGGCGGCGGGACAGGGCGCGTGGCTTCCGCCCTTCGTCCGTATCTCGGCTCAGTGATCGTGGCGGATGTATCGCCGGGGATGCTCCAACAGGCGCGCCACAAGGACCTGGCTGCGACCTCCGCAGAGACAGAGCATTTGCCGTTCGCGAACAATGCCTTTGACCGGGTGCTGATGGTGGATGCCCTGCATCACGTGGTCAACCAGGCTGACACCGTTCACGAACTGTATCGCGTGCTCAGGCCGGGCGGCAGACTCGTCATCGAAGAACCTGATCTGCGGGCGTTCGCGGTCAAGCTGATCGCGGTGGCGGAAAAGGCTGCGCTGATGCGCAGTCATTTCCTTGACCCGACACGGATTGCGGCGTTCTTCCCATCCGACGCAAAGGTGAAGATCGAGGCCGAGGGCAGGTCCGCCTGGATCATCGCCGACAGGGAAAATTCAGTAATTGCCCGGTCGGTCATGGAGATCAATTAAGTTATCTGCCAGAATTGCGCAGACAGCTCGCGGATCGTCCGCTTCTTAGGGTTGGGGCCACAGGGCGTGTTCTGGATGGGGCGGATGGCTGCTTGCTGCTTCGATGATGCGTTGGGCGGATTCTTCTCCAATATCCTAAATTCTTTCGAGGTTATATTGAATGGACGATGATCGTCGAGATCAAATCAAAAAAGAGCTACTCACGCAAGAAACAGGATACTTGCTTGACATTTGGCAAAATGCAGATGTTGACGAATGGGAAAAAGATGCCATTGAGATTATCAAAGATATTCTGCTGGACCGGTTAGGGTATGTGCCGCCGCAATCGGTTGAAAAGCAGGTATCGCAAATATTGGATAGAGTTGAAGATTACCTCGAAAACGATGAGTTGGACAAAGCGTTAAGCGAATGCGAAACCGCTCTTCAATTGAGTCCCGATTCTGCGAACGCATACAACTATCTTGGCGAAATCTACGAGGAGATGGGGCAACTTGAAAATGCGATAATGAATTATCAAAAAGCCATCCAACATGACTTCGAATATCACGACGCTTGGGAAAATATGTTAGTCGTCGAGTCGGAACTTGAAGAAGCATTTGAAGAATCAATTGCAAGACAACATCTTGATAAGGCTCTCGAATTTATCTACAGCGACGAACCCGAAAAAGCATTGCAGGAATGTGAAAGGGCAAAGCCATTGATGCCAAGCCTGGCCGTCGCATACAACTATCTCGGCTTGATTTTGCAGACATCAGGCCAATTTGAATCCGCAAGCGATGCATATCTAAAAGCCATACAACTCAACCCTCGTTTCTATGCCGCCCGTGAAAATCTAGCCAATGCAAAGGTGAGATGGGAAGAAGAACAATATCATACATATTCTGATTTGAGTCCCGCCGAAGAACAAGAAGCAATAACTGATTGGGACGAAT
>DATJBI010000163.1:0-19145 GCA_035515435.1 Anaerolineales bacterium
CCGCCGCCAGCCCTCCGCGCGGGGAGTAGAACATGGTTGTCAAAATGATGAGGGCCAGGAAGAAGAAAATGCCGTCCCCTTCAATCCCGAGCGAAAATAATTCATTCAACCCCAGTGCGTAGACGATCAACAAGATGAGCCCGGCTCGCGCCCAGAAGGGTACCGGAAGCAGGGCGGCCAGCACGAGAACGACATACGCCCCGACAAAGACCAGGGATACGATCATGCTTTGATCCGTGCTGAGCCCGGCCACCAGTGCGATAAAACCAAACACCAGAGCAATATTAAGAATCGGGCGGATCAATCCTTCGCGCCATTTCCGGTAAACAGGCTGGCTGAGATCAGGCCCTCCAAGATTGAAGAATGGCAGTATGCGCTTCTCTTTCATGGCGTGCTCTCTTCCAAGGATTCAGGGTCGCCCGCTTCGGTCTCGGGGGCAATTGCGATCTTGGTGTGGCGTGCACCCACTGCCCTTGTCAATTCACTGGCGGTCGTTGCGAGGATGGTCTGCATATCGATGGAACGGCGAATCTTGCTCGTGATCTCAAAGATCATGCGGCTGTATTCCGCCTGATTTCGAACCTGTTCCAGGAGCTTCGCGTTGGAAATGATCGCGGCGAGGCTGCCGCCCAATGTTCCAAGCATTTCCTCGTCATTTTCATTGTAGGCGGAGAACTGTTCGCTTTCCACGTTCAATACGCCGAGGATCTCATTGCGATACAAGAGGGGAATCGCCAGTTCTGAATGGGTGTTGGAGCTGGCCTGGATATAGCGCGGATCCTC
Source organism: Anaerolineales bacterium (assembly GCA_035515435.1). Lineage (GTDB taxonomy): Bacteria > Chloroflexota > Anaerolineae > Anaerolineales > Villigracilaceae > Fen-1038. The sequence goes on from DATJBI010000163.1 coordinate 784, forward strand.
GGTCACATTGTCGATCCGGAGCAGGCGTCGATGCAGCGCCACCCAACCGGTCACGCCACTGCCGATCGGAACGCGTATGTCGTTGACTTCCTGTGAGTATCCGACCGAGGCCCTGACTTCCAGAAATTTGCCTTCCGGGTCGGGCATGAGAATTGAGACGCGGTCACCGCCCAAGGTCACCTGCAAACCGGAAACCGCGCTTTCTAGGGCTTCCTCGAGCGTCGTGCCGGATGCGGCGGCGCTCGTGATGTGATGCAGCAAACGGTGCTGCGACAGGTGCTCCTGGGTCTCGGCGAACAGTTCGGAATTCACAACCGCAACCGCCAGCTGGTCGGCAAGGATCTGGAGTGTGCGCAGATTGTCTTCGGCGAACACATAGGGATGGATGCTTTGCACGTCCAGGACGCCGACAATTCTCTCGCTGACCTTCAGCGGGATGGCGGCTTCCGCCCGGGTCTCGGGCAGCAGCGGATTGGCGTAGTAGGTGGCATCCTTGGCCGTGTCGTTCACGACCAGTGGCTCGCCGCGCCCGGCGACGTAGCCGACCACCGATTTCGATCCGACGCCCAGTTTATGTCCGGCGCGTTTCATCTGCAGACCGGCCTCGCCCGTCGCCTCGCGAATCACTGCAGACTCGCCCTGGAGATCGATCAGGAAGATGCCGGCGTGATAGAAGTTGAACCGTTCCCGGATGAAATTGACCGCTTTCTTGAGCAGGTCATCCAGATTTAATGAACCGCTGACATCCCGCGCGATCTGGGCCGCCGTTTCCAGCTGCAGGGTGCGCCCCCGGCTCTCTTCCAGCAGCTTGACGTTATAAATGACACCGGCCACCTGATTGGCCAGGCCGGCCAGGAATCGCAGGTTTTCCTCATTGAAGGCGTGCTCGTGATTGAGATCCTGAACGATCAGCGCGCCGACCGGTTCCCCCTGTACGATCATCGGCGTGCCCATCCAGGACTTGGCGGGCTTGCCGCGAATTCTGGCTCCAAGCTTCTCCGCCTGCTTTTCAACATCTTCGACCAGCAACAGTGGTTGTCGAGTGCGGATCAGAACGGACGACAGGCCCTCGCCGAGCGGGAACGCTTCGGTCGAATCGACCTTGCCGTCTTCGTACATATACGGGATGCTGATGGACTCCGTTTCCTTCTGATAGAGTGCCACCACAAATGGAAAGTCACCGATGACGCGTCTGGCCTGGGCGTGCAACGTGGAGTAGAAGCTGTTCAGATCGCTGGCCGTGGCCAGGGCCTGGCTGATCGACGTAATGGCCTCAAGCTCTCGCAGGCGTTCCTGGCCGGCCGCGCGGTCCTCGATCTTTTTCAAGGCGATGCTGATCAGATCGGTCAGGCCTACGTATGGCTGCACTTCGGCGGTGGTCAAGGCCTGCTTGTAACCCCCGAGGATGACCAGCCCTGCCAGCCCGGTATCCTGCTTGATCGGCAGCAGCGCCGTGGATTGGTCGCTGAGCTGCCGCATCATCTGCCGCAGGGAAGGAGGCAGGACGGTCGAGTGTTCTCCGAGGATCACCGGATTGCCCGACAGGAATTTTTGCACGTCATGCAAGTTTGATTCAAGCAGATGGGTCACGGTTTGGATGATGTTCTTGGCTTCGCTGTCGTTGCTGGCGGCGATGTCCAATTTGCTGCCATGCAGCAAAAGCAGGGTTGCCGCGTAGGGCGAATCCTGCAAGGCATGCGCCACGCCCTGGATCAGTTCGGCTTCCGATTGTGCGGCTGCGATCTGCGGGATGCCGCGGTAAAGACGTTCCACCTCTTGGATATTCACCTGGACCGATTCCGTCAGGCTGACGTTGCGGATGGCCACCGCGATCTGGCTGGCGAGGGTTTGCAGCATCACAATGGTCTCGGGACCAAATGCGCCCCCCTGCGTACTTTGCACATCCAGGACGCCCAGCACCGTGCCGCCGATCGACACCGGAATGCCTGCTTCCGAGCGCGTTTCGGGAAGCAGCCTGTTCTCCATGTGCATGGGATCTTCCCGGATGTCGGAGGCAATCCGCGGCTGGTTGCTGGCACTGGTCCAACCAATGATGGAGGCGGAACCCACTTCCAGTTGATAGCGCCCTTCCAGCAGGGCGTGCGCGGCCGGACTGCACGCGGCGCGCAGCACCGCGTATTTTCCTGCCCGGTCAATAAGATAGACTGCCGCGTGATAGAAGCCAAATTGTTGAACGATCAACTCGGTTGTACGATTCAGCAGTTCGTCCAGGTTGGTGGAGGAGGTCACGCGCTGCGCCACCTCCGCCGCGGTCCGAATCTGGCGCGTGCGCTCTTCCACTTTTTGCTCCAGGGAGCGATAGAGTTCGGCCAGTTCCTGGGCCATGTGATTGAATGCGTCCGCCAGCAGGCCGATCTCGTTTTGGCTGCGGACTTCGGCGCGCACGCTGAAATCGCCGGCCGCGAATTTCGACGTGATCGCCGCCAGCGCTTGAAGCGGCCGAAAGACGCTCCGGGTGCCTGCCCAGATTACGAAGGCGATGGCAAGCAGGGCGATCAGGATGATGATCAGGGTGAAGGTTCCCAGACTCGTCAGCTGGCCAAAGACCACATTTTGTGGAATTTCCCAAACAAAGCCTGCGTCCATGCTGGGCAGCCATTCCGCCTGGGCCAGCACCGATACCTGGTCGCTGTTGCTGAACTGAAGGGATTGCGGCACCCTGGTTCCGCTGTGCATCATCAAAGTGAAAACGGACGTCAACTGGTTGTCCTGTTGGGGGGACGGGCCAAGGACCGCCAACTGCATGGTATGTGGATCTATCCCGAGCAGTTTTTCGTCGTGAGTCACAAAATAAGCGTTGGAAGAGGGGGCGAGGCTGATCAGGCTTTGCAGTATCTCTTGAAGGTTTTGCGGCTCGGTGATCCCCACCACGGTTCCCAGACGCGAACCGCCGGGTGCCCGGTACTGCGCGACCGTAATCAGAACGAGCTGATCGGTGTAGAGCGGCCCAAAATTGTAGACGGCGAAGGTCTGATCGTTGCCATCCTGGATGGTTTGATAGTACTGCGATTTTGCAAGAGAGGCCCCTTCCCATCCGGGCTGGCTGGCCATTTGAATAGTGCCGTCAGGGCGCAGCAAAAAGAATTGGTTGAAGGTGACTTTGCCGACCTCGGGCGTCAGGGCGCGCATCGCCTCCGATAGATCGCTGCGGGTGGTGGAAAAGTTGAGGCTGTGCGGATCTTCGGAAAGAGCGGAATCAAGCTCCGCGTCAAAAACGGGCTGGCGGACCAAACGGTCGAGCCGGATCTGTTTGGCCTTGATCGTCAGGTCAAGCTGATTGAGTTCGGCTGTCAGCTGGTTTTGCATTTGAGCCGAGACCTGGTTGCCAAACAGCGCGCGCGACCGCAGATAAGCCGCGCCCCCCATCAAGATGAGCGGGATGAACGTAAAAATCACCAGCGTTCTGAACAACGAACCTGCCAAACTGGTCCGATGAACGCTGGGACGCCTGGTTTCCGCCGGATCTGTCTTGAGGCTGGTCATGGTGCCTTAGGTATATTCCCAGACTTCTTCGCCGTTAAGGATGCGGCGGATTTGATCGGGGAAACGATCGGGATCCAGAGGTTTTCCGAGGAAGCCGTCGAATCCGGATGCCCGGGCCCTGTTCATTTGTTCGAGGCTGGCCTCGGCCGTGACCGCCACGATTCTCACCGATTTGAATCGTTCCGAGGCGCGGATCTTCCTCTGTGCGGCGTACCCGTCTTCATACGGCAGGCGGATATCCATCAGGATCAGATCCAGGCGGGGCAGGGTGTCGGCATACTCAACCACTTCGAATCCTGAAGTCTTCCATTCGCAATGGATTCCCAGATAACCGAGCATGCGGGCGATCAGAACGAAATTGGAAACATTATCTTCCACGACCAGGACCGTCGCATCCTTTGGAATGGCGGACTTGTGAAGGGGCTGGGTGTCCGATATCGGTGTGTTATCCATGAGTGTTCCTTTGTATGAAGCGTTCGATTTGTTGGGTCAGCGTATCGATATCGATCGGCTTCTGAATGTAGCCGTCGCAGCCAGCTTCGAGCGAACGTTCCCGGTCGCCGCGCATCACATTGGCGGTCATCGCGATGATGGGCGTTTTTACGAATCCGGGCATCGCCCTGATCTGGCGGGTCAGGGTGTAACCGTCTATATCCGGCATGCTGATGTCCATTAGAATCAAGTTGGGCGTCCTGGTTTTCAAATACTCCAGGGCCTCCGTGGCGTTCTGCGCTTCGTCAACAATATAATTCTCTGCCCCAAGAACCCGCCGGATCAGAATGCGGTTGTCCGAATTGTCTTCCACATACAGGATGATCCCTTTATCAGGCATAGCTTCACCTTCTGGGCGAAATTTTACTTGTTGGGAACATCAGTCTGCATAACAGCAGGATTACAAAAAAGTCGAGGCTTGCGCCTCGACCGACCGGAATGCGGGCCTCGCTCCCGCACCGCACTTGCCATAGAACCTTCCTGATTGACTTGCCCGAGAGGAGCGGGTGATGGGACTCGAACCCACGATATCTTGCTTGGGAAGCAAGCGTTCTACCGCTGAACTACACCCGCTTGACTGGAGGGATTATATATCAAGACCTGCGATTGAGCAACTTGTTGGTCAGATCCACCAGGGCCCTTCCTGCCTCGTTCCCGGGATTGAGCTCCGCCAGGGTCTCCAGGGCCTGGGCAGTCAAGCGTTCGGCCTCGCGCTGTGCATATTCGCGTGCGCCTTCCTCGGCCAGCATCCCCGCGACCTCCGCAACCTCCTCGGGACGGACCGGAGCCGCGGCCCATCTCTGAGCAAACTTACCCTTTTGGCTGATCCCAAACAAGATCGGCAGCGAGTTCTTTCCCTCCACCAGGTCGCTGGCCGTGGACTTGCCGGTCAGGGCCTCGTTGCCCCAGATGCCGAGAATGTCATCTTGAACCTGAAACGCCAATCCTAGGCCCCGGCCGAAGAGGCCATACTGTTCGACCGTCGCCTGATCCGCGCCGCCCAGGACCGCTCCGACCTGGGTGCACCCGGCCAGCAGGGAGGCCGTCTTGCCCTGGATCATCTGCCAATAATCTTCAATGGAGAGATCGTTCCGGTGCTCGTGGGCAATATCCAGATATTGTCCTCGAGTGAGATCGAGGCAGGCGTCCTGCAGGATGCGCATGACCTCCACGGTCCGATCGGCAGGATAGTTGGCAGATAAGTCGATGACGGCCTGATTTGAAATTACGAAGAGCGCATCGCCCACATTGATGGCCTGCGGCATATTCCATTTCTTCCAAACGGTCGGCCGGCCGCGCCGTTTGTCCGAGTTGTCCTGGATGTCATCGTGCACCAGTGAAAAATTGTGAACCAGTTCCACGGCCGCCGCGGCCGGCGAAGCGTGTAGCCATAATGACTGAAAAGCAGCAGTTACCAACAACACCAGCAAGGGCCGGATCCGCTTTCCAGTCGCTTCCGGGCCGCGGCCTTCGCCGGTCCAACCCATATGATAACTGAGCATCTCGTAGAAGGGGCGAGTCTGCGGGGCATCCAGCCGGGCGATCTGTCGTTGGAGTTCGCTTTCAATAGCGGGGAGCATGACTTCGGTATACTGTTCTAAAGCCATTATCGCCTCCTCAATCGTGTCAGGCTACAGCAACTTGAAGCCACGCAGCTCGGCTCGCAGTTGCTCGGGGGACTTGAAATGGATGGTGGCGAATCCCAACTTTCTGGCTGCGACGGTGTTCGGTTCCGAATCGTCAATGAGCAGGCATTCGCCCGCTGGACGCTTGATGGTCTGCAGGGCGAGGTTAAAAATGGCAGGGTCCGGTTTGATGAGCTTCACCTCGCCCGAAAGAATGATCTGATCGAAGAGACCGAAGAAATCATATTGGCGCCGGACGCGCGGATAGGTTTCCGCCGACCAATTGCTCAACCCATAAAGCGGATATCCGGCCTGCTTCAGCTGCCGGAGGATTGCGACAGTGCCCCCGATCGGCCCCACGATCGTATCTTCAAAGTGGTCGTAATAGGCGCGGATTAAGTGCGCATATTGAGGGAACCGGTCGGATAGTTCCGCGATCCCTTCTGCAAAGGAACGGCCGCGATCCTGCTCCAGATTCCAGGAGGAGAAGTTGATCTCGGCAAGAAAATCGTCGATCTGCTGCCGGTGTTCGAAGTAGCGATGGTATAGGCGATGAAGATCCCATTGGAGCAGAACACCGCCAAAGTCGAAGATAATGGCTTTGATATCTGGAGTCATGAGTACGATTCTATCAGGGTTTGCATGGAAGCAGGCAATTTGGTACCTGCCGGGTTCTCATTATTCCGCTGCGATCTCGGGCAGGATCCGCTCCCTTGGGCGCTAGGCCAATCTGCTCATTACCCTTTCGACTTTCAGTCCTTCCAGGGCCCCGGCTCCCGCCGCGAACATGGTCACTTGAATCTGCCGTTTCGTCAGCTTCAAAATCTGAAGGGCCTGCTCGGTTGAAAGTGCCGCAGCTTTCAAGAAATTGCCTGCCATGCCGCCCAGCCTTGCCCCCAGGGCGATGCACTTTGCGATGTCGAGTCCATCCTTGAGGCCGCCGCTTGCAAAGATGGTCATATCCGGCACGGCTTTCCTGACCTGCAGGATCGATTCCGCGGTCGGGATGCCCCAGCCGACAAAGGTCGCGGCCAGTTCGCGGCCGAATTCATCGGGAGCGCGGTGCATCTCCACCTGAGACCAGCTGGTTCCGCCTGCGCCCGCCACGTCAATGGCGGAGACGCCGCAATCGGCCAACAACTTTGCGGTTCGTTCAGAGATGCCCCAGCCGACTTCTTTTGCAATGACCGGCACTCCTATTCTCTTGCAAACTTCACCGATCTTTTTTGCAAGACTTCCGAAATTCGTATCGCCGCCTTTTTGAACGGCCTCCTGCAGCGGATTCAAGTGCAGGACCAGGGCGTCGGCCTGGATCATGTCCACTGCCCGTCGGCATTGATCGACGCCATAGCCGTAATTCAACTGGACCGCACCGAGGTTGGCAAACAATAAAATATCGGGTGCCACGCGTCGAACCTGGAAGGTCCTGGCCTGTTCGGGATGCTCGATGGCGGCGCGCTGGCTGCCGACTCCCATGGCCACGCCCACGTTCTGTGCGGCTTCGGCCAGCCGCAGGTTGATCGTCCCGGCTTCTTCGGTCCCGCCCGTCATCGACGATATTAAAATGGGCGCGGCCAGGTCCTTGCCGAACAGGCTCAGCCCGGTATCGACGCGTTCGAGTTCGAGTTCCGGCAGGGCTTCGTGAACGAAGCGATAATTTTCAAGGCCGCTCGTCAGTGCGGAACGCACATCTTTTTCGAGGTTTATCTTAATGTGGTCGGCTTTTCGGTCCGTGATTTCCGTATCTTTTGGCATAAAGCGGTGTTCCTGTGTTTGAAATTCGGCGGCCTGTCATGTTACAATTGGCAGGTCTAAAAAGAATACTTACGGAGGATTATCTCATGGCTGACACATTCAGCGAAATTAAGAAGATCATTGTGGATCTGCTCGGGGTTGACGAAAGCAAGGTGACGATGGAAGCCCGCTTCCGTGAAGACCTCGAGGCGGACTCGCTCGATCTTGTTGAACTGATCATGGCTTTTGAAGACAAGTTCGGTGCCGAGATCTCGGACGAGGCCGCGCAGAAGATCACCACCGTCGGGGAAGCCGTCAACTATATTGACTCGCACAAGTGAGTTTCTTTAATTACCTGGTGATTATAACCGTAGAGCCGCCGGATCAGGCGGCTCTACGCATTTCTGACCGCAGTTGCCAAGCGTGGAGGCGGGGTTCATCTCAACAGGGAAGGAATTTCTTCCGGGTGCTTGGCCACCCGCACGCCGGCGGCCTCCAGCGCTTTCACCTTGCCCGCGGCGGTGCCCGCACCGCCTTCAATGATCGCGCCGGCGTGTCCCATGCGCTTGCCCGGCGGGGCGGTTTGTCCGGCAATGAACGAGACGACGGGCTTGGTCATTTTTGAAGCGATGTATTCCGCGGCCTTGTCTTCATCGGTACCGCCGATCTCGCCGATCATCACGACCTTTTCCGTTTGAGGGTCGTGCTCGAACATTTCCAGCACATCGATGAAATTCGTGCCATTGATGGGATCGCCGCCGATCCCGACACAGGTGGAGGCACCCAGGCCCGCCAATTTCAGCGCGTACAGCACCTCGTAGGTCAATGTGCCGGAGCGTGAGACGCAGCCCACGCTGCCCCGGACCGCAATATCCCCGGGGATGATTCCGACCTTGGACTCGCCGGGGGTCAGCAGGCCCGGACAATTTGGTCCCAGCAAGCGAACCTTCTTCTGGTCCAGATAGTCGCGGACGCGCATCATGTCCTGGATGGCAACGCCCTCCGTGATGCAGACGATCAGCGGGATGCCCGCATCGGCGGCTTCATACATGGCGTCCGGCGCGAAGCGCGCCGGCACGAAAATGACGCTGCAATTGGCACCGGTCGCTTCCACGGCCAGCTTCACGGAATCAAATACCGGGATCTTCTCATCCACCCATTCCCCGCCCTTGCCTGGGGTCATGCCTGCGACAACGTTCGTCCCATACGCCAGCATTTGGCGGGTGTGGAACAAGCCTTCGTTGCCGGTGATACCCTGGACCAGCAGACGAGTATTCCTATTGATCAAGATGCTCATCTCGTTTATTTCCCTTGGGAGGCGGCCACGGCCTTTTTGGCGGCGTCTGCCAGTGTTTCCGCAGTGATCATCTTCGCGTCGGCCAATAGCTTGCGGCCCTGCTCGGCATTCGTTCCGACCAGACGTACGACCATTGGCACTTTTGGCTTGACGTCCTTCATCGCCGCCAGGATGCCGCGCGCGACCTCGTCGCAGCGGGTGATGCCGCCGAAAATGTTGAAGAGCACCGCCTTCACATTGGGATCCGACAAGATGATCCGCAACGCGGCGGCGACCTTGTCCGCGCCCGCGCCGCCGCCGATATCGAGAAAGTTGGCGGGCTCGCCGCCGAACAATTTGACGATATCCATGCTGGTCATGGCCAGGCCGGCTCCATTGACCATGCAGCCGATATTCCCGTCGAGCTTGATATAGGAAAGCCCGTACTTGCGTGCTTCCGTTTCAGCAGGAGCCTCCTCGTCAAGATCGCGCATTTCCGCCAGATCGGCATGGCGGAACATGGCGTTGTCGTCTATGATCATTTTGCCGTCCAGGGCGAGCAGGCGCTTGTCCTGAGTGATGACCAGCGGGTTGATCTCGGCCAGCGAGGCGTCGGTTTCCCTGTAAACCTGCCACAAACCGATCGCGACCTTGTTGAAATCCTTCCAGTAATCGCGCGGCAGATCAATGGATGCCGCAATATCGCGGGCCTGATAATCGCGCAAGCCCAGCAGGGGGTCGATGTGAAGCTTGATGATCTTTTCCGGGGTCTTGGCCGCGACTTCTTCAATTTCCATGCCGCCCGAGGCGGACGCGATCATCACCGGCTTGCGCTCGGCGCGGTCATTGGTGATGGAAAAGTAGATCTCGCTTTCGATGGCGGCGGCTTCGTCGACCAGCACTTTGCGGACCGGCAAACCCTTGATCTCCATGGCCAGGATTTGAGTCGCAAGCTGTTCGGCTTCTTCCGGATCTTTGGCAAGCTTGACGCCGCCCGCCTTGCCGCGTCCGCCCACCAGCACCTGCGATTTAATCACAACGCGGCCGCCCAGCTCCTCGGCGACTGCCTTAGCCTCGCTTGCGGTGGCCGCGACCCGTCCCTTGGGGATGGGGATGCCATATTTGGCGAATATTTGTTTGGATTGATACTCGTGGAGTTTCATGCATTACCCTTTGCTTGGACTAAAACAGAGGCATTATACCACCTCGACCAATCCACCCAGGAAGCCGCGCACCGCCCGGCATGGGAAGGAGCAAGGGCGAATGAAGGGTGCCCCGACCGTGCCGCCGGTGCACCGGCGGCCAGGCAGGTCCGACGAAAAAGCCTCGCACTAGGCGCGAGGCTTTTTCGTCGCGATCGTTCTGTCAATTCAAACTGCAGCTACGGCAGCGTGAATCGCATGATGCGATTGTTGCCCGCATCACTGACCCAGATGCCGCCCTGGGGATCGACGGCAATGCCGGCCGCCAGCCCGAACGTTGAAGAGGTCGAGCCGTAATCGCCCCAGGTTTGGACCAATTGACCATCGGTCGTAAACTCGATCACCCGGAAACCCTCGGGGTCGGTGATGAAGACGTGGCCCTTGTTGTCCACGGCGATGAAGGGCTTGTTGTCGAGTGATTGACCGTACCAACCTGCCACATCCCATTGCCTGAGGGGCGTGAACGTCATTCCATCGGGCGATTGGGTGAACGTCTGGACGCGCTGATTCCAGGTATCCGTAACATAAACGTTTCCGTTCGCATCCAGCGTGACGCCCACCGGCTCGTCGAATTGACCGGGATCGAGTCCCGCCGAACCGAACTGGGTGATGTAATTGCCATCCGCATCGAACACGACGATGCGCTTGTTCCCGGTATCCGCCACATACACCCGCCCGTTGGCGTCGACTGCCAGACCGCGCGGGCCATAGAAAACATCCGTTTGTGAGGCGGCGGTGCTCCAGGCTTTTACAAATTGGCCGGCGGCGGAGAATTTTTGGATGCGGTTGTTCCAGGTATCCGTTACGTAAACCGAGCCGTCCGGCCCGACCGCCACACCCCACGGTTCATCGAAGGTGGACGGCGGCGCGGCCGGGTTCGGATGACTGGGATCGTTTCCACTGGACGTGCCCCACTGGCCGATCAGGCTGCCGGCGGAGTCGAAGTGCAGGATGCGATTGTTGCGTGAGTCCGCGACATAGACGCTGCCATCGGGTGCGATGGCCAGAGCGCGCGGCGCATTCATCGGTACAGACAATCTGGTTGAGTCGATGATCTGGCCCGCGTTCAAGGTGATGGTTTTACCCTGATAGGGATCGACCTGGGCCGTCTGCTGGGTGGGCGTGACACCGTATTTCCAGGTTTGTTCAGCCACATCCTTGCGGATATACATCCGCATCAGGGCGGACGGCTGCCAGGTGGCGAGCGTCAAATTCTGGTTGTTGGTGGCCGCGGCGTAGACCGAGTAATCGCGATTGAGCCATATATCAATGATGCCCGCCCGGATCTGCGGGTTGGTGAGCGCCGTGCAAACGCGGGAGAAATCCCATGATTTGAAAAGCTTCAGGAAACCGAGCAGTCCGCTGCAGGAATAATCGGAGGCGAAGGGGATCGAGGCCTCCCGGCTCGTAACCAGATCGAAGTAATCCTGGTTGGGCCACCACATGCGGATGTAATCGATGCGGTAATAGCCCGGGCCGAGGGCCGCCTCGATCTTATCGAAGTTCTTTTGATCCACGATGATGATCGCCGAATCGCGCAGCGACCGGGTGGGCTGATCGAACGAATGTTGATTTGTGAAGTCGCGCAGATACCAGGCAAACGGCCATGATACGCCGGTATCGGGCGCGCTGGCATCATAGGCCAGATTGATCCCCATGCCGCCGGTGGTGCGCTCGGACATTTCCGTGGCCTGCCGGACGATGTCCTTCACGCCGGTGGCGGCGTGCGCGTAGACCAGGTATTCCGTGGCATCATCGTAGTCAATGTAGGCGGCGCGGAAGGAGGCGCGAATGGTCAGGACGGCGAGCAAAACGAAAAAGACCAGCGTGAATATGCGCGCCATCTGCCTGCCGTTCCAATCGCGCAGCAGATAGACCAAACCCGCCAGGCTTATGAGAGCCACCAGGGCTGGAAGCAGGAAGGCATTTATGTTTTGTAACTGGTCGAGTCCTCGGCCCTGGAACGGCGGAGTCTCACCCAGCACAGAAACCAGGCTGGCCGCGAAACTGGTGAAAAAGACAAAGGCCAGCGCCAGAACAAGGGGCGCTCTGCGCTGCCACAAGCCTCGCCAGTCGGTCGTATCCACGACGTATCCGAGGCCCCAGCCGGTGAACAGGATCATCGGCCAAGCCAGGTGGATCGTCAGCCACGGCATCTTCTCACCCGCATAGCTAAAGACGATGATACTGGCCACGACCCACCAAACCAACAGGGCAAACATGTTGGTGAAATTCTCCGATTTCGCCTGCTCGGCATGATCGAGCGGGGGGTTCCCTTCCACGGCTGCGGAGTGCTGAATCTGTGTTCGCCGGTGGCGCAGCCCGATCAACAGGGCAAGCACGGATCCCAGGAACGGCAGAAATTCATAGATCGGTATCTGAATGAGAATGTAGTAATACCAGGGTTGACTGCCGCGCTGGACGGCCTGTTGGGCCAGCCAGTAACCCAGTGAGCCGACGATGCCGGTAAAGAAGCCGTCACTGTTCGTGAAGATGGAGGTGTAGAAGATCGTATAGGGAATCCAGAAGGTCAGCGCCAGCTTCCACCAGTCCTTATTCCAGAATACTCCAATGGCGGCGGAGATGGCAAAGAAGACCAGCAGGAAGATCCCGATGCCGATCACATCGTGCAAGGTCAGCGCCTGCACCTCGGGTGCGGTGGTCGGGATGGTAATGTGCAGCCAGCCCTTCAGGAAGCTGATGGGGAAGGGCGTCAGCATCGGCAGGACAAATGTCCCGGCCAGGACCAGCATATCGAACGATCGCTCGGACTTTACGCCCTGCCAGGTGTAACCGCGGATCAGGAAATAGCCCGCCCCGATCAAGGCCAGGATTCCCCCCAGCACCAGGAGGGCGGCGGGAGAAGCCGCGCCCGGGCTGGATTGGACCGGCGAAGCTGCCGACGGGATCGCGGGGGAGGCGACTTCGGTTGCGCCCAGCACCCCGATGTTGCGCCCGGCAATTCCGATTCCCAGCCCGACCCCGAATAACAACAGTCCGACGGCCAGCGCGATGATAAAGCCGCGATAGGACGAAATATCGTTCCAGGCGTTGCGCGTCACGCGCGCAATGAAATAGATCGCCAGGAACAACAAGAGCATGGCCGTGTACATGAAGGAAGTCTCTTTGTCGATGAAGTGTATGACCAGGGCAATGGCCAGCAAATAGAGATACTTCCGTGCTCCGGTTTCAAAATACCTGAGAATGACGTAAAGCATCAGCACGCCGGAGAAGACCGCGTACGAATCTTCTCGGACATAGCGGCCATAGAAGAGCATCAGCGGCGAGATCACCATTAGAAAACCGGCGATCAGGCCCCCGGTCCGCCCAAGATAACGACGCCAATACCATGCCATGGAAATGGTGGCAATGCTGAACAGCGCGGCCGGGATGCGCGCCGTAAAATCGCTGGCCCCGAAGAGGAAGTACGACAAGGCGATCAAATGGAATTGTAGCGGCCCGTGCATCATCGGGTTGTGTTGATAGCCGCCGCCCTTGTAGAAAAGCCACGAGAAGTAGGTGTGCAGGCTTTCATCGTGGCTCATCACACGGGCGCCCAGGTTGTAGAAACGCGTGGCAAACGCCAGCAGGATAATGCCGGCGAAGATCGCCACTTCGTTCGTGATCGCCGGCAAAGCCGGGTGAATGGGACGCTCCAGCCAGGGGCGCGGATCGATTTCGTTGGGAGTTTCGTTGGTCATGGTTGGTTGAGGATGACTGCTTTTCCAGAGGAGTAAATTTTCGTGATTATAATGCATCTTGGACGGGCAAGATATTCGAAACCCGGCCGGATAGATGAGTATTTATTAAGGAGGAGGGCAGGAGAATTAGAGAACGCTCGGCAGCGATGGCGTCCGCGCTAGCGCGGCTTCCCGGTCCGCGCAGCAGGGGTTCCGGTGGATCGGGCTATTGCGCGCTGTTCCCGCACAGGAGATCCCATTGGGCCCAATTGAATCATGCCTGATCGGTGGAGGAACTGTCCATCCGCAAGCTGGCCTTTTGAAAGTCTGGACGCAGCCGGCCCGTTGGGCCCGGAGGAGTCGAAGATCTGCGGAGCTGATCTCTCTTTGAGCAAGGGCGGCCGCGGTTATTTGGGACGGCGGGCCTTTCCTGGAAGATATTTGAAGATCACGCGTTGCACGATCCTGGCCGGCCACCAGGAAATGTTTTGGATGTAAAATTGGTTGAGTTAATGGTGGATATGCAATTGGGTTGAAAGATCCGGCCACGGCTTGACATTCTGGTTCCAATTTTGCGCAGCTGCCGCGAACGCGTCGAGGTCGAGGTGGACGTTCTGATCCCCCGCCCGCTGGTCAGTCACGGAGTAGGATGGCGCTCATGAATCGCAGACAACGCAACAATGCAATCGGCATTCTGGTCTTGAGCCTATTGATTTCAAGCTGCGGCCCGGGACAATCGTCCGGACCTACACAATTTGTATCCATCGCCGCCGGTATGTTTCATACCTGTGGGTTGACCTCGGGCGGCGGGGTCAAATGTTGGGGAGATAACTCATCCGGTCAGCTGGGCGATGGCACGACCACCGCGCGGCTCACGCCGGTGGACGTCATCGGGCTGACGGGCGGGGTCCGCCAAGTTGCCACGAGCGCGGATGACGGAGACAGCAGCCAATACACCTGTGCGCTGACTTCGGGGGGCGGCGTCAAATGCTGGGGGGCCAACGGCAGCGGTCAACTGGGCGACGGTACGTTCGCCAGGCGGCTGACGCCGGTGGACGTGAAAGGGCTGACGAAGGGGGTCCGTGCGATCGCCACAGGCGGTTATCATGCCTGTGCACTGACCTCGGGCGGCGGGGTCAAGTGTTGGGGATACGGCTACTCCGGACAGTGGGGCAGCATTCTCACGCCCGTAGACGTGAGCGGCCTGGAACGCGGGGTCAGGGCCATTGCTGCCGGTGTTGCTTACACCTGTGCACTGACCTCGGGCGGTGGGGTCAAGTGTTGGGGAGACAATCAGAACGGTGAATTGGGTGACGGCACAACCATCGCCCGCCCGACACCGGTCGACGTGAGCGGGCTGACGGGCGGGGCCGTCGCCATAGCCGCAGCGGCGTACCATGCTTGTGCACTGATCTCGGACGGCGGGGTCAAATGCTGGGGAGACAATGAAAACGGTGAACTGGGTGATGGCACGACCACCTGGCGCCTGACGCCCGTGGATGTCACAGGGCTGGCGAAGGGGCTGGTTGCCATTTCCGCCGGCCACTCTCACACCTGCGTCCTAACCTCTGACGGCGGGATCATGTGCTGGGGAGCTAATGGGTTTGGCCAACTGGGTGACGGTACACACACCGATCGCGCCACGCCGGTCGAGGTGCGCGGGCTGGCGGCCGGAGTGCGAGCCATCTTTGCCTCCGGCGCAAATTTCACCTGCGCGTTGACTTCGAGCAATGAGTTCAGATGTTGGGGTAACAACTTCTACGATGGGATGCCCTTCGGTACGAACATCCAGCCCCTCAACCCGGCAGATGTGAGACCCTACAGCTACAATCCTCCCACCCCGCCAAATGTGAATCCAGCGGCTTCAATTGTGCCGACGCTTGCGTTGCCAACGGCCAGGCCGACCGCCACAGTTCCGGCGGGCATTTTGACCAGTCTTGGTCCCTACGCCGAAGGTGGTCTCATTCACGATCTGGTATTCGAACTGTCTTCACCGACCACTCTCTATGCGGCAACCCAAAACGCGGGCATATTTAAAACGGATGACGCCGGGAACTGGCATGCGATCAACAAGGGCTTGACTCGTACTGATATTTGGTCGCTGGCGATCGATCCACTGATGCAGAACGTGCTCTACGCCGGGGCCGACGATGGGGAGCTATTTAAAAGCATGGATGGCGGTCAGAACTGGCGCTCAATCGCCCAGCCTGACACCTCCGGGATCCGGGCCTTGATGGTCGACCCTATGACGCCGACCACCCTCTACGCGACCACGGAATCTGGATTCATATTGAAAAGCACGGATGGCGGAGAAAACTGGAGCCCGACCGGCCAGCCCAAGGGGTCTGTTTTTGATGCGCTGGCAATGGACCCAACGGCACCGGGCACCTTGTATGCAGGGCGAGGCGGTGATGAAAAACTCAACGGCGTGTATAGAACGACAAACGGCGGCAAATCCTGGAGCAGAATCGGATTAATCGGAGTCGGCGGAGCAGGTGTTATGGCTCTGGCAATCGACCCAAAAACAAGGGGCACGATCTATGCAGGCACAGAGGACAACGGTTTATTCAAAACCATAGACGGCGGTGGATCATGGAGCCCTATTGATCTTGGTCTTCCGCCCAAGGCTGAGATCCATACATTGATCATGGACCCAAAAATATCGGATACGCTCTATGCCGTGACCTTTGTCCCAGCAGAAGCGGCCACGGGCATTGCAGCGGGCACCCCCGGTTTGTTCAAAAGCACGGACGGCGGGGCACATTGGAGCGAGCTCCACACCGGCGTGAGCGGCATTTCCATTTCCACTTTGAAGATACCGCTGTCAGGCAGTTTATATGCAGCGATATATCCGTTCGGCGTTTTCAAGAGCACGGACGGCGGCGGAACCTGGCGCCCCCTCGAGGGCAGCCCGATCAATACGAATGTCTTGGCCGTGGCAATCGATCCAAAAACACCGACACTTTATGTGGTGGCGGACAGCAACGAGTTCCTAAGAAGCACGGATGGAGGTGCAAGCTGGCGCTCGATCAACATGGCAGCAGACACAGTTGGCGTCCATCCCATGTTGATCGGCTCGGCGACGGCGATTCGTGCCCTGGCGATCGACCCAATGACACCCACCACCCTCTATGCAGGGGCACAGGCCCAAGTGTTCAAAAGTACGGATCGCGGCGAAAGTTGGAGGGCGGTCAAGGGCAATGGCCTCCCGGACGATGAGACTGTCAGTTTTCTTAAGGTGGACCCCGTAACGTCATCCACTCTCTATGCGGCGACCTCAGGCGATTTGCTGAAAAGCACGGATGGCGGAGAAAACTGGTCTGCGCTCAATCTCCCTGGAAGTGGTGGAACAGACACTGGGCCCCGAGACCTGGCGATTGATCCAACGGCGCCGGCCACCCTTTATGTGGCAACATCTTCAGAATACATTTTCAAAAGCACAGACGGCGGCGCCAGCTGGCGCCCGATCTTGACAGGCATGGGAAGCTCCATGTACGTAAGTTTTGTGAAGATTGATCCTAAAAAACCGGCCACCCTTTATTTAGGAAACGATTCCCAGTTGTTCAAAAGCACGGATGGCGGTGAACATTGGTCCGCGATCACCACAGGGCTGCCGCCCTATCCGAGTATCGCCTTTCTGAAGATTGACCCAACCAATTCGTCCACCTTGTATGCAGGGATAAATGGCGGTTTGTTTGAAAGCACGGATGGCGGCGGGAACTGGTATGAGGTCAACACGGGACTGCCCAATATCTCTATTTCTTCCCTGGCAATTGACCCATCCCTGCCGAACACGCTTTATCTCGGAACCTACGGCGGCGGTCTATTTTCCCTTGCGCTCACAAAGTAGGACCTCTGCCAAATTTGGCGCTGAGCGCTGAGGTTGATGACCTGCTTGTCAGGGAGCCGAGGCTGCTTTGGGATATTTCTGTGGCTCTTTAGACAGGATCTGGTTTCTGCGTAGGCGGATCAGATCAGTACGAACGATTGAATTAGGGTCTGTCCTCTTTTTGGACGGGCCCACAGGCCGAGACAGCTAAAGTCCGGGTACAAACCCAAAATTCATGAAGGATCAGCCCCAATCGAGAGGATATCTTTCGGGTCCTGGTTAGACCACGATCGAATGGATCCAGCCACGGGCGGTATCAGGAAAAGCCCGCCTGGACAACAAAAATAGTTATTCACCATACCGGCGATAGAACCAGGTTTTCACACCTTGGGTGAGAATTACGTAACCCACCATCAGTCCTGCCAGGTACAGCCAAAAGGAGGGCGGCAGGGTCACAAAGCCGAGTGTTCGTGCCAAGGGAGAGACTGTCAGCCAGGCGCCCACGGAAACGATGACCACAGAGGTCGCGATCAGGGGCCAGCTGGCCCGGCTCTGGATAAACGGGATTTTCTTCGTGCGGATTACGTGGATGATCAGCGTCTGCGTAAAGATCGACTCCACAAACCAACCGGTTTGGAAGAGTGCAGGGTGATTCCAGGCATGGAAGACCTGGATCATGATCCAGAATGTGGCGTAATCGAAGATTGAACTGAGCGGGCCAATGAAAATGATGAAGCGCGTGATCGATCCCATCGTCCACTTGCGGGGCTTGGTCAGCCACTCGGCATCCACCTGGTCCGTGGGGATCGTGGTCTGCGAGAAGTCATAGAGCAGGTTGTTGGTCAGCACCTGGATTGGAAGCAGGGGCAGGAAAGGCAGGAACGCGCTGGCTCCCACGACACTGAACATGTTGCCGAAGTTGGAACTCGCTGCCATATTGATGTATTTGGTTATGTTGCCAAACACACGGCGGCCTTCCAGAACACCCTGTTCCAGCACCAGCAGGCTGTTCTCCAGCAG